>JAKIWD010000129.1 GCA_022750205.1 Thermoplasmata archaeon
CCAGATCGTCCGGGGTGAGGGCGAGGATGTCGCCCGGCAACACCAGGGCATCCCAACGGTAGGGGTGCGTGCGATAGGCGAGGTGGTACAGCTCCTCCTCGACCCGGAACTCGGGCCAGTTCTCGTTCCCCTCCCGCTCGGAGCGGATGACGGTCCGCTCGCGCTCGACCTCGGGAGGGTCGAACAGCGCCCGAGTCATCCGGTCCGACTCGATGTCGAGCGGGAGGTCGACGTGTTCGCGCGGCACGGTGGTAAAGTACGCCGTGAAATCGGTGTCGGTGAACGCGTTGAGCTCACCACCGACCTCGATGATCGCGCGGTCCATCGCGCCCTTGCCATACTTGGGCGACCCCTGGAAGAGCATGTGCTCGACCCAGTGCGAGGCGCCGGTGACTCCGGGCCACTCGTTCTTGGAACCGACCCGATACCAGACCCAGACGCTCGTGGTCGGGCTGTCGGGGACCGGAGCGAGCTGCACGCGGAGACCGTTGCCCAGTCGGAAGCGGACCACGGAGGACGGTGCACCCAGCGTGACCGGCACGGGCCCGCCGAGGCGACTGGACTTATAATGACCGAGTCGGGGAACGACGGTTCGACGAAACGGTTATGGCGGCCGCCCGACCATCGGCCCGAGTGCATCCGCTTCTGCGCCTGATCCGCCTGAACAACACCGTCGTCTCGTTCGCCGGGACGCTGGTCGGTGGGTTCGCGGCGAGGGGGGCCGGCCTGGGTGGGGGCGCCGCCGTCTTCGTCGCGTTGTTATTGGCGGCCACATCGACCGCCTGCGTCACCGCGGGCGGTAACGTACTGAACGACCTGCGCGACCGCGAGTCGGACCGCGTCAACCACCCAGATCGCCCGCTGGTCACCGGAGCGATCTCGATGGGATCCGCCCGGCGACTCGTGATCGGCCTGCTCGTGTTCTCGGTCCTGCTCATCGTTCCGATCGCGCTGGCGCACCCGTGGGTCCCGGTCATCCTGGCGACGGCCCTTACCGCCGTATTGGCCTACGAGTTCCGTTGGAAGTCCCGCGGACTCCCGGGGAATGCGCTCGTCGCGTACCTCACCGCCGCGGTGTTCCTCTACGGGGCCGCGGCCGTGGGAGAGACCGCGGTGGTCGCCGTGTTCGCCGTCCTCGCCTTCCTTGCGACGCTCAGCCGGGAGATCATCAAGGATATGGAGGATGCCGAGGGCGACGTCGGACGCCTGACCCTCCCGCGGGTGTACGGGATGGGACTGTCCGCCGTAGCGGCCCGGCTGGCCGTCGCCGGCGCGATCGCGCTCAGCCCGGTGCCGGTGCTGACGTTCCTGCCCTGGGGCTCGGCCGCCGCAATTATGTATCTGGCGCTGGTCGTTGCGGCCGATGCCCTGTTCGTCGCCTCGGTCGCGTCGCTCCCCCGTCAGCTCCACCGCGGACAGACCCTCAGCAAGGGAGCGATGAGCGTCGCCCTGCTGGCCTTCCTGGCGACGGCCTTCCGTTAAGGGGCCGAGCATGGGACGGGTGCTCGAGTATCTCACGACCCGGCTCGCCGCCGGAGCCGTGCATTTCACGCTCATCGATCCCGAGAAGTCGGGCGGTGAACGGGCCGCGGAGGTCGCGGCCGGTGCGGTCGCCCTCGGCTCCGACGTCATCCTCCTCGGGGGGTCTACGGGAATTTCGCCCCAGGGCATGGATTCGACGGCCAAGGCCGTCAAGCGCGCGGTCACCGTACCGGTGGTGATCTTCCCCGAAGGTCCCTCGTCGTTGACGCCGGCCGCCGATGCGGTGCTCTTCATGAGCCTGCTGAACTCGCGCAACCTCGACCTGGTGATCCGAGTCCACGCGCGGGCGGCCCCGGCCATCCGGACGATGGGCCTGGAACCGATCCCGATGGGCTACCTCGTGATCGCCCCGGGGATGAAGGTCGGCGAGGTCGGCCGCGTGGACGTCGTCCCGCGCGAGGACCTGGCGCTGGCGCAAGGGTACGCCCTCGCCGCCCAGTACCTCGGCATGCGGATGGTCTACCTCGAAGCGGGCTCCGGCGCGCCGAGCCCGGTCCCGGCCGCGATGGTGCGAGCGGTCCGCGAGGTGGTATCCGTCCCAGTGATCGTCGGGGGTGGGATCCGCACGGGCGCGGACGCGCGCACCTTGCTCGAGGCGGGCGCCCAGGTCCTCGTGACGGGCACCGTCACGGAAGAGGAGGGGCTGGGGCGGGGGTTCCACGACATCCTGGCCGAGGTTCGGAGGACGCGTGGCAGTTAGCCCGCCTCCGCCGTCCGCCCGACCGAAGCCGCGAGTGCAGACGATCCAGCGGTACATCCTGCGCGCCCCGCCGCGAGCGGCGGCCGCGCTGGGGATCGCGGTGCTGCTCCCGGTGCTCGCCACCCTCGTCTGGGTGCCCGCCGGGTGGCCCGAGCCGTTCCTGCGGGGACTCCTGCTCGCGTTCGTGCTGCCGGCGATCGCCGGGCTCGTCCTGACCACTCCGCTCGCGGCGGCGCTCGGGGGAAGGCTCGCCCCCCGCCGCGGGATGTATCTCGTGTTCATGGTCAGCGCGCTGACCGTTCCCGTGCTGGTCGTCTGGCGACTGCTGACGCCCCTGCCGTCGGTGGCCTCCGTCCCGATCGCCGCGGTCCTCCTCCTCGTGCAAGGGCCGGTCCTTTGGTTCCGCCATCTTTCCCTGTTCGGGGTATCGCGCGCCAGCCACCTGCGCTCGCTGCCGCCGGCGCTCGTCCAGCCGGTGGTCGCCGTGGCCGGGGTGTTCGTGCTCTACCCACCCACGTGGACGCTGGGGATCACGGCGCTGATCTATCTGCTCCTCGGGTTCGCCTCCGCGGCGCTCCTGCTCCGAGCGGCGGACCGCCCGATGCGCCGGGAATTCTCCACTTCAGGGGTTTCCCTGATCCGGCCCCTACTTGACCACGTCAGCGGCCACGACCCGGCCGCGACGGAAACGATCGAGGGATTCTTCCGGCGGTTCGCCATTCCTGCCGACCTGAGGGTCACGCTCGTCTGCTTCCTCGTCGGGGCGCGGGTCAAGGCGACCCTCGCGCTCCCCACGGTCCACCCCGGTCCCTTCGCCGCGCTCGGGGCCAGCGACCTGCCGCGCAAGCTCGCCGAACTGCTCGGGCCGGACGCCGGGACCGTCCTCGTCCCGCACACGCCCTGCAATCACGACCTCGACCTCCCGACCGGTGCGGAGGTCCGCCAGGTCGGAGCCGCCGCGCGCCGGCTGCTGGGAGAGCTCCCGCACTCGAGCAATACCGCGGCCAGCCCGCTGGTCGCGGCGCGCACTGGCGGACTGGCGCGCGCGCAGGTGCTCGGAGATGCGACGGTCGTTCTCGTGACGCAGGCCCCGGCTCCGACCGATGACATCGATTTTTCGCTTGCCGACCTCCTGTATCGGGAACATCCGCCCCCGCATCCGCTGGCGCTGATCGATGCCCACAACTCGTACGTGGAGGACCAGGGCGACCTGATCTACGGCACGCCGGCCGCAACGCAGCTGGTGGCGGATGTGCGCGCCGCGGTCGCCGCCGCCACCGCCCAGTCCCGACCCTCGACGATCGAGGCCGGCGTCGCGGTCCGGGAGGGTTACTCGATCGGGTCCGACGGGATCGGTCCCCACGGCATACGCGCCCTCGTCGTCCGAGCCGCGGGGACGACGACCGCCTACGTGCTGATCGACGGCAACAACCTGCTCCAGGGTCTGCGCCAGCCGATCCTGGACGGCCTGCGCGGGATCGTCGACGCCGCCGAGGTGATGACGACGGACAACCACGTCGTCCACGAGGTCGACGGAGGGATCAATCCGGTCGGCGAGCGGATCCCGATCGACCGACTCATCACGGAGGTCCGCCTCGCCACCCAGGCAGCCGTCGCGGACCTGACCGCCGTGGAAGTACGCGCCGGTTCGGTCCCGATCCCCGCCGTACCGGTGCTCGGCCCGGCGTGGACCGCTCGCCTTTTGACCTCATTGGGGGACACGGTGTCGATGTTCACCAACGCCCTGCTCACCACGTTCCTTCTCCTCGTGGCCGGATCGCTCGTGGTCCTCTTGGCCACGCGCTGAGGCGGCGACGTGGGCGAGGCGGAACCGGCGGACGCGGGGATGGAGGCGGCGGCCGCCGCACTCGGCGACCCCGAGGCGCTGCAGCTGCTCGCCGAGCTCGTCGCCCTCGCGCCGACCAACCTCGAAGACCCCACGAGCGGCCGGTACGAGAAGCCTCACTACGGAGCGGCGATCGCCCGCATCGAGCGAGCCGCGCGGGAATGGGGCCTCACGACCCGTCGGTTCGACCCGACCCTCGATGTACCGGGGCATCCGCCCCTGCCCGGGGGCCGCCGGCCCAACCTCATCGTCGACCTCGACGTCGGGGCGACCGAGCGCGTGCTGATCCTCGCCCACTACGACGTCGTGCCGATACCGGCCGAACAGTTGACCCGTTGGAAGAGCCCTCCGCACACCCTGAGCTGGCGCGACGGCCGGCTCTTCGGTCGCGGCGCGAATGACGACCTCGGCAGCGGGGTCATCGGCTCCCTCCTCGCCCTGAAGCGACTGACGAGCGGCCCCGCGCCCCCCCGGAACGTCCGCCTCTTGGTCTGCTGCGACGAAGAGACCGGGGGCGCCGGCGGTATCGAGCCGATGAAGGAGCACGACCAGGCATTGCCCGAGGGCGACCCGCACCGTTTCCTGCTCGGGACGTCGCGCTCATTCCCGATGGGAGTCCCCACGCTACGGCGAGCTCCTCGGGTGCCGCGTTCTTGGATGCGACGTTCGATGCGGCCGTCGGACTGCTGGCGATCGTCGATCTGGGGGAGGCGTTGGTCGGGTTGCACGAACGGGTCCGCCGGTGGCGCTCCGTCTACCCGTCGCCAGACTGGCCGGACCACGGCGCCCCCGAACCCGTCATCACCGGTCGAGCGACCGTCACTCGGTTCGACGCCCGGGCCGCCGACGCCACGGCTCGCCCGGGCCAACTCCTCCTCGCGCACGCGGAGACCGACGCGGCCAATCAGATCGCGGAGTCCGTGACGCTCGTCTTCGCCCCGGGTCCCGATCACGCCGGCACCCTCTTGGCGCGCGCACGCGCCGGGGTCGAATCCCCGTTCCGGGTCACCGCGGCCGGAGCGAGCGAGTTGCACATCCCCCCCGGAGCGCCGGCGATCTCGGTCATCGGCCAGAGCGCGCACGGGGGCTACCCGCACCGCGGCCACAACCCCGTGCCGGCCGCGCTCGCTCTCCTTCGCCACGGCCTCAAAGGGGGTTGGATCGACGGCACACCCCCCCTCCAGGCGAACTTCGCGATCGACCTGCGACTCCCCCCCGAGATGGCCCTCGCGGACGGGCTGGCGCAGTTCCAGGGATGGGCCGACGGGTGGATCCGTTCGTACGGCACCCCCGCCCACGTCGACGCGCCCGCGGCGCGCTGTCGGGGCGGGTACGCCCTGCCGCTCGATCATCCCGCGCTCCTGCGGTTGGAGCGGATCCTCACCGAAACGCTCGCCGCGCACGGAATCTTCGGGGAATACGGTGGGACGGACGCCAGCGCGCTCGGCGTGCTGAAGACGGCGTCCGGTGACCCGTTGCCGGCGATCGTCTTCGGGAGAATGGACCGCATGGCCAACATCCACCAGGCCGAGGAGAGCGCCGACCCGGCCCTGATCGCCGGCGTGGCCCGGACCATCGAGCGGTTCGTCCGGGAGCCGTAGGGCGGATCTCCCGTGGTCAGCCCGTACCTGCAGGTACCGGCCGAGGTACTCTGGGTACTGCTCACCCCCTACATCGCGAGCGCGACGGCGACGCTTCCCGGCGGTCGGGGGCCGGCGATGGACTTCGGCAAGA
>JAKIWD010000019.1 GCA_022750205.1 Thermoplasmata archaeon
CTCGAACGGTTTCAGTCCGAAATCCAGCGCGAGGTGGAGGCCCTGTCGTACGACGCCGAGGTCGACGCGCAGATGGCTGCGACCCATCCTCCGGACGCAATGGTTCCGGCGACTTAGCCTAGCGGGCGCCGGGCAATGGACTCCCGCCCGACGGGCGGGGTCCCGGACGCGACGGGGGTTCGACGCCGGGCGGGCGCCCCGGCGATCCGACGCGCTTCGGCTGCGACCCGAAGGCCGCCTGGTGCACCCGCTGCGTCCGATCGACGGGCACGGCTGACACCGCGCCGCCCGTTCCGCCCGACATCACAGGTAGTCGATGGGCGGGGATGTATTTACCTTATTAAGACTTAAATAGGTTAATTGACTTTATTCGTCGGGCTGCGCCGTCCGAACAGCGTCAGCGCCAGTCGCCCCTGCGGCGTCAGCGTGACCCGACCTCGCGCGCCGCCGGGATCGGTCGAGACGAACCCCCACTTCCCCTCGAGGGGCTCGAGGCGGTGGCGGAGTCGACTGTGCTGCGCTTGCGCCGACGGGACGCGTCCGCCTGGTCCTCCGGGCGGGCGTGGTCGAGCCCGAGCTCCCGGATCAGGTCGCGCTTTCGCAACGAACCCGCGTGACGCTCGAGCGATTCGAGCACTTCCACGAGCTCGCCCCCGGGCGCGCGCAGCTCGTAGACCGAGACGGCCTCGACCCGCCGCACGACGTCGTTGACCGCGCGGACCTTGGGAGTGAGGCCGGAGTACCACGAACGGCTCACCTGGACGTAGTACGGCTCTCCGTGCCAGAGCATGCAGGCCAGGGTGCCGGCGATCGCCGTGATCTTCGTTCCGGTCGAGACGTTCACCCGTAACGGGACCACGCCGCGCGCGTGGCGATCCATGCGCCGCTCCGATTCGAAGACCCGCCGGAGCGTGCCGAGCGTCGAGAACACATCCCAGATCGCGGTCGCCTCGACCCGTACATCGAGGTCGGGCCGGACCGCGAGCCGGCGGCAGACCTCGTCGACGAACGGGCGGGCCGCGTCCTGGCCGGCCTGGGTCAGCAGGTAGACCCGGTCCGCCCGATCTTCGAGGATGGCCTGGGTGACGCGCTCCACCTCGAAGCCGACGGCGGCCACATGGATGCGCGCGCGCGGATCGCCGTCCCGGGCCAGTGAAGGCGGCGCGCGCGGGCGTCCCCGACTCGGCACGACTCGGGATAGCCGGTGATGGGGCATGAGCCCTTGGGGACGGTCTCAGTTGATCCGGGGCGTTTGTCGAGGGCGCCGGTCCCGTTGCGTCGGCCGCAAACCTCGCGCCGCCACGAAAGATGATAACCCGTTGTCGGTCGCACGGTCATCGCACCATGGCCCGGGACCTCACTGCTGCGCTCGCGCGGCGTCCACTCTTCTTTGAACCGGTGCCGCCCAGCGCGCGGACCAGCGTGCCCCGGTCCGCCGCGCATCGGCGCGAGGTCGTCGACCGTCTCCAGGGGATCGCCCGGCTCGACGCGGTCGATGTGCCCGAGCTCGTGGACGAGAACCACGACGGCCGCCCGTACTACCGGTCCGGTGACGTGCGGCCGTTCGCGCGGCAGCTCGCCGACGAGCTCTCGCGCGAGGTCGTGATCAACAAGGTCGTGGCCCACCTCCCATCAGGAGAGCTCGAGCGCTGGGTGGCCGAGAGCGTGGCCCGGGGGCTCAAGCACCTCGTCCTTGTCGGTGGGTCGAGCCGCTACATCCCGTACCCCGGACCCTCGGTGACCGAGGCCAACCGGGTCGCGCACCCGCTCCTCGAGGCCGCCGGGGGACGGCTCGGCAACATCGCGATCCCGCAGCGCACGGGGGAGGCGCACCGGATGTTGCAGAAGACGCGCAGTGGTGCCTCGTTCTTCACGACCCAGATCGTCTTCGACTCCGAGACGACCCGCAAGATGGTTCGGGAGTACGACCGGCTGTGCCGCCAGTCGGGCCTGACGCCGGCCTCGATCCTCGTCTCGGTGGCGCCGGTGGCCGACGAGGGGGATGCGGAGTTCGTGCGGTGGCTCGGTGCGGACATCCCTGAGGCCGCCGAGCACGTCCTGCTCACCGGGGATGACGGGGATGCCGGGCCGCGTTCGATCGCCCACGCGCTCGAGGTCTGGAATCAGGTCCTCGTCGGAGCGGCCTCCGACGGGGTCGAAGTACCGCTCGGGGTCAACGTCGAGCAGATCTCCCAGCGTCACCTGGCGACGGCGGTGGAGATGGCCCGCGCGTTCGCCGCGGTGATGGACCGCACGCCCGGCGCGTGATCAGCCGCCCGGGCACGTCGCGTAGCCGATGACCGCCTGCGTGGGGAAGCGCAGGCGATCCTCGACGCGGAACGGTGCGAGCTCTTCCTCGACGCGGTGCCGGACCCGGGCTCGATCGGCCGGAGCGAGGGCGCGCAACGTCGCCCGCGTGCGCGCGGACCCGTCCTGGAACATCGACCAGACCTCGTCGGACCCCGAGAGTACGGCCGTCCAGTTGAAGATCCGGTACTTGGCGTCGCTGAAACCCGCGCGACCGAGCGCGGCGATCAGCTCGGCCGGCCGACCGTAGCGGAAGAAGGACGGACCGTCCGGTAGGGGTGGGGCGACCCCGAGAGCACCGACCGCCCGCGGGATGACCTGGAACAGCGACGCCTCCTCGGTCCAGACCGTCCACGCGGTACGGCCTCCCGGGCGGAGCACCCGGGCTGCCTCGGCCAGCGCCCGCTCGGGATCCGGGAAATGGAGCAGACCGAAATTGGAGGCGACTACGTCGAGGCAGCGATCTTCGAACGGGAGGGAGAGCGCACTGGCACGGACGCGCGGCGCGTCAGGCAGCGCGGCCGGTACCAGCGAGAGCATCGCGGCGGAGAAGTCGAGTTCGATGGGAGCGGCACCGAGCTCCTGGGCCATCGCGCCGACGCGGCCCGGCCCGCAGGCGACGTCGAGGAGCCGGTCACCGGGCTGGAGCGACGCGGAATCGAGGAGCGGGCGGATCGCCGGGCCGACGACGTCCCGAAAGGCCGCGGCGTACGACCCGGCCACGCCCGGCGCGAACCACGCGTCGCGTTCCAATGATCTGAAATCCATCGAACGTCGGAGCCGGGGGCCGCCAAAAGCGTTGGCCGGGGCGGCGACCCGGGTGGCGCAGAGGGCAAGTGCTCGCGCGGACTGGATGGACCATGGACTGGCCCGACGCCCCGCCCCTGGCCGTCCGACCGCCGCGCTACGACTTTCACGCGCACACCTACCTTTCCGACGGCGACTCCTCGGCGACGGACATGTGGCGTCATTCCGACCGGCTGCTGCACCGCGCGCAAGCGATCACCGACCACGTCAGTCTCGAAGATCCCGCCCCGCTCCTGGAGCGACTAAAACAGGAGGCCCGGGCGTGGGAGGGGGCGGCCCTCGTCACCCTGATCGGCGTCGAGATCTCCATGGTCCCGCCTCGTCGTATCGCCGAGGTCGCACGGCGGGCGCGTCGGGCGGGCGCCGAGATCGTGATCGTCCACGGGGAGACCGTCGTCGAGCCCGTCCCCGAAGGGACCAACCACGCGGCGCTCGAGGCTCCCGACGTCGATCTCCTCGCGCACCCCGGCCTCCTCTCGGAGGCCGACGCCGCGCTAGCTCACGACCACGAAAAGACGCTCGAACTGTCGGCTCGGCGCGGTCACTCGCTCGGCAACGGGGTCGTCGCGGCGCGGGCGATCGCCGCCAAGGCCAGCGTGGTCGTCGACTCCGACGCCCACGCGCCGGACCAACTCGTATCGGCGGAGCTCGCCCGCCGCATCGCGAGCGGATCCGGGCTGACCGAGTCCCAGGTCCAGCTCTGCCTGAGCGAGGGTCCGCAACGGCTGCTCAAACGGTGCGGGAAGCGCTGATCCCGGGTCGGTTGGCGCATTCATGCGTACAAAATAAGCCGGAACCTTTAAAGCGCTCTCCCAAGAGTACGTATCGATACGTATGGGCGCTTCCCCCGCGTCCGCTCGCCTGCTTGCCCGTGGCGGATGGGTCCTGTTGGTCGGTCTGGTGGTCGCCCTCACGGCACCGACCCTCCTCGCCCACACGGGCCCCTCGACGGCGCCCGGCGCGCCGCTCGCCGCCCCGTCCCACCTTACGGTGGCCGCCGCCGCTGTGTCGGGCAACGCCAGCTGGGTCAGCCTCACCCCCGTCGCCGGGCCCTCCCCCCTGCTCCGGTCGGCCGCCGCGTTGGCCTACGACGCCTCGGACGGCTACACCGTCCTTTTCGGCGGCTGCAACCGGCACGTCTGTCCGCTCGCTGACACCTGGAAGTACCAGAACGGGCTCTGGACCAACCTGACCTCCTCGCTCAGCGCCGCGCCCCCGGCGCGCCAGGGTGCGGTGTTCGTCGACGACACCCAGGACGGGTACCTCGTCCTGTTCGGCGGCATGGGCGCCAGCCAGCCCCTCAACGACACCTGGCGGTTCTCGGCGGGCGCGTGGGCCCCGATCGCGACCGGACTCACTGCGACACCGCCGGCCCGGTCCTTCGCGCAGGCGGCGTACCTCCCTGGGTCCGATTCCGTCGTGGTCTTCGGCGGGACCGCCTCCACGGGCCAATCACTCGGGGACACCTGGACCTTCGCGGGCGGCTTGTGGGTCAATCACACCAGCACGTCGGCCCTCGCCCCCGCGCCGCGGGCGGCGGGCGTCCTCTCCTACGACCCGGCGAGCGGCTACGCCGTCCTGTTCGGCGGGGCGGGGACCTGCGGTACGTACTGCGCCGACACGTGGCTGTACTCGACCAACGGTTGGACGAACCTGACCTCGACCCTCGCTGCGGCGCCGGCGGCGCGCTCGAACACGACGCTGAGCTACGACCCCACGCGCGGGGTGCTCCTCCTCTACGGAGGGTGGGACGGCACGGCGATGTCCGATACCTGGTCGTTCTCCAACGGGACGTGGCAGTCCCTCACCGCCAACCTGACCGTCTCTCCCGGCGCTCGCTACGGCTCGGCTTCCGCCTACGACTCCAACGACGGCTACCTGTTGCTGTTCGGTGGCGTCCTCGGCGGCGGCCACACGACGACGTGGCTGCTGCTGTCGCCGCTCACGGCGACCCTCGAGCCGGCGGCGACGCTACTGGTCCCCGGCGCGTCCGTCTCCTTCTCCGCCGGGATCACCGGCGGGCTCGGCCCGTTCAATGTCACCTGGCAGTTCGGGGATGGGAGCGCCCCCGTCTCGGGCGCCACCGTCAGCCACACCTTCAGCACCGCGGGCACGTACTCGGTGAGCCTGACCGTGACCGACTCCGTCGCCCAGACGCTCACCGCGGAGGTCCCGGTCACCGTCCGACTGTCGCCGCTGAACGTGACGATCCACCCCTCGACCTCGACCGGCACCGTCGGCCACCCGATCACGTTCACCGCGATCGCCTCCGGCGGCGTCGCGCCGTTCACCTACGCGTGGAGCGCCCCCTCGGGCGTCTGCGGCCCGGATTCGGGGTCGGTCCTCAACTGCACCCCGACCGCGGCCGGCAGCCTCCAGGTCGGCGTGACCGTCTCCGACAGCTCCGGTCTCAACGCCGGCGTCGGGCTCTCGGTCACCGTCCCTGGGACTTCCGGCGGTGGCGGGTCGGTCCCCATCACCGCCCCGGCCACGTCGGGATCCAGCGCCCGGAACAGCAACTGGGTCATCCTCCTCCCTCTCGCCGTCGCGCTCGCGGGGGCACTCGGGGTGGGGATCGTGATGTATCGTGCCGGCCGACGCCGTGCGCGAGCCCAGCTCGAGGCCCGGCCCCACTGCTACGCCGTCCCCGCGTGGTCCGAGACCCCGCCGGAGTTCTCGGGCAAGGGCGGCGACGGTTCGCCCTAACGGCACGGCGGGGGACTTCTCGGGACGGTCGAACTTCCCCCGCCGGGCGCCCCGCGCGCCCCCGATCCCGTGCGGACCTCTCCCGGAGGTGGCGGAGCCGCCCTAGATGCGTACCACAACCCTAAAAACCGATGGAAGCCGGTAGATTTCCTGGTGACGAACGATGGCGATGTTGTTCGTGAAATGCCACGCCTGCGGCCACCCCTTCCCGAGCGGGATCGCCCACGCGGAGGTCGACATCGGCAAGGTCCAGATGCTCGGGATACTCGAGCGGTGCCCGAACTGCAAGAACGAGAGCCGGTACGACACGCACGAGTTCTTCTTCCCGAAGGGGGTCACCGACCCCGAGGACCGTGCGATCGGGCCCGGCCTTCCCGAGGAAGCCCAACGTGCTCCGGAACCCGTGCCCCCGGAGGAGACGCCCGAACCTGCGGGCAATCGTGACCGGTCCCCCAATCTGACCCCCTAGGGGGGAGCGGCCGCCGTCGGCTCAGCCGATCAGCGAGCCCCGCAGGGGCGCCCCACAGGCCTCGCAGGTCTTGCGGACCGGGACGTTCGAGGCGCCGCAGACCGGGCAGACCTTGATCCCGCGGACCGTGCGCGCGGGGCCGGTGACCGGGACCCGGCCGGCGAGCGCCGCGTACGCCTGGTCGCTGCGCCGCCGCCGCAGGACGACCCCCACAGCGAAGGCAACGAGCCCGATGAGGGCGGCCAGGCCCAGGAGAAGCGGGGCGGTCACGAGGGGGGCGGCGGGCGGCGGGACGCTGACGGTCAGCGCGCCCAGCGTCGTCAGGTGCGTCGTGCCGAGCCGGTCGCTCACCTGGAGCGTGACATGGTACGTGCCCGTTTGGGCGAACTTGTGCGTGACCTGCGCTCCATATCCCGTGGTGCCGTCGCCGAAGGTCCACGTGTAGTTGTACGGACCTCCGGCGCCGCCGGAGGCCGTGGCCGAGTACGTGAGCAGCTGGTTCGGGGATGCCGAGGACGGAGCGCTCGTCCCGAGAACGACCGCCAACGGAGAGATGTCGACGAGGACGGTCCCCGTCGCCTGGCCACCGTTGGAGTCCGCCACCATCGCCTCGACCGTGTAGTTCCCGGCCGCGGAGAAAAGGTGACGAAGGGTGGTGCCGCTCGCCGAGGTACCGTCCCCGAACGTCCAGGTCACCGTACTGTAGTTGCCGGATCCGTTGGCGGGGGTCGCCGTGAAGGTCAAGCTGGTGCCGGGCGCGGCGGCGTTGGAGTTGGACGTCGCGACAACGTGGAGCGTCGGGCTCACGGTGAGAACGACCGACCGGGTCACGGTCGTCGAGGTGGCGTCGGAGACCGTGCAGATCGCCAGTCGTTGTCCGGCGGCCGCGTAGACATGGGTCGGTTCGCTCGTGGAATCCGAGGCCCCGTCCCCGAAGCTCCAGGTAAAGGCGTAGGGCGGGAACCCGCCGGACGCGCTGCAGTTGAAGGCGATGGACTGGCCGATATCCGCCGCTGTCCGGTTCGCCGAAGCGGTCGGCGTGGGATCGAGCGCCACGACGATGGTCGTCGCGGCCATGTACGCGCTGGACTGGTTGTCGGTCACCTGGCAGGTGATGGTGACCGCGCCCGCCGAGGGGAACGCCTGGCTGACCGTGAGCTGGCCGGGGACGAAGGTGCCGTTCCCGAAGTCCCACGCGAAGGAGTAGGGGGACTGGCCGCCGGACGGCGTGCAGCTGAACGTATCCGGCTGCCCCACGTCAACGCTCGAGCGGACCGTGGAGACGCTGGCCGAGAGCGGGAGGGGGGCCCCGTACGTGACCGAGTTCGACTCCGAGAGGCTGAGCGAGGGGCCCGTACCGCCGCAACCGGCGTAGCAATCGGTGGTGTTGAGGTAGAACGAGTAGCTCGATCCCGGCGAGAGTCCCGAGATACTGGTGGACCGGGTTCCGACGGAGGTGAGGGTGGCCGCCACCGAGGGAACGTGGCCCCCGACCGACTCGAGGACCACGTACGACTGGAACGCCAGACCGCCGGCGTACGTCGCGTTGTTGGTCCAGGTGAACTGCAGGTCGGTCGCGCTGAGGAGGGAGTAGCTCAGGAACGCGCTCGACGGTTGGGTCACCATCAGCACGTTGGACGATTCCGAACCGATCCCGGACGCGGTGACCATCCACCAGTAGTTCGTGGAGGGCGCGAATCCGGCATCGACAAATGTCGTGGTCGTCGCGCTCCCGATCGTTCCGGCGGTCTGCCAGGGCCCGGTCGCGCCGGTGGTGGAGTAGGCGATGGTGTACTGAGAGAAAACGAGCAGCGTTTCCTGCGTCCAGGTCAGGCTGATCGCCGCGGGGGTCATCCCCGCAGCGCTGAGCGTCATCGTGGCGGCGGCCGGAGTGACGGTCGGCGCCGCATGCGCGGCCGCGTCAGCGAGGACGGGGCTTCCCGGAAGGGCGGCCGACAGCGCGAGCCACACCCCGAGCAGCACGACTAGTCCCCCGACCCGTCGTCCGGCGGACCGTCGTGAGGACATCGCACCTGGTCGACTCTTGTTTGCCTCGGGGAGTTATACCTTGTGGAAGGTCACTCGAGCCGCACCTGTCCGACCACTACCTCTGCCGCTCCCCGGGCGACCGACGTGCGGGTCGGAGCAAGCGGCCCGGGGAGGAGCTCAGCCGGGGGTGAGCAGCGCTGCCGGATCAGGGCCCCTGCGAACGACGTTCCGCCGGATACTCGGGATCCCGGGACGAGAGCACCCGCCGGACTGCGCCGCCATCGACGGCGGCGACGGACGCGCGCCCGATGAGGGCCATGTCCATGGCGAGCTCGGTCTTCAGGAGGTCCAACCAGCGGGCGACGCCCGCCTCCCCGCCCGCCGCCAGCGCCCACACCAGGGGTCGGCCCAACCCGCCGGCCCGAGCCCCCAACGCCCGACCCACCAGTACCTCGGTGCCCCGCCGGAATCCCCCATCGACGAACACCTCGACCCTTCCCCGGACCGCCTCGACGACCTCCCCCAGCACGTCGAGCGTTGCCGCCGCGAGGTCGAGCTGTCGACCCCCGTGATTGGACACGACGATCCCCCGGGCGCCGTGTTCCACCGCCTGGCGCGCATCCTCGGCCGTGAGGATCCCCTTGACCACGAGCGGCAGGGACGTGTGGTGCGCCAGGCGCTCGAGGATGCTCCAGTCCGCGTCGGCGGGAGGTTCGAACCGGTAGAGCTTCCCGTCGAACGTCGGAGCTCGCCCGGGGGTCATCACGTGCGGGCCGTTCCCCAACGACTGCGGGAGGTCGATCGCGACGCCGCCTCCTTGCACCTGACGGTCGCGAACGGCGAGGATCGGGACATCCACCGTCAGGACGATCGCCTTGAACCGAGCCCGTTCGGCCCGCTCGACCAGCTGGCGGGTGTCGTCGAACGAGGGCTGCAGGTACAGCTGGAACCATCGGGGACCTGCGGGGGTCGCGCCGATCTCTTCGAGCGGAAATGAGGAGAGGGTGCTGAACATTGCGAGCACCCCGCCCGCCGCGCACGCCCGCGCCGTGGCGACCTCCCCGTGAGGATGCAGCAGGGCCTGGTAGGCGACGGCCGACCCGTAGAACGGCGCGGAGACCGGCTCGCCCAACATCGTGGAGCGCAGGTCGACGGAGCGGACGCCGGTCAACATGCGAGGTTGGAGCGCCCAGTGCGCGAACGCCCGTCGGTTGCGGCGGAGCGTGCGCTCCTCTTCGCCGCCCCCCTGAACGTAGGCCCAGACGGGCGGAGGTGTAGCGCGTTCGGCGATCGATTCCAGATCACCGAGGGTGCGGAACTCCGCGTCTAACGGCACGCCTGACCTGCCTCTGGTCCGCTGGGCGCCAAGCTCATCCGGCGCATAGCGCCTCGGGCCAGGACCATCGGGAAGCTCGATGAGCTCCGCGTTGGCTCCCTACGGATCTCACGAGACCTTCCGCTCGAAGAGGGTCACCGGGAACCGGAGCGGGTGATGGGCGACCTCGCCCACGGCGCGGAAGCCCAGGCCCTGATAGTACGCCCGGAGGCGTGCGTTGCTGGAGGCGCAATCGAGCCGTAGAAAAGCGCGCTCGCGTGCCGCCACCTGCCCGGCCGCCCACTCCAACGCCGCGCGGCCCCACCCTCTGCCGGCGAACCGGGGCCGGATCGCCAGGCGGTGCACGTAGCCCGCATCCGGGGGGCGAGGTCCCCAGAAGGGGAGATCCTCCCACGAGAGGGTGAGGGTGCCGAGCACGATGCTGTCCGCCTGCTCCACGAGATATACGTCTCCCCGGCGGAGCGGTTCCAGGATCATCCGCGCCGGGAACGGCCTCGGCCAACCGTGCTCGTTCCCGGCCGCGACCATTCGCCCCGCCGCCTCCGACAGAAGGGCGAGAACGACCGACGACTCTTCCACGGTCGCGGCGCGAAAGCGAGGGCTCACCGACTTGGCCAAAGCGGGAGCTTCGGGCACCCTTCGGAGAATCGCGGACTTCCAATAAGCGTGCAACGCGCCGAAACCCCGGCCTCGCGGTCGGGGAGCTCCCGCAGGGCCCCGCGGTCCTCGGGCGGGTTCCGACAAGGGACGAACGGGAGCACCGTGGAGGAATGGGTACGAACGTGAAGTAGGAGGCCCGGCTCCGGGCCCGCATGGTCGACGCCGAATCCCGAGTGGCCCACACCGTCCTCGCCGAGAACCTTCATCTCACCAAGGGCGACTCCGTCGTGATCGAAGCGTGGACCGACGCCCTGCCCTACGCGCGAGCCTTCGTCAAGGAGGCACGCCGGATGGGCATCCGCCCCCTCATCCTCTACGAGGACGAGAGCGCGTGGTGGGACGCGGTCGACGCCAAACAGTACAGCACGCTCGGCCAGCTCTCCGCTCCGGAGACCGCGGCGATCCATGCCGCCGACGCGTACATCTTCTTCTGGGGTCCGGGCGACCGCGCCCGGATGGACACGATCCCGGAATCCGCCCAGGAAAAGGTCACCGCCTACAACGACGGATGGTACAAGCTCGCGCACAAGGCTGGCCTGCGGGGCTGCCGCATGTGGGTCGGGCTGGCCACGGACGCCACCGCCGGCCTGTGGGGGATCGACGGCCGGGAGTGGCGCGAGCGGCTCGTCGCGGCCGGCGCGATCAGCGCCGCGAAGATGCTGGCCAAGGGAAAGAAGATCACCAAGGCGATCGCCCAGGGCTCGGAGCTCACGCTCCGCCACCCGAACGGGACCGACCTCACGCTGCAGCTCACGGGAGCCAAAGCGAGGATCGACGCCGGTCAGGTCGATGCAGCGTCGCTCGCGCGGCCGTTCGGGATCCTCGCCAACAACCCCAGCGGCCAGGTGATCGTCGGGCTCGACAAGAGCGCGGCGAACGGCACCTTCGTCAGCAACCGCACGATCTACGTCGGCCCGGACCGCTTCGCGGACGCCCGGTTCCGCTTCGAGAACGGCGTCCTCGTCGAGCACTCCCTCGGACTGGGCGCTGCGGTCTTCGACAAGCAGCTCAAGGCCGCCGGCAAGGCGAAGATCACCCAGAGCTACCTCTCGATCGGCCTCAACCCCCTGACGAACAACGTCCCACCGTGCGAGGACACGGAGGAGGGCTCGGTGCTCGTCGGCGCCGGCTCCAACGTGTTCGCCGGCGGCAAGATCCGCATCCCGTTCCAGGGTTCCGCGCTCATCGGCGAGCCCGATGTGTCGATCGACGGCAAGCTGGTCGCAAAGGGCGGCAAGGTGCTCTAGGACGGCCGCCAGCGGCGGGGCAGGTGGCCCTCCGGCGGTGCACCCCGCGTCGCGGGCGCACCGCGCGTGCCACGGCCCTTCCCGTGGCCCCGGTGGCGGCGGCGCCGCCCGAAGTCGTGCCCCCGACGTCGCGGAGAACTTCCCGGCGGCAGGCCTGGCCGGCCCGGAGCTTGGCCGGCCGGCTCCCTCCGTCGTTCCGGAACGGTCGCGATCTGGGGGGGTTTGCGCGCCGTAAGGCCCGAGCGCCCCCATCATAGGGGGGTCGGTGGACGGCGGGCAGACCGCTCCGGTGAGCTCACCGCGCGGTTCATTACCCTTGGTTCGAATGGATAGCAGACCGTGAACGCCCCACCGACCCGCGGACAAGACCGACGGCAGACCCGAAAGCGCTGGCTCGCGATCGCCGTGTCGTTCATCCTTCTCCCGCTCGCTCCCGCCGGATGGAGTGCCGCCGTGGGGCCCGCCTCGGCTCCGCACCACGAGGGCGGATCCGTTCCTCCGGTAGGAAAACACCTGTCTCCGACGACGATCGATCGGCCAGTTCCCCGGCACACCCCCGCCGCGTCCCACGCGCTCACCGTTGGCGCCCGGTGGTTCAATCTCACGCCGGGCCTCAACCCATCGCCGGGGGTTCGGTACGGGGGGCAGATGGCGTACGACGTCAAGGACGGCTACACGGTCTACTTCTCCGGCACGAACATTAGCGCCTACCCGTTCGACGACACGTGGACCTACAAGGGGGGAACGTGGGCCGAGATCTTCCCTACCCTGTCCCCATCGGCCCGTATCGGCTCGGTCATGGTCTACGACGCGGTCGACCAATGCGTCGTCCTCTCCGGCGGAGAGCAGGTCTCGACGTCCGCGTTCCTCGCGGACACGTGGGAGTTTTCCGGGGGGGTCTGGACCAACGTCACGGCCGGCCCCGCACCCCCGGCCCGCGCCACCGCGAGCGGCGCGTGGGACCCGGACACCCAGTCCGTCATCCTGTTCGGTGGCCAGAACTCGACCACCGTCCTGGGGGACACGTGGCGATTCGTGGGGGGGACGTGGACCGAGCTCTTCCCGGCGTCGTCGCCGTCGGCCCGGGTGGCCCCGGCGCTCGCCTTCGACACTACGGATGACTATCTGATGCTCTTCGGCGGTGCCACGTACACGGGCAATCTCGCGGACACGTTCAAGTTCGTCAACGGAACCTGGAGCGAACTGTTCCCGGCGGCTGCGCCATCGGGCCGCGCCGTCTGGGGCTCGCAGTTCGACCCGGTGCTCGGTGCGGTGGTGCTGTTCGGCGGCGGGGTGGGCAACGACACCATCTACTTCGGGGACACGTGGACCTTCCGGGGGGGCGTGTGGACCGAGCAGTTCCCCGTGACGTCCCCCGGCGCCCGACAGTTCGCGCCGATGGTCTGGGACGGGGCGGACAACTACATCTTCATCTATGGCGGGCAAGTGATCGTGGGCGCCAACGATTCGGTCATCGGTGAGTCATGGGCCTACGTCGCCCCCCTCAGCTTGGCGATTTCGGCACCGACCCGGGCAATCGACGTCGGCCAGCCGGTGGTCGTCTCGGCGGTGGTCTCCGGGGGGGTGCTTCCGTACACGCTGGCCTGGTCGCTCGGCGACGGCGCGAACGCGACCGGGGCCTCGGTCACGCACACCTACACGAGCGCGGGGACCGACAGCGCCACGGTCACGCTCACCGACGCGTTCGATGAGACCGCGCTCGCCAACCACTCCCTGACGATCGCGGCGCGGCCGTCCGTTACCGTGGTCGCCAGCCCGGCGAGCGCGACGATCGGGGAGAACGTCACCTTGACCGCCACGCCGACCGGCGGGAGCGCGCCGCTGACGTTCGCCTGGACGCTCGGGGACGGTCGGACCTCGGCAACGCCGGGGCCGCTGGTCGTGAGCTACGCCGCGAGCGGCAACTACACGATCAATGTCACGGTGACCGATGCCGCGGGGGTTTCCGCGTCGAAGGCCGCCACCCTCTCGGTCCAGAAGCCGCTCCCGACTCCGGTGGTGACGACGAAGGCGTCGGGCTCCAGCCTCCCGTGGCTGTGGATCGCGGTCGCGATCGTCGTGGTCGCCGCGCTGCTCACCGTCGCGCTCGTGCTCCGGGGGCGTCGTAAGCGCGGACCGCCACCGGGCGCGATCGGCGCTCCCGCTCCGGGGCCCTGGACGCCGCCGCCGTCTCCGCCCTCCACTCCATAGGGCGAGGGCGGCGTTAGATCCTCGCGTGTTGGCCGGTTAGGTGCGAGCCGCCGGATGGTTCTGCCCAGCCCACTTTCGGACGGCGTCGCCGTCCTGTTGGAATTCGAGGGCGAAGAACCGTTCGACGGCCGGTGCGATCTGATCGTCCCGCAGCGTCGGCGAGACGAACTCACCCACGATCCCCACGGCGGTTCGGTCGCCGAGCGGGGTGTAGTACACGAAGAACTTGGAGCCCCGAAGCGGTCCCTCCAGGACGTCGTACGAGATACCGAAGGGCGCGAGCGGCGTGTACCACCGCATGGTGAAGCGCGTCGGCGAGCCGAGGAAATCCTGGTCCCACGAGTACGTCCCCGAATCCTCGCTCGCCCGATCCCGGCGGACCTCCCGGTGCCGGTGGGCCGCCGTGTGGGCGTCCGCTGAGTTCAGGAACTCCCAGACCACCTTGAGCGGCGCGTCGAATACGCCACCCTCGTCCTGGATGAACACCATCGGCCGACGACCGACGGCGGCCATATAATTCCCCGGCGGCGGTCCCGCGGTCCGGCGCGCTCCGCCGCTCGGCGATTTCACTCCGCCCGCGGGCCGAGGGCGTGGCCGGCGTGGGCGAGGATGTCCTCGTGCGAGCGGGCCATCTGTTCCGCGCGGAGCGAGCGCGTATCGACGAACGCGAGCTCGGTCCACGCGTCCAGAGGTCGAACCGCCGCCTCGGCGGTCGTGCCGTGGAAGATGAACTCCAGGTCCCAATGCGCCCCGGAACCGGGGTGGCGACGGGGCGGGTAGACCTCCGAGGTGACGATCGGTCCCTCGAGTGGGCGGGCGGGAAGACCGACGAGCTCCGTCAGGATGCGCGCGGCGGCGTCGCGCGGGTCCTCGCGCACGATCAGGTGCGATGACGGCAACATCCAGAGGCCCTTCCAGGCCGTCACCCGCCCCGGGTCGAGCGCGCCCAAGTGATCCCACGGCGCCTCGGGGTTGATCTTCCCCAGCAGGATGCGGTGGGGGTCCTCCTCGGACGCGAGTACGACGAAGGCGCACAGACATAGCCCGTCCTCTGGGACCTCGGACCGTCCGGACGCCGCCGGGGCCACGCCGCGGGTGAAACGGCAGAACTGCCGGTCGGTGGTCACGGCGGGACCACCGCCGAGCGGGCGATAAGCATCCCGGCCCGACGCCGTATCCGGGTCAGCACCCCGCGGCACCTCCCGCTCCGTATCCCCGGGCGCCGACGGCCCCGCGCGCCGCGTTCCCCTCGCTCCCGGTTCGCCCCCCAACGGTCGGGTCGAGGAGCGTTCGCTGCCCCGGTCGCTCCAGCGATCGGTACTCCCGACCGGCTCCCCGGCGCGGCTCGGTGCGGCCCCACTCCCGCAGCACGCGCTCCTCGCTCCAACCGAACGGCGCGAAGAGCGTCGCGAAGCTCCGGGCGAGCAGCGTGACGTACGCCGCGACATCGTACGGCTCGTCCCCGGCGACGAGCTCGGCGGGGATCGCCTTGCGGCGCCAGTCGCGCGAGGCCCGGCCGGTGATCAGGAAGCGGACCTTGTCGCCGGGCTCGCGCACGATCCCGATCTCGCGCAGCTGGCGCAGGGCCGCCACGGACGGCGAGAGGACCCGGAACGACTCCAGCGGCTGGGAGACCCGGTGCATGATCAACAGCTCGGTGCGCGGCCACGTTCCCTCGGCCAGGGTCTCCGCCCGCGCCCGGCCCAGCGCCAGCATCTCGGGGATCGCCTCCCGGAACGCGGCCCCGTCGTCGGCCCGGGCGAGCCGCGCGAGGACCTCCTCCTGGACCTTCTGGACGAACCCGCACGTGTCGCCCCGCCGGACCTCGATCCCCCGGATCTTCAGCTCCCCGTCCGCGAGCCGACCGTAGTAGCGCTGCGGCACCCCGAGCCCGTACTCGGCGTCGGGGAGGAAGACGATCCAGCGGTAGCGCCCCTCGTAGCCGAGCGGCAGGTGGACGCGCTCGCGGACCCGCTCGCAGAACGCCTCGGGGTCGCCGCCGCCCTCCGCCTGGAGCCAGAGCGAGTCGACGATCCCGTGGAGGACCTGCCAGCCGGCCTCGCGTGCGACCCCGATCAGATCGGTCAGCACCTCGCGGGCGTAGGCGTTGATCGCCTCGTGGCACTCGATCCGGCCGAACCGCGCGTTGCGGTAGCCCTGGTAGCCGAAGCTGGTGACCAGCACCCACTTCCACGCCTGGCACAGGTCGGCGTAGCGCTCCTTCTCCGTCCCGCGCGTCGCCTTCTTGCGCGCGCGAAAATAGCCGCGTCGCGCGAGGATCGGGATGAGCGTCTCGGGCACGATCCCGTGGCGCAGCGTGCAGGACCGGTACCCCAGGCCCGGGGCGACCTCGGGACTCTCCGGGCAGCACGCGCAGTCCAGCGTCTCCAACGACAGGTTGTGCCGGACCATGATCGACGGGTACAGCGAGATGAAATCGAACTCGTCGACCTGTTCGAACAGGCCGACCGGGGGGTTCAGGATC
The DNA here is from genome assembly GCA_022750205.1 of Thermoplasmata archaeon. GTDB lineage: Archaea > Thermoplasmatota > Thermoplasmata > Lutacidiplasmatales > UBA184 > Lutacidiplasma. The sequence continues at coordinate 16,218 of JAKIWD010000019.1, forward strand.
AGGCCGCCCCGGTCCGCGGCGACGAGCTGGCGCGCGGTCTTCGGCCGCTCCGGGAGGTTCTTCTTCCAGGGGATGTGCACCCCGCGCTTGAGCGCGCAGGCGATCTCCATCGCCGAGAAGGCGGTCCCCGGCGACTGGCGGGCGACGGTCTGCAGCCCCAGGCGGGCGAGCCGTGCGACGTCCAAGTACCCGACGAGGGTCACGTTGGTGACGAACTGCTCGTCCAGGTCGAGGTGCAGCCGCCCGGCGAGCGGGAACGTCGGCGCCTGGTGGTACATCCGGCCGTAGCTGAAGTACGACGAGCCGTGCCGGCCCAGGCCGAACGGCGACGGCTCCCGGCCCAGGACGAACGTGTCGTCGGTCAGGCCCGCCGCGAGCGCCCGCCGGTAGAGGTGGGGGACGTCGAACGTGTCGCCGCCGCGCGTCCAGACCAGGTCCGGGTCCTGCCGGTGCATCGCGTCGGCGACGTCGCGCAACAGCGTCGGCTCGTCGGCGACCTCGACGACGGTCTCGCCGACCCGGACCCGCTCGATCGGGTCCGTCTCGCGCGGCGGCCGCCCGGGCCGCGCGCCGACGACCTCGACGGAGAGCCCGGCGACGACGAGCGGCGGTGGGGTGTACTCGAACGTCTCGGCCGGCTCGAGCGCCGCGACCTGCTGGCCGCTCCACGCGACCGGCGCGCACGGGTAGAGGTCGTGCTCGATGTAGAACTGCTGCGGCGCGGTCAGGTCGACGTCGAACAGGCGGAAATCGACGCACCGGCCCTGACGGTCGATCTCCCGCGCGAGCGCGCGGCGGCGGTGGTGGGACTCCGGCGTGACCGCCAGGACGGGATGGACCGTGTCCGGCGGGTCGAACAGGGAGGTCCGGATCCGTTCTACGGTGGGGCGGGCGACGCCGTCCAGGGCGGCGAGCCATTCCCCCAGTTCCCGCAGCCGATCCGGTTCCCCCGCGACGTAGAACGGGGGCTGGTACGGTATCTCGACGCGGTGGGACGGCCCGTCGCGCTCCCGGATCCACAGGACGGCCGCGTCCCCGTTCCGGGAGGAAGTGACGTCGAACAGCCAGCCCCGCGGCATCGCGGTCTACGGCCGCCCGCTCAGGTAGCTCTCGATCGGGCCGGTCCCGGCGACCGCGGGCCGCGGCTCCTTGTCCCGGAGCTGGCGGAACAGGTCGACGAGCAGGGAGAGGAGCGCCCGCTCGACCAGGTCGCCGCTCGTCATCATCGTCCCCTGGGGGACGTAGCGTCGGGCCGCCACCACGAGCGCGCGGAACGCCTCGCGGTCCGCCGGATCGGTGAGCGACCGGCCGAACTCCCGCTCCCAGCGGCCGAGCAGATCGGTCAGGGCGTCGCGGTACGTAGGGACGGTCCGTCCCATCGCTCGATGCCTCCCAGCGCCGTCGGGTCCGTCTCGTACTCCTCGAGGTGCCGCTGGTGCGGGGCCAGCGCGACGAGCTCCAGGCGGTCCTGGGCGCGCTGGGCCGTGACGAGCGCGCTCCCGTCGCTCAACGGCACCAGCCGCAGGGTCTCGTGGGAGGGCATCCCGTGCGCCTCCCAGGAGAACCCGGGGTCGTCCCCGTAGCGGACGAGCAGCAGCGGGCGGTGGGTCGTCGCGGCGAGGCGGCCGAGCTGGCGCGCGACGTGCGGCAGCAGGGCCGCGCGCTCGTACTCCAGCACTTCCTCCTGCTCGAGCAGCATCGCCGGGTCGCCGGCCACCAGTAGGTCGGCCGGGACCGGCTCGCCGACCTCGTCGTCGGCCCAGGTCTCGACGAGCGTGACCATCTGGTGGGCCGTGAACGCCCGGGCGAGCCGGACGCGGCCCAGCAGCTCGTCGGACGGCACCTCCCAGCGGCGCCCCAGCGCGGCGAGGGTGTACGGCGAGAAGCGGTTGGCGCCGTCCCGCAGCGAGACCGTTCCCTCGGCGGCGGCGACCGCCGCGATCAGGAACGACAGAAAGCCGGCGACCAGCCCGGACGGCCCGGTAAGGTAGGTCGTTCGGCCCGGGGCGAACTGCCGCTCCAGCCAGAGGAAGAGTCCCGGGGCGGTCGGGAACAGGTGGTCGCGATGGGCCGACGCGATCCGGGAGGCGGGGGCGAGGAGCGGGCGGGGGAGCAGGATCGGGGGCTGCTCGGTCCCCGTCCCGGAGGCCAGGGAGAGCGCGATGGCCGGAGCGGTGCTCATGGAGAACTCCGGTCGTGAAGCGGTCCGAGCCGCCTTAAACCGCCCCAAGGGGCTCGCGAAACACCCCCCAACGGGCCGGCCGTTTCGGCCCCCGGCGGCGGCCGCCCGCCGGCGTCGCGGGACGGACTAGGTCGAGACGGGCCGCGTGCGGGCGCGCTGGGCGGTGACGCCCGCGAAGCGGCCGAGGAGGATCCCCACGTCCGAGGGGAACACCTCCTCGAGGTTCCGGGGCTGGCCGTCGACGAACACGGCCTCGGCCCGGTTCTGGAAGCCGAACTGGGCCAGCGTCGCGAGGATCGGCCAGATCTGGAGACCGCGCTCGCTGAGCCGGTAGCGGGGGTGGCGCGCGCCGTTGGAGTCGGCGCTCTTGACGATGAGCCCGTTGGCCGAGAGCTGTTTCAACCGAAGCGAGAGCGTCCGCTGGAGCAGCCCGGGGTTGTTGCGCAGGATCAGCGAGAACGACGCGTCCGGGAAGAAGGCGATGTCCCGCAGGATCGTCAGCGTCCACTTGCGGCCGAGCGTCCCCAGGCTGGCGGCGATCGGGCAGGACTTGATCGGCACCGCGGGCGGGCCGGGGGCGGGGAACGGGGCGTCGGAGCGGGCCGGGCGCGCCATGTCCCGTCAGGCCCTAGCGCGCGCATATAGGCTCGCGTCCGGGTCGGTCCGCGGCGCCGAGGGGTCCGGACCGACCCGGGTTCTCCGGAGGGCGTTCGGGGTATACTCCTGTTCCGATGGCGATTCAAATACCCCCACGTGCTCCTTCCCCCATGGTCCACATCAAGGACGAAGGGAGCCACTTCGACGCACCGCGCGAGACCGTCTGGAAGTTCCTCCAGTCGAACGACGCCCACGGCGCGTCGCACACCGGGACGCGCAACCAACAGATGAAGCCGATCAACGAGACGTCGTTCGTCGTCTCGATGGAGCAGGAGATGGGCGGCCACTGGGTCAAGGTCGCCAACCGCATCACGATCCTGCCGCCCGTCGCGATGGCGATCGAGGTCATCGAGGGCCCGATGACCGGCTCCAAGATGATCAACGTCTACACGGCCAAGGGCAACAAGACCGGCATCGACGTCTACGGGGAGTTCACCTCGGCCCAGATCCCGGCCGCCCAGCTCGAGTCCGCGGTCCACGCCAACCTGGCCGAGGTCTTCGAGCAGGACGCCGCCGCGATCAAAGCGTTCGCGTCCAAGATGTAACCGGGCCGCGAACGCCGGACAACCCCTTCCTTTCCCCGCGCCGCCGTCGTGGCTGCCCCGTGGGGTAGATGCCGGTCGTCCGGAGCCCCCGGCTCAGCCGCAGCGGAATCCGAACAAGCCGAGCCCGGTGCGGCGCAGGGGGGTGGCGGCGCGTTTTCGGGCCCAACGTGCCAGCGCCTCGCACAGACCACCGTTCGGGCCGTGATCGGCGATCGCCACCGCGCCCGCGGCCATGCGCGGATCAAGGCAGAGGAACTCTCGGAAGGTTGCCTTGTCCTCGTGGGGAACGTCGTAGACGAACAGCTCGATCGCCGGGAGTTCCTCCGCCAACAACGGCAGGACCGCCTGCTTGTCGCCTAGCCGCAGGTCCCACCGCTTGCGCAGCTCGAAGGGTACCGCCCAGCCCGAGGTTCGTCCGGGCGGCAGGGTCCACGAACCGTGCGCCGAAGCCGTTCGCCGTGCCCCGGCGCGGGGAAAGCTCGGAAGGTCGATCGAGTGAAGCGTACCCGACCCGTTTCGGTCTAGGGCCGCCAGGAGGTACGCCGAGGAAACCCCCGAGGAGACCCCGACCTCGACCACATGGCGGGGGCGCAGACGGCGCGCGAGGGCGTACAGTTCAAGCGGCGCGTCGATCTCGACGTAGGAAGCCCGCCCCTCTCGGGCGTGTTCGCGCGCCAGGTGCTGGTAGAGGATGCGTTCTGCGCTGGCCTGGCGGAGCAGCTCGGACGCCCGTCGGTTCGGGCAGTTTGACAGCCCCGCCACCCACCCGGCGTCGGGGTCCAATTCATGGCGCATCTTGAGGGGCTCCCGATCGACTCTTGGGGGTCACGCCTCGTTCAGGAGCTCCCAGTGGCCGATCCACTCCCGGGCGTGCTGGATCTTCGGCCGGACGGCCTTGACTTTCGCGTAGGCGGCGTCGACCGACAGGCCCTCATGTCGGTGGAGGTACCAGGCACCCGCGAGCGACCCACGTCGGATGCCGTGCCCACAGAACAAGAGGACCGGCTGATCCTTGGACCGCGCCACATCCACTTGGTGCCAGACCCGGTCGAGGTTCTCGATGAGCGGACGGTCACCCTTCTCCTCGTAGATCGGGAGGTGGCTCTCGGCCGGGGGCTTTTCCTTCGGGGCCTCGTCGAGCACGCAGATGCGCGTCCCCTCGAACGCGACCGCGTCGTCCCAGCCGCCGACGTAGACGCCGGGGGCGATGAGGGAGGCACTGGTCTTGTTCGCCGGCGGCGCTGCGCGGGTGCGAGATTTGGTCGCGGTCATGCCGCGAACCACCCCGGCCGCCAATATCTAGGCGACCGCTGCTGGAACATCGGAGAACCCATTTATCCCGGAGGGGACCGGAAGCGGGGTGTATTAGCCCGCCGACCCCATGGACGACCGTGCGGGTCGCACCCTCCGTAACACTGAGCCCTGAGGAAGGTGCGCGACTCGTGCGCCTGCGCGCGGGCGCCGGAGCGCCCCGCGAGCGAGCCTCCGCGGTCCGCTTGGCCGCCGAGGGCCTTCAGAACCTGGATATCGGGCAGCGGCTCGGGGTGGATCGGGAGACCGCCGCCCGATGGCGGCGACGGCGCCTCACCGCTCGAGTTCGCGCCCTGGAGGCAGCGCAAAGATCGTCGCGACCTGGGCGGATCCCCGAAGAACGGTTTCACGCGACCACCTGCCCGACCGCCTGCCCGACCGCCAAGCGGCCGGGATAAGCGATGAGCGGTGACCCGATCTCCCCCCGAGAACCTGTGGCTGCCGGACCAGGGGGTGCGGTGGGGTTGGAGGCCGTCCAACGTCGGTTCCGCGACCCCGCCCTCGAGGGGCGCCGACTCTTCGCCGAGGCGTTCGGTACCTTCTTCCTCGTCCTCGTTGCGGCGGGCGGTCCGGTCATCAACGCCGTGAGCGGGGGGAGGGTGAGCCTCGCCGCCCAGGTCGCTGCACCCGGGCTCATGGTCATGGCGATCATCCTGTTCATGGGCGCCACCTCCGGCGCGCACCTGAACCCGGCCGTGAGCATCGCCTTCGCCGCACGCGGCGACTTCCCGTGGCGCAGGGTCCCCGGATATATCGTCGCCCAATTGCTCGGCGCCGTGCTTGCCTGCGGGTTGCTGGCTTCGCTCTTCGGTCACGCCGGCTCGCTCGGGGCAACCTTCCCAGGCGCCGGCGTGACCAACGCCCAGGCGCTCGTGTTCGAGGTGATTCTCACCTTGGGCTTGGTCAGCACGATCCTGGGAACAGCGTCCCGGGCCCAGAACATCGGTGCATTAGCTGCTATCGCGGTAGGAGGTTACATCGTGCTCGCCGGGCTGTGGTCCGCTCCGATCAGTGGTGCGTCGATGAATCCGGCACGTTCTCTGGGGCCGGATCTGCTCCTTGGGAACTTGAGCACGGCGTGGATCTACATCGTCGGTCCGATCATCGGGGCGCTGCTCGCCGTGGGGGTCGCATATGTGCTCCGAGGTCCAGGGGGCGACCAACCGGCCATTTCTGCGGCCCAAGGGCGACTCTCCGAGATCCTAGAACAATCCGGCCGCGGCACACCGCCGCCCCCGTGATTCGATCAGCTCCGGCGCCCGTGCGTTCGCGAGTGGGCGAATCGGGCAAGCATGGATGCGCGGTTGACGCTAGGTCACCCACCCCGCCGGCCTAGCTTCCCGGCGGATGAATCCGCTCCGGAATCGGCGGTCGGCCCGGATCTCCGGCGCCGCGGGCCCACGGCCGACCCGTTTATGGGAAGCGGAGCGGTCACCTCGAAGGGTCGCCTCGTCGACCTCCCCCGCACCGGGCGGGCAGGAGACCATGGGTCCGCGCTCTTCGTCGCTGAGAACCGCCGGAGCCGCCGCGCTCCTCGGCTGCTTGCTCGCCGCCGGTTTCACTCCCGCCCTCTCGCACGGTGTTCCGACGACTCTCCCTCCGGCCGGGGTCGCCCTCCACGGGGCTGGATCACCTTCGGCGAAGCACTTCAGCTCGATCTCGACGGGATATCCCCTCCGGGGGAGACCACTCGTCGCGAGTGCGACTCCCCTGAGCTGGTGGAACATCAGTTCGGAGAGCGCGACCCCCTTCCCCATCGCGTGGTTCACCGAGGGCACCTGGGATGCCTCCGATGGCTACCTGATGTTCTACGGCGGCGACAATTTCGCGGGGACGAACCTCGCGAACACTTGGACCTACTCGGGAGGGTCCTGGCAGGAACCCACGACCACGGGCTCTCCGGGACCGCTCGACGGGCCGGCCCTCGCCTACGATGCGGCCTCCGCTGAGGTGGTGATGTACGGCGGCCTCAGCTCGTACTCCCCGTTCTCCTACACGAACTTGACCTGGCTCTACTCGGCGGGCAATTGGACCTCGAGCCATCTCAATCCGACTCCCCCCCCGCGCCTGGCGGGGAGCATGGTCTACGACCCGGACCTCGGCGGTGTCGTCCTGTTCGGCGGCTACAACAACTCCGACCCGTCCGGCGCCTCGCTGCTCAATGACCTGTGGCTCTACAAGGAGGGCGCGTGGAGCCGCGTCGCGGCGACCAACGCTCCCCCGGTCCGAACGTGGGCGTCGATCGCCTACGATCCGACGCTCCACGAGCTCGTGCTCTACAGCGGCGTCAATGCGGCGTTCAACTGCATCGGCGATACCTGGACGTTCGCGAACGGCACTTGGACGCACCGGATGGTGCCTGCGGGAGGCCCTAGCGACCTCTGTGCCACGTCCCTGGTCTTCGATCCAGATGCCGGGCGGGTGATCCTCACCGGAGGCGCGAACCTGACGACCAATGTGGCGAGCACGGCGAGCTGGTCGTTCAACGGCTCGGCCTGGGTCGCCCTCAACGCCTCGGGCGTCCCCGGTCCCCATGAGTACGCGATCGCGGCGTGGGACCCGACGGAGCACGCGCTCGTGGTGGCCGGGGGCTGGCCGTACGCCGGATCGACGGACATCCTCTCCGTGCCGCTCGCGGTAACGAACTTTTCCGGGCCCGCGTCCATCGATGTCGGCCAGACCGCCGACTTCCAGGCGACGGTGATCGGGGGCGTCCCCCAACAAACGTACAACTGGACGTGGGGCGACGGAACCCAGTCGAGCGGGGGCACGGGCGCGCAGCACACCTACGCCACCGCCGGGCCGTACACCGTCACGCTCCAGGTGACCGACGTCGCGTCGAACAAGGCTCAAGCGAACTTCACTATCCAGGTCGTGAGCGGGCTGACCGCTTCGATCGCGCCCTCGAGCGCCCTCAGTGACGTGGGACTCCCGATCGATTTCACCGGCACCGCCTCCGGCGGATCGGGGGGCACTTCGTACGCGTGGACGTTCGGTGACGGGACCGGCGCTACCGGGGCGAACCCGATCCACGCGTACGCCGTGATCGGCAACTACTCCGTCACCCTCTCCGTGACGGATTCGAACGGCGGGTCGGCCATGTCCGGGGCAACGGTGTCGGTGTACGCGCCCCTCCGCGTGTCCTTCGTAGGGGTCCCGAGCGTGGAGGTCGGGGTCCCGGTACAACTCACGCCGTCGGTGAACGGAGGCGCTCCACCCCTGACGTATGCCTGGGCGTCCGACGACGGCGGGAGCGCCACGACGGCGTCGGACGACCACACCTTCGCGACGGCGGGCCCGCACAGCGTCACGCTGACCGTGCAGGATGGAGCGGGCGCGTCGGCGATCGCCGAGATCCCGCTCACGGTCCTCCCCCGTCTCGCGGTAACGATCCTGGGTCCCAGCACCGCATCCGCCGGGACGTCCTACTCCTGGACGATCAACGTTTCCGGCGGCGATCCACCGTACCAGGAATCCTGGACGTTGCCCGGTGGAATCACCGCCACTGGCCGGTCGGCGAACTTTACGTTCGCCGGAAGTGGCCAGCTCGCGCTGCTGGCAATAGTGACCGACGCACTGGGGGCGGTCACGCCCGCTACCCAGAACGTGACCGTTTCTGCCGGGGCATCCTCGTCCGGGAGTCCGGTGGGCGGGATTCCCACGCTGGATCTGCTCGGTGTCGGGATCGCCGCACTCCTGGTCGTGGGGATCGGCGTGGCCTGGTGGTGGAAACGGTCGCCGCGTTCGCCTCCTTGAAAAATAGCGCCGACCCCCGAAACGGATCGGTGCCGGGCCGCGTTCCTCCCGAGCGAACAATTCTCCACGCCCGCCCGAACCCCAGCACCGGGACGCGGGACCCAGGTCCTCGCGGCCGGCCGGAGCGAGTGGGCCCGAAGAGGTGTTGGCTAGACCTGCACCGTTCCGGTCGCGCTCCCTCCCGACAATCCCCTCGCGCCGAACGCAGTCATCCCCAGCGGGCGCGACCGGAGGTGCTGGGTCGCGCCGTC
>JAKIWD010000128.1 GCA_022750205.1 Thermoplasmata archaeon
CGAACAGCCGATCCGTCGCCGGCGTGAGGGGCGCGTTGATGCTGATGACGTCGCAGATCGGCAGCAGCGCGTCCAGGGAGCGGTAGCGTACGCCCAGCACCTCCTCCTCCGCCGTCGTGAGCCGGCGGTTGTCGTAGTAGTAGACCTCGACACCGAACGGTCGCAGCCGGAGGGCCACGCGCTGCCCGATCCGCCCCATGCCGACGATCCCGACGGTCTTGTCCTCGAGGTCGTGGGAGCGCGCGGCGACCTTGGCGATGTCCCAGCCGCCCTGGACGACCTCCAGGTAGCCGGGGATGAAGTTGCGGACGAGCGCGAGAATTTGCATGATGACGTGCTCGGCGACGCTCACGACGTTGCTGCCCGTGATCTCGGCCACGGTGAGCCCCCGCTCCCCGGCCGCCGCGAGGTCGAAGTGGTCGGAACCGACCCCGGCGGTCAGCAGCAGCTTGACCTGGGGCATGTGCGCGAGCCGCTCGCGCGTGATGTACGCCGGCCAGAACGGCGTGGCGATGACGACGGTCGCGTCGGCCAGGATCGGGTCGAGCGCCGGCCCGGTCTCGGTCGTCGAGACGAGCTCGTGCCCGCGCGACCGGACGAAGTCGCGCAACCCGAGCGCGTTCTCCGCGCAGCCGAGCAGCTCGGGAACGGCCTGAGCGGCCGGACCACAGGGATACGAGATCCACACGATCTTCATCGGCACCCGGCGCCGGCAACGCGCCCGGGATGAATAATCGCTCGGTCGCGCTCATCCGTTGCGCTCGCTGCCGAGCGGGAGGGAGCGACGCGCGCTCCGGCGGATGTTGGATCCCCGGAGGCGAATGCCTACCATACGTCAAGATTACCAAAAAAGGAACTCCCACTACCTGCGAGCACATCCCCCGGCGTGGACGCGCGCTCGCTGTCGCGGACCGAGGCCAAGGTCGTGCTCTCCCTCGAGGCCGAGGGAACGGAGGACATTTCGCTCGACGGGATCGAGCGCCGGGCCGGCGCGTAGCGGGCGTTCGCCCGGAAGCTGGCCCACTCGTTGGCCCGCAAGGAGTGGCGGCAGCGCGTCGGGCGGCGGCGATACCAGTTGAACCCGGCACGGCACGGCCCCGACGTGATCGCCGACACCGACCCGTTGTGGGTCGGCGCTCGCATCGTGCGACCCTATTACTTCGGGTTCGCGACCGCGGCCGGGCTGCTGGGGGTTCTGCCGCAGGCGAGCCGGACGTACTACCTGGTCACGCCCACGCGGACCACGACGCACCTGGCCCACGCCGCGCGGTTCCACCTCGTCCACGTGCGTCCGAAGCGCTTCTTCGGCACGCGAGCGCTCGTTCGCCCCGGGAGCGGATCATCGTTAGCGATCCCGAGCGGACGGTACTGGAGTGCCTGGGCCGTCCGGAGTTCTGCGGCGGACTCGGCGGGGTCGTCCGCACCCTCGAAGGGGCCGGTCGACGGCTGGACTGGGACCGTCGGGCACGTTACGTGAACCGGTTCGCCGAGCGGAGCCTCGCGGCCCGGCTCGGTTACCTCACCGAGCGCTTGGCGATGGTCGAACCGCCCCGCGCCTGGAGCGAGCTGGCGCGACCACGCCCGTCGGAGGGGTTCGTCCCCCTCGGGTCCCCGTCCGAGTTCGGCCGCACGGGACCCCGGGACGCCCGCTGGCACATCGTCCGCAACGTGCCGGACTCGCTCCTGTTCGCCGAGGTCGACGTGCGATGATCCCTCGCACGGTCGCCAACCGGTTCGCGGATGGGATGGGGGTCGACCTGCGCATCGCCCAGCAGGAGGTCGTGCTCCTCTACTGCCTGAACGCGCTCGCCGTTCCCGCCACGCTGGAGCGTCTGATCGGCCGCGCGCGTCGCACGGACTGGAACCGCGAAGCCGCCGAGGCGGCGCGGCGATTTGCGTTCCTCCGGGAGTTGACACCCTGCGAGCTCGAGCTGATCGAAGACGTTCGACGCCACCCGCTCGGTCCGCGGCCCCTCGACCGGCTGGGTAGTTACCATTAACCCCGAACGAACAGCGCGGTGCTATCGCGACGGGAAGTAGCATGACGGTCGACCAGCGCCCCGCGCCATCGTCAGTCCCCGGCCTGCGCCGGTCGATCCGCACGCGCAACGCCGTCGCCCTCTACGTCAGTTCGGTGCTCGGTCCGGGTGTCCTCGTCCTCCCCGGCCTGACCGCGCGGTTGGCCGGGCCCGGCGCGCTGATCGCGTGGCTCCTCCTGGTGCTGCTCAGCCTGCCGTTCGCCCTCACCTTCTCCTCCTTGTCGGCGCGCCGCCCGGAGTCCGGGGGCGTCTACGCGTTCGCCCGCGAGGCGTTCGGCCCGCGCGTCGCCCAGGTCACGGGATGGCTGTTCGCGCTCTGGACGATGGCCGGGGCGCCGGCAGTGGCACTGATCGCGGCCTCGTACCTCGGCTACGCCTTTCCCTTGAACCGGCCCGAGACCTACCTGCTCGGGTTCGGGATCGTCCTCGCGGCCTTCGGGGTGAACTACCTCGGGATCAGCTTCAGCAGCAAGGTCCAACTCGCCGTCATCGCCGCGATCGTGGCGCTGTTGGCGATCGTCGTCGGGGTCTCCGCGTTCCATTTCCGGTCGTCAAACTTCCAGCCGTTCCTCCCGGACGGGATCCTCCCCGTCGGCACGGCGGCCGCGCTGATCTTCTGGTCGTTCCTCGGCTACGAGAACGTCTCGAACGTCGCCGATGAATTCGAGAACCCCCAGCGGGACTTCCGGCGGAGCGTCTACCTCAGCGTGGTCATCGTCGGCGTGCTGTACGTCGCGGTGGCGCTGGCGACGATCGGGACCGGCGCCTACGAGGCAGGGGGCGGTGTCGCCCCATTCGCCGCGATCCTGGGCAACGTCGCCGGACCGTACGCCGCGGGTGCAGCGGCGGTCCTGGCGGCGGTGATCGTCTTTGCCGTCGTCAACGCCTACACGACGGGGATGTCCCGGGTCGCGTACGTCACGGCCCGCGATGGGGGGTTCCCCCGGTCCATGGCCCGATTGAACGCCCGCACGCGGGTCCCCGATGTGGCCCTCTGGACGCTCTTTGCCGGCGCGTCGGTCGTCTTCCTGGGGTACTATCTTGCCGACGTCGATCTCACGGTCGCCCTCCTCGTCCCAAGCGGGGCGGCGATCCTGGTGTACGTGATCGGGTGCGCGGCCGGCGTGCGCCTCTTCGCCGCGCAGGGTGTCTCGGCGCGCCGGTCGACGACCCTGGCGGCCATCTCGCTGGGTGCCTCCGTCGTCGTGCTCCCGTTCGTCGGCTGGCCGTTGATCGTCAGCCTCGCTACCGCCGTCGTCGCCCTCGCGTACGGCCTGCCAGGGAGTCGGGCCGCCGTCGGCGGATCGCCGACCTGATCAGTTCGGCGGCGCGGGCGCTCCCCCTCGGTAGGCGGGCCCGCCTTCGACCATCTCCTGGCTAGGCGACGCGGCCGAGCCCAGCGCCTGCGCCCGGAGCGGCGAGCAGCCGCTCGTAGCGGTGATCGGTCACGACGGTGATCGACTCCAACGGTGAACGGACGATCTCGATCTCCTCGAGGTATTGTCGAAGGACGCCCGCGACCGAGGCGCGCCGAACTCCGCCGGGAGCCGGCGGCGGCGGGCCGCCAGAGGTCCGGGAGAGCGCCCCCATCAGGATCCGTCGTTCGTCGGTGGCGAACAGGAACGGGGCCAGGCGAGCGCGGGAACGCAGACCAGCCAGGAGTCCCTCCGGCGGCAGTCGGTCCAGGAGCCGGCCGTGTACCCACGCGAGCCCGTCGGTCCCGCCGCCGAGCATCGCCGGCAGCTGGGCGAGGTCGAGCAGCACGATGTGTTCGACGAGCCCGTTGCGCAGCGCACGCTGCTCGGCTCGCGGAAAGTAGCGGGGACTCCGTCGCCGGGGGCCGCCGCCCCCGGTGGCGCGCTCGAATGGGCGTCGAGCGAGGGCGAGAGCCACGCTGCGTTCCGTCTCCGGTGGTCGGGTGCCGGGTAGACCGGCCATCGATTCTCCGGCACCCGGGAGCGGGCGGGGGTAGGTCGCGGGCGCCGGAGACCCGCCCAGCGCGGCCCATGACCCGGCGAAGTCGAAGTAGACCGGCACCTGGGGATCGCGACTGTCGGCGGTCAGGAAGAAGGAACCACTGCACTCTGCCGGAAGGACGAGCTCGGCCGGTAGTTTTGCGGGCGCCGCAAGAGGCGTCCGGAAGAACACGGCGAACACCCACTCGGGCGTCCTCCAGAGCACGGTGTTCCCGGGAGTGGACTGCCATCGTCGAACGAGCATGTCGGAACGCTCGACGAACGGACGCGCGAGCCCGAAGGTGATCGCCGGCACCCGCATGCGCGTGGGGTTGGGGACGTATCGGTCGTACACCACTCCGGACGCGAGCAATCGGTGGGCCGCGGTCTCGAAGGTCCTCGTCGGGAGCCCGGCGCGCGCGATCCGCGCCCGATCGCTCCTCGACCCCGAGTCGAGCAACGCGCCCACGACGAGCCGCTCGGCCGGGGTCAGCGTTCGCATCGTGTTCCCGCTCGACGGCCCTCGTCGGCCTACCGACTCCGGGTGCGTCGACCCGGGACAGGGGAGGCCCGGACCCGGACCCGCCGAGGGTGTTTGAAGGCCCCCGTTGGGCAATCCACCGGCGCTCCCCCACCGCCCGAACGAGGGACCTGGCCGCCGCGAGCGACCGCCGTGGTCCCGCTTGTGCGCACCCCGGCCGCCTCCCCGCCCCCACCTCCGATCAGAGAAGGTCGCTCAGCGGATCACCGGAGGTCGCGGCATCCCCCCGGTCGAGGGTCACGTCGTTCGGTGGGGTTTCGGCCCGGCGGTAGCGCTCGTACGGGTCGTGCGCGTTCCGTGTATCTCGGGCCCCGCTCCCTCGCCGAGTTCCGATCACGAACGCCGCGCCGGCGGTGACCGCGACCACACCGAGGGCGCCGGCGATCAGCTCTGCCAAGGCCAGGGCGCTCAGGCCGAACCCTCCCTCCGGCCCCCCTCCGGGCTGCAGTGTCCCGGGGGGCCCGATGTGACCGACCGAGAAGGTGGTGGTGGCCGTCACGAACGCTCCGGGTCCGTCCCGGAGGGAGGCGCTGACTGCGTAGATTCCGGATTCCGAGGGCGCGCAATAGAGCGTCAACGCCGACGGTTGCGTGCAGCCGGCCGGCAGGGAGGACCAGCTCAAGGTGTAGGCGCCCGCCCCGCCTCGTGGTTCGGCGGTCACGGTCTCGACCGCCCCGAGGGAGATGTTCGCCGAGGTCTCGGCGAGCGTGAGCGCCAGGGTTCCGCCTCCCGGGGCGACGAACACCGTCCACTCCCCGCTCTGCGCCGTGGCCCCCACCGCATCGGTGACGGTCAGGCGCGCGTCGTACTGGCCCGGGAGGTCGTAGACGTGGACCGGGTCGGGCTGAGAGCTGGTGGCGCCGTCCCCGAACTGCCACGCATAGCGGTAGCCTGGCTCGCCGCCGGTCACGTGGCTGTCGAACCCGACGCCGAACGGGGCGGCCCCGAGCGTTCCGTTGGACAGGATCGAGACGTTGAGGGCGACGATCAGCTGCTGATCCGTCGTGACCACCTGGCCGGCCGCGTCGATCACCGTCACGGCCGGCCAGAACGGGCCGTTCGTCGTGTAGATGTGGGAGATGTTCGCGAGGTCCCCACCGGTCCCGCCGTCCCCGAACGCCCAGGTGTAGACGAACGGAGCGGTCCCTCCGGAGACGTTGGCCGAGAAGTTCACCAGCTGCCCCAGGTCGACCGGCCGCGGCGTGATGTTGAGGGTGAGGGTTACGGCGGGGTGGACGACCACGCTGATCGTCGTAGTGGAGAGGGCACCTCCGCTGTCGTTGACGCTGAC
>JAKIWD010000021.1 GCA_022750205.1 Thermoplasmata archaeon
ACTGCGACGGCGACGGCGACTCCCTGCTGCTCCTCCTGGATGTCCTGCTGAACTTCTCCGTGGAATACATTCCGAATCAGATAGGGGGACTCATGGATACGCCCCTGCTCATCCAGCCCATCCTCTTGCCAGCTGAAGTGGACGATCAAGCGCACAACTTCGACGTAGCGTCCAGATACCCCCTCGAATTCTATCAGCTCAGTCAGGACTCCCCCAACCCGTCCAAGCTGTCACATCTGATTGAACGAATCGGCAACAGGCTCAACAAGGAGGAACAGTTCTACGGTTATGGCTTCACGAACTCCACGGGATCGATAACCATCAAGCACGCCAGGAGCGCCTATCCCACACTGACCAGCCTCAACGAGAAGATATCCAAGCAGATTGAGGTCGCGGAAAAGATCGAAGCCGTCTCGACCAAGGAGGTCGTCGAATCGATAATCAAGACGCACCTACTCAGAGACATCATGGGGAACATGAAAAAATACGCCACCCAGTCGTTCAAGTGCAGGGGTTGCGGTCGATCCTTCCGGAGACCGACGATATCAGGAAGGTGTGACATGTGCGGCCAGGAGCTGAGGGAGACTCTGACGCGAGGCTCGGTCGAAAAATATCTTGCTCTGGCCAGGAGGCTTGCCAACGACTACGACGTGGACGATTACATCAAAGGTCGGCTCGACCTCCTCGTGAGGGAGCTGGATCAGCTCTTCAACGAGCGCGAACGCTCGACTCAGCTGGAGCTGACGGACTTCGCGCCGGTCTGACCATAGAAGTATGCGGGTGAGGTCTTGAACGAGTAGTGAACGGTCTGATGTGACTTGCGCAAACGTGAGACGCGCCTCTTGACCTCGGCGACCTTCTCAGAGTTCAGAGCCAGGTGAAGGATGTCCGCGACCTCCTGCATCTCGTCCTTCTTCATCCCGAGCCTCGTGAGCTCCGAGACCCCCAACCTGACCCCGCCGGGGTTGGTGTAGTGCCGTCCCGCCTGAAGATCGCCTGGGAGGAGTTGCCTGTTAGCGATGATGTTCATGGTCTCGAGTTTCTTCTCCACGAATCCACCGTCCCCGTACCGCGTCACGTCGAGGGCGACCTGATGGGACTTGGTGTAGCCCATGCTCTCCCCGACAACGCTTTCGCCCAACTCCGAAAGGCGTTCGGCGAGGGCGTTTGCCGACCCACGAGGGAAGATGAGGCCAGCATCGCCGACGATCTCCGGGAGCGCCCCCGAATCGCTCGCGATGACGGGGACCCCCGCCGCCATCGCCTCCATCGCTGCGGTCGCGGTCTGCTCCTCCCACCGGACGAACGGTCCGAAGCGGATGTTCAGGCTGGGGTACACGAGCACGGAGCTCTGGGCAAGGATGGCCGCCTTGGTCGCCTCGTCGACCCGCCCCAAGAGTCGGAGTCGATCACCGAGCGGCGCGGCTCTCTGTTCGATCTCGTGGCGCAGCGGCCCCTCCCCGATCAACGAGTAACGGAATTCGTGCCCGAGTGCCTGGGACCCACGTAGGCGGAGGGCCGCGTCCACGAGCGTCAGCACCCCCTTGTTGCGAGTGAGAGAGCCGATGTACGTCACCTCGAACGGTGCGTGCGTCGCAATCGGCAGACTGCCATCGCGAAGTTCGGGTGGGTAAACCCCCGGGGATCGGACGAGGATGCGCTCCGCCGGCGCTCCCACACTCTGGGCCGCCACCGACGCTTTGGCGCTGTGGGCGACGAGGAGATCGGCAGTGTGGCAAGTACGGCGCGCGTATCTGCGCGTCAGAGGGAACCACCCCCATAGGCTGTGCCAGGCAGGGACGGTCTCGTAACACAGGACCACGTGCCGGAAGCCTGCGCGTCGCGGGCTCCGCGCCACTTGATCGCTCAGTGAGGAGAAACACTCGTACGTGACCACGAGCGAAGGTCGCACCGCATCGAGGAGCGCAGGTAGGTCGCGCACGTGCCGGTTCGCCAGCGGAGAACCCGGCAGCCCGCGGACCACGGGGACATACTCCGGGTAGACGAACCCCGACGGCGGGGTACGGAACTGGGAGGCGATCTGAGGGTCTGGAAGGGCGTAGACCGTCGAGTAGCCGGGGATCAGCACAGGGAACTCGCGGTCGACATAGTACCCGATCCCCGGCGGGTAGATCACGAGCAGTCGGCGGTCTGCGCCCTCGGTCGCGGTCACACGCTCCGGCGGCGGGCGAAGAGTACCCCGGACCGCCAGCGTGGGATGGCCCAGGCGGCGAGCGCGAGCGCTGGTGGAACTGCGATCCCGAGCGCGAGCGCGACGGCGTACGTCGTCTGTCCGGAAAATTCGACGGCGAACGTCATGCGGCTGCTCTCGGATTCAGGTCGGACGAGGAATCCGTTCAGCGACGTGTCGACGGAGACGTGGCTCCAGCTGGCCACGCCGGAGGACGCGGCGAGCACCCAATTGGCGTGGTAGGTCTGATCGAAGACGATCAGAACCTCTCCACCGATCGGGGCACCGGAACTATTGAAGACCATGAGTTGGAAATCGGTGGGATTGGACTCGGTAAACGTAAGGTTCAGGCCCCGGGCGTACGAGCTGGCTGGCCCGCTCACGACGACGGTGCCCGTGGCGAGACTCGGGCCCACCCCACGCGTAGGCAAGGGAAGGGCCTCCAAGCTGGGTGCCTCCGCGATCGGGACCGCTCCGCGCCACAGGTAGGGAGCTGCGAAGAGTGAGTGCATCGTGAGCTGTTGGATGCCCGTCCAGGCACTCAGCGAAAGGCCACGCTCGCCGCTCCCGTTCGGTAGGATGAAGAACAGCGTTAGGAACAGATGATCGATCGCGGGCGGCGCGGAGGCTTGCGGGAGCGATCCGAGCAGATTGTCGACAAGGGTTGCCGAACTGTTGTTGGTGGTGAAGTGCATGCCCCCGTAGGTCGGGGTCAGTAACGGATCGCCATCACCCGAAGGAGAGGGAGGTCCGCCCAGGAAGACCGTGGCGTTGCCGAGCAATGCGCCCGTCATCGGCGTAATGTTCGCCGCCGCCACGATCCCCGCGGAAAAACCGGTGCCCGTGAAGGAAGTCAGGTTGAGGACCAAGTACGGGTCGGTTTCGGGAAATATCGAGAGGAAGTTCGCGTTGTACCAGGTCGGTCCGCCGAACGCCTCGGCCACCGCGGAGCCCGATGCGGACGCCCATCGCGCGCGCAGCGACGCATTCAGCTCCATCTGAATGCCTTCGGCGGCCGTCTGGACCGGAAGCGGATCCGCCGGCGCGTCGGGAGTCCCGGCACCGATTCCCGCGCCCCAGATTCCCGTGAGGTTGGCGGGGGACTCGGAGAGCGCGGGAAGGACCGTGAAGGGGGAGACCGGGAGCGGCGGTGGCGACAGATACACGTCCCGGCCCAGCCGGAGCTGCGAGATCGTGACGACCTGATTCCCCGGCCATTGATTGACCGGCAGGCCCCGGACCCCCGATCCGTCGGCGAGTACCGGCCAGAGCGACACGAGCACGTATCGCAAGGTGCGATTGGGAGAATCCCCCAGGGATCCGGAAAGGTCGTCGATCAGGACAGCGGATTGGCCCCCACTACTGAAGTGGTTCGCCCCGTACGTCGAGACGAGATCGGCATCGCCCAAGCCAAGATTGTCGTCAGGGTAACCAACGCTGAAGCTGTTTTCGTCGAGGAGCGCGCCCGACGAGTTCCCCAAGTGGACGGTCGTCACGAGCGTGATCGAGATGGCCGTTTGTGCGTTCGTCGTGAAGTTCACGATCAGGTAGTCACCGGCTGAGATCGGCACATCGAAGGGGACGCCGTTGAACAAGGTCGCGGCTGACGGGAGATCGCCGACGCTGCGCAGCGCAGCGGCGGGGACGCGCTCCTTCGAGACGGGGCTGGCGTTGTAGACGATGCCGCCGTTCCATCGCGGATAGAGCCACTGGTACGGGACGTTGGGGGTCGTGATCTCGCTGGCGTTGAAGTACGCCTGCGTCAGGTCCACCTCGGGGGCGATCGAGCCGCTCAGCAAGGACGCCTCGGCCACCGAACGACTTGCCAGCGACAGGATCGGCCGGGGCTGCGCGATGGTGTAAATGAAGTCGGGGCCGATGATCGCCGAAAGCGTCAGGTTCGCGGTTCGATTGAGCGCGTCGAGCAGGCGCGGATAGTCCTGGACGACGCTCTGCCCGAACGGGTACGATCCGCCGACCTCCCCCTCGACGACCAGCGCCCCCACGTCGAGACTGGCCAGCAGTTGGGAGTAGTTCGCCGTGTCCGGGGACCCGCTTTGAAGGGCGATGTACGCATCGGTCAGAAGTGTGTTGTTCGCGACCACGAACCCTTCCCGATAGTTGTCGAGGAGGAACTGGCCCGGCAATAACGAGGGCAGGACATCGTACGAATCGTAACCGTGGCTCCAATTCTGCTCTAGGAATCCCCCGGGGTAGAGCAGCGCATATTGATCGCCGGGCAGCGATCGTACATAGTCCGCGACCGCGGACTCGTAGGGCGCGATGGCCATCCGTGACTGGTACGGCGCCCGCGGGACAGCGTCACCCGCAAATGCCCCGGGCGCCGCCGCGAGCGTGGGGGAGAGCACGACCAGCGCGATCACGGCTACGAGGGCCACCCATCGGGCCTTCGAGTTTCGGAGGGCAGGGGAATGCCACCGCCACCCCGCCGGGCCCTGGCCTGGAGGTCGGGCAAGCCACGCCTGGGTCTCGGACGAGACGATCACGACGCCAAGAGAGATCGCCACGATCCAGAGCACCTCGAGTGCCTCGCCGAACGCGACAAAGGGTGTGCGCAGCGCGCTCAGCAGGATGGGGCTCTGGAACAAGGTGTTGAACACGCTCGGGTACAACGGCGAGTTCACACCGGTAACAAACAGGCTGAGGGTGACGACCCCGCTGACCGCCAACAGTAGTGGTCGGTGGAGCACGGAGCGCCGGAGCACCAGTCCCGCGAACAGCGTCAACACCGGAAGGACCTCCAGCCAAGGGGCGAGCGTACCCGACACCCAATTCGTAGCGGCGTAGTGGCCGGTGCTGTAGAGGGGGTATCCGACCGCCCCCTGCAAGACGCTCAGGAAAGTGATCGGGGTGGTGCCATTCACGAACACCGCCAGACCGTTGATGGAGGCGGATTGCTGGACTGCATAGGCGGGTTGCAATTGGACCAGTTCAGCCGCGGGGATCAGCCACCACAGCGAGACGAGTCCCACAAGGCCAACCAGTGCGGATTCGAAGCGCACGACCGAGCGGAACGGACGAATTTCGGTACCTCGAGCCGCGAGTGCAATCGGTGGGAGCAGGAACGTAAGTGCCAGGAACGAGAGGTTGAACGGGATGTTGACGCTGAAGGCGATGGCCCCCGCGGCGGCCATGGCACCGACCCTCAGCGGGCGAAGGGGACGGCGCTCGAGACTGTCCTCGAACTGGCGCGTGACAAGGTACAGGAACACGGAACCCAAGGCGAGCAGCTCGAAACCGTACGGAAGAAAGTCCCACCAGTAGACCGTCTGGACACCAAAGTTGGTCAGGCACGCGAGGGCGGCGAAGACGGCCAACGGTGTTCGGATCCCGTTCGCCGCCCGGGCCAGGATGTACCGATCAAAGAGGAGGAACAGGAAGAACCCCGCGATCACCTGCAAGAGGACGAGCGTCACGATCTCTTGGACGCCAGACGGAAGTCCGAGGAGCTGGAGGAATGCGGCCCAGGCCGTCAGCGGGAGGGCGAGGGTGCCGAGCAGGTTGAGGTAGCCCAATTGCTGAGGGTCCCAGGCATACACCAATGCCCGGAGCGACGCGGAGGGGTTCAGGGGCCAACTGTTGTCGATGAAGTGGACCGTGTAATTGCCCTGAAAGTTGACGAGCGTGGTCCAGGTGGCCACGGCCACCATGATGAGCGCGACTCCCCTTTCCCTCCATCCGAACCCGCGCACGAGCGCCCGTGCCCGATCCAGGACGGCCGACCGCCAGCGTTGGGTCCCACGGGGAGAGTCTGCCGGCTCAGGTGGGGCGGACTGACCGTGCCCTGTCATCAGCGAAACGTCGTCCACGTCCCGCCGTGGCTACAAGTAGTAACCGATGACGAAGGGAACCGCCCGCAATGCCAGCACGGGCAGGCCCGCAACCGCGTCCACCAGATTTCCGCGTCGACGCGCGCGCCGGTGGGTGAACTTCTCCAACGGTGTTCCCCGGTAGGGGCGCGCGGTCTGACCGTAGGTCCGCCATTTGTGAAGGTACCCTCGCAGACTGTCCATCTCGCGATGGACGATCGCGTCCGGTACGAATCCGACGGCGGACGGGTCAACTCCCGAATTGGCATAGATCAACGAGTCTTCGGAATACGGTCCGGGCTTCATCTGGAGAAGGTCCGGACCGATTGCCTCGAGAGCCCGGATCAGCTGGGATCGGGGGTACAGCCGCGGCCGGATCGTACCTTCCACTGGGTCGAGCTGTTGGTCCCAGTGGCGGTGGAGGCGTCGGCGATCCACATCGTTCAAGAAACCCAGGATTCCGCCCCCTGCGCTCGACTCGCCGAAGGCCACGACATCGTGGCCACTGGCCACGGCTTGCCGCAGCGCCGAGGGGCTCAACGCCTGGTCGGCGTCGAGGTTCAGGACCCATCGGCCCTGGGCCGCCTGGGCGCCGATGAGGCGTGCAGCGGCGATCCCGCAGTCCTGGGAAATCACCCGGGCGGTCCGACAGGCGATGTCGGCCGTCCCGTCGTCGGAGAGCGAATCGACGACGATCACCTCGATCGGCGGGAACTCCTGATGGCTCACGGCCTCCAGGCACCACCCGATCGTGCGGGCGGCGTTGCGCGTGGGAACCACCACCGACACCGTCGGAGGGTCGTCGAATGGGTGGGGGGATACTGGGCGCACTACAGCGGCAGAGGGGCCTATACCTGCCCCCATTTCTCGAGGAAGCGCGCTACCCAGCGCGCGGGGACCCGCCCGGCGCCGGGCCAATTCATCATGCGCACGCCGAGGAGCGACACGAACATGACCGGGATCGCCCTCCCGATCGGCATCCGCGTGTCCGGGTCGTGGGTCCACGTCACGGGTACCTCCTCCATTCGGTGGCCCTCCTTCCGCACGTGGTAGAGCAGATCGACGTCGAAGGCCCGATTGGTCAGGGCAACGGCGCGTAGCGTAGGAAGGAGCACGGAACGTCGCACGAACTTGGCGCCGCACTGGGTGTCCCGGATCGGGAGGAGCAGGAGCGACCGGACCAGGAAGTTCCAGACGCGTCCCGCGAAGAGGTTGAATCTGGGCTCTTGGCGCACGACGACGCTTCCCCGGACCCACCGGGAGGCGACGACGCAGTCAGCCCGCCCCAGCGCGTCCACGAGCGTGGCGATCTGCGAGGCGGGTATCGGGCCGTCGGCGTCGAGGTAACCGACGTACTCGTGCCGGGCGGCTTTCATCCCCTCGAGGATAGCGCCGCCCTTGCCGAGCTTGTGGTCGAACTCCAGGACGCGCACACCACGCGCGGCGAAGGCGCGGGCAACTTCGGCGGTGCGGTCACCGATTCCGTCGGCGACGACGATGACCTCGAACTCCTGTCCCCGATGCTCGAGGGCCGGTAGGTAGCGCTCGAGGGTCCGCTGAAGGCGGTCTTCCTCGTTCCACGCGGGGATGACCAAGCTGATTCCCGGCAGATTGCTCACCGACCGGTAGTATTAGGCCGGGTTTCGGTACAAAAGCTCGCCGCCAGTACGGCAACGAGGACGCGGTCTGAGAGCCCACCGGCTGTCGGCGAGCATCTGCCGATCCACGCGCGGAGCGAGGGCTACTTAGGAACCCCAGAACCTAGCGGAGCGTTCGAGGCAAGATCCCGCCCGGGAGACCGATTCGGTGCCGCACGTGCTGCGCTCCGGAGACCCCCTTCCAATATGCGAACAGGCGCCCGCTTACCGGAGGGAATCGGCGACGGCGAGTCTCCGGTAGCCCCACCCGTTCAACCGCGAGCGGGGGCGGCTTCCGGAGGGCTGGCTGACGGAGTCCCCGTCTCGCTTCGGACGGCCCAGGACTGGACCCCTGCCATTTCGAGGGACATCTCCACCACGTTGCCGCCGGCATCCTGCACAGACTTTGCTACGCCGGCGCGCCGTTCGAAATCGCAGAGGAAGAGCAGGTACCCTCCACCGCCCGCCCCCACCAACTTGCCGCCCAGCGCTCCCGCGGCGCGCGCCCGGTCGTAGATCTGGTCGATGTGGGGACTGGAGATGCCTTCAGTGAACTGCTTTTTCAACTGCCAACCCCGATCGAGCAGGCGGCCCATCTCATCGATGTTGCCGCGCAACAGCTCGTTCTTCATGTCGATCGCCAGCTGCTTGGTCGCGTCGAGCGCCTCGCTCGTCCGGCCGCTCTTGTCCGCGTAGCTCCGCTGCTGGCGTTCGATGATGTCGTTCGAGTAGTGACCGGTCCCAGTGTAGGTGAGGAGGAGCCGGTACGCGAGCTCGTTGAGCACGTCGGGGGGGATCCGCAGCGGGTTGACGATCGTCCGGTCCCGGAAGAACTCTATGAAATTGAAACCCCCAAACGCAGCCGCGTACTGGTCCTGTCGACCGCCCTTGAATCCGAGCTCCACCCGCTCGATCCGGTAGGCGAGCTCGGCGACCTCGTACGGGGTCCAGGTCTGGCGGAGGTAACGCTGGAACGCCCCGACAAGAGCGACCGCCATCGTAGAGGAGGTTCCGAGCCCGGTCCCGGGCGGGGCGTCGGAGTGGAGGAACAGCTCGTACGCACCACCGTCGTTGCCGGAGATTGTCCGCAGCACCCGCAGCGCCGCCTTGACCAGGTCTAGCTCGCCGTTGTAGGTGAGGTCCTCGGCCCGCGCGTAGTTGACGCTCAGATTGTAATCGAGAGAATGGACCGTTGCCGAGGCCGGACCCGAGTCATTGACCTTGAGCGTGGCATAGGCGAATTTGTCGATGGTGCAATTCAAGACGGCCCCCCCTCGCTCTTCCGGATACGGGGAGACATCGGTGCCGCCCCCGGCGAGACTGATCCGCAGGGGAGCCTTGCTCCGGAAGATCGGCATCCGCGGGGGCGGGACGTAGAGGGTGCGACTTAACGGTAGCGACGGGAGATGCCTGCGTTTGTCGCGCCCAGGAGGTGGGGAGCTCGCCGACGGCGAGCGCACGGAAGGGACAGCTGGGGACCAAGCCCGCGCGGGCGCGCACCGGAACCTCAGCTGGCCGGCCGAGACCCGAACCGACCCGGCGAATAGGTGGGGAGTCGGACCAAGTGGAGTCCGGCCACGATCCCCCATAGGAGGATGGGGGCTGCGATGATCCGTTCGACGAGGCCGGCGTCCCCGAGTCCCGCCCCGCTGGAATTGTACTCGATCGCCAGGAAGGCGATCAACGCGAAGAGGGTGACGAGGCCCGAAAGGCCGGTATAGCCCCGGAATCCCTCCCAGCGCGTGTCCCGGACCATGGCGATGGCGAGGAACACGAGCGCGAATGCCGAGCCCAGGAACGTCACTAAACTGACGAGCCCGTGGACATGGCCCCCTAACTGCGTCGCCGTTTCCGGGAACAGCCCCACCCCGATAGCGCCCAGGTTCGCGATCGCGAGGATCGTGAGTCCGATCCGGCTGGATCGACGCCGTGCAAAGGCCGAGCGAACCAGGAGGGTGCCGAGGAGCCCCAGCAACCCGAGCAGGATGATCGACCCGTTGAAGACCCGATACGCGGGGGAGTTGTGAAAATTTCCGAGGTCGCTGATCTGGTTGGCGACGTCGCTGTAGCCGCCGAGGTACTGGGTCTGCACATAGATCATCGCCACGACGAACTGGAGCGACCCGAATGCGAACATCGCTCCCCCCCATCGCGCGATGCGAGGGACGAGGGGGCCTAGCGTCGTCGACACGCGTCGACCCCAGCCCCCCTCGATCGGGAGGGGTTCCTAGTCCTGCCGGGCGTTGCGCTCGTACGAGGCGTCGCTGGTGCGCTTGAGTCGGGCACCGTCACGGTCGCAGACGGGTCGAGCGCCGGGCGCGACGTCGATGACGTACCCGCCGCCGCATTTTGGACACTCGTAGTAAGGCATCGTCTCTCTCCCTCCCTCTATGACCTGCCTATATAAGGCGGCACGGTCAGGCCGGACCGTGCCCCGCGCACGGCCATCACCCCGGGCATCGGGAAGTCCACCCGGTCCCGATTCGCCCCCCGAGCGTCCGCCGCGCCGCGGTCCGCCGCCGCGACGCACTTCCCCGGGACACACTGGGCGAGTTCCGCACCCGCCGGCAGTGGGAGACCCGGCCGCGCGCGCGCGATTCCTCGAACTGGACCCCTACCGCGTGAACCGCGAGGTGAATCGGTACGAGGGGACGCCCCAACGCGACCTGTTCCGCGAACTTCGGGTGAGGTTCCTCGAGCGGCACTCCGCCTTGAGCGGCTGGGTGGTCGACCTCGGGAGCGGACCGGGCCGATTCGCTCGATCCATCGGAAACCCGGGGGCTCGACGAGTCCTCCTTGATCTTTCGCAGGAGATGTTGCTCGAAGCCCGCCGGCGGTTCGCTCGGGACCCGCAGGAGGAGTCCCGGTGCCATCTCATCCGCGGCGACGCAGCGCACCCTCCGTTCCGGCCTGGGTCGTTCCAGGAGGTCGTGCTCTTCGGCAACGTCGTCGGTTTTAGTGAAAGCACCGCCATCGCCGTGCTCGAGGGGTCGTTGGAGTTGCTCGCGCCAAACGGGCTGATCCTGCTCGAGACAGTGGCCGGCCCCGGGGAGCGCTCCCGTTATCTGACGCGACTTCCGACCGGCGCCGTTCGACGCCTCCTCCAAGCCCCGATCAATCTGGTTCGCCCTCGACTCGAGCGGGAGGGGTTCCGCCCCGAGGGGGACGCCGTCAAACGGTCGGGTTTTCGTCGGTTCCCGCCGCACGAGGTCGTCGTCCTGCTCCGCGCGCATGGAGTCGAGCCGATCGAGGTCATGGCAGTCGCCCCCTCGTTGGGCGGTGATCCGGAGCGGGTGGCCGCGGTGCGGCTAGAGCCGCGTTCCTGGCGGCACCTTTTGGAACTGGAAGAGATGGTGGGACGCTCGGAGGCCCGCCATGCGCGCGCTGCCGCCCTTCTCGTCGCCGGGCGCCGTACCGCTCCGGCGGCCGCCGGACGGAAAGCCGGTAGGGCCCCGGACACCAGCGTTAAGTAACGGGCGCCCCCCTCGTACCGTCAGCCAGGGGGTCTCCCGTGGCGTCGCCCAAGAAGAGTGTAGATTCCAAAGCACCGCCGGCGCGCACCCCGGCTCGCCCGGCACGTCGACTTACCGTGCCGACGGCGGACGATCTGGAGGTGGCACGGGAGGATGCGTTGCTTCAACTCAAGATCGGTCGCACTGCGCACTACTATTCTGTCATCGTCTCCGCGGCGTTGGCGGTCGACGGATTTCTCGTCTTGTTCCTCCAACCGAACCTCGTAAGCTCGGCGTCTGGCCATCTCGCCTCGAACTTCTTCCTCGCTTTCCTCATCGGAGGAGGGTTGTATCTCGCGCTGGCGGGGCTCCAGATCAAATGGGAGGCGTACCAGCTCTGGCCCTGGGAGCTCCACTTCTGGACGACCGTCCTCTCCGTACTCCTCAATGCGCTGTTGTTGGTGTTCTACGCCCTGATCACCGCCGGCGTCGCGCCGTTCGCCGGCTTCCCCCTCATCCCCTGGTTCTACCCGCTCTCGATGCTCGGCGTCGGGGCTCCGCTGCTCGGCATGGCGCTGACGTGGCCGGAATGGACCCAGCGCAAGACCATCAGTGTCGCCGCGTCCCTCCTCCCGGTTGCGGTGGCGGTCGTCCTGTTCCTGCCGACGGACGCGCAGACTCGGATCAACGGCCTCGCCTACAGCCTGCTCGTGACGGCCATCCTCGTGCAGACGTCGGGTTCCTTCCTCCACCTCATCTCTTCCGGCACGCGATCGCACGAGCGCGAGGTCGTCAACGCCGGTCAAAGCCGCCTGTTCCAGCTCGCGAACGAGGTGCGCCAGCGCGAGGAGTCAATGCGCCTCCGCGAGCAGAAGGTCATCTCGCGCGAGGCCGACGTCGACGCCGCCGAGTCGACCCTGCGCCGCAAGCTCGAGGCGGAGTCCGTCGCCCGGGCCCAGCTCCAGGGCCTCGAACAGGAGATCAAGCTCACCTCCGAGGACCTAGATCACAAGCAGGAGGAGTTCGCGACCAAGTCCGCCCAGACCAACGCCCAGGCGCGCACGCTCGAGGACCAGGAATCCTCCCTTGCGCTGCGCGAACAGGAGGTCGAGCGGGACCGCGCCCGTCTGACCGTGCGCGACCAGCAGCTCACGGACCGCGAGTCCGAGACCCGGCGAAAGGCGCTGCAGCTCGCCCAGAAGGAGCAAGAATTGGACCGGCGGCTCGGGGCGATCCCCGAGGCCGAAGGGCGGCTGGAATCGCGCAAGCAGGATATCGAACGCAAGACCGCGGACCTCCTTCGGCAGGAGAGCGAGCTCCGCACGCGGGAAGCCGGAGGCGGTACCGCCTCAGCGGTCGGCGCCGGCGCAAAGGCCAGCGAGGTCGAGCAGCGCGAAGCGAACCTTGCGCAACTGAAGATCGCGCTCGACGAGCAGAACGTGGTTCTCGGGCGACGGGCGCGCCAGCTCGACCAGGACCGCCAACAGCTCGCGGCCGCCCAGGAGGAACTGGCCCAGCGGGAGTCGGCCGCGGTGGTCAAGGATGTCGGCGCCGCCCAGCGGGAACGCGACGCGCAGGAACGGGCGCAAGCCGCCGACCAGCGCCGTGCCCAGTACGAGGCGGCCGTCAAGAAGTACGAAGGACGCGGTGTCGAACTCGACCGGCGGGAGTCCGAACTCTCCCTTCGAGCCACCGAGCTCGCTCGGGCCGACAAGCTCCTCACGCAGCGAGACGCGCTCCTCAAAAGCCAGGCCAGCCAGATCGCGGCCGACCGCAGTACGACGGACCGCCTGCAGCGTACCCTGTCGGAACGCCAGCGAGACCTCGAATCCCGCGAGACCGATCTCGATGTGCGCCAGGTCGCGACGTCGGGCCAGATCTCCGCCAAGGTGGCGAGTCCGCCCGCCAGTGCGACATTGGGGATCGCGAACGTGGCCAACGAAACATTGCGGACCCCGGTGACCCAGCGATTCCCCGATCGGCTCCCCACCGGGACCCCCCGTCTCGACGACTTGCTGCTCGGGGGTCTTCCCCCCCGGAGCCATGTGCTGCTCCTCGGCGATCCGTTCGTCGGCAAGGAGGTCGTCCTCTACGCCGCCATCGCCGAGGGCCTGCGGCGCGGGGAGGACGCGGTCCTGGTTACTGCCGCGCGGGGACCAGAGGAGGTCGCCGCCCAGCTCAACCTGGTCTTCCCCAAGTTCGGAGAGTTCGAGCGGTCCGGCAAGGTCCACTGGATCGACGCGTCGAGGACTCCGGATGGGGCCGGAGCGGCCGGGAAGACCACTCGCCGCACCACCGCGGTCGTCGGACCGGACGATCACGCCGGGATCCTCAAGGCCCTCGTCGCCGCCGTCAAGCAGGCCGAGACCGGTGGGCGACCGAACGTGCGCGTGGGGTTCTTGGGCCTCGCGGCGACCTTGCGGGAAGAGGACGAGAAGGCCGGTTCCGTCTTCCTGCAGAACTTCGTGGGGATCCTCAAGCCGCGGTCGGCGGTGGCGCTCTACACGCTCGAGGGAGGCACGGTGTCGGATGCACAGGTCGAGCGTCTCATGACCCGGATGGACGGAGCGATCCGCTTCCGCCAGGAGCGCGACAAGACCTACCTGGCGGTCGCGGGCCTCAACGAGGTCGCCAGCCGAGATTGGATCGAGTGCCGTGCCACCAACAAAGCCCTCGTGTTGGGGTCCTTCGCCCTCGAACGCATCCGCTAGCGGTGCGTCGGGAGCGCACCGGCCCCGGCGCTCGAGACGTTGATCGAGCCTTCTACGCGGTGGGCCGCCCCGGCCGCAAGCTCCCGGGCTTCGGCGATAGACGCCCCTCGCGCCACCGCGACGCCCAGACGCCGGTCTGGATAGCTCTCGGGCTTGCCAAAGAGGTAGAGCCGAACTCCGGACGGGCCGAGGGCGGCGCTCAATCCCCCAAAGTTCGGCGCCGCGCCCGCCCTGCCGCCAAGGATCACATGCGCGGCCGCGGGCACCGTGGGTTCGGGTCCCTCGAACGGGAGACCGAGGATGGCCCGTGCGTGGAGGGCGAACTCGCTATTCCACTGGCTCCCGAGCGTCACCAAGCCGGTGTCGTGCGGTCGCGGCGAAACCTCGCTGAAGAACACGTCGGCCCCACGCACGAAGCACTCCACGCCGTACAGCCCGATGCCCCCCAACTGGTCGGTGACCGCCCGAGCGATGCCGTCCAACCGGTCGACGACGGCGCCGGGGAGATCCGCCGGCTGCCAGCTCTCGTGGTACAAGGTACCGGGACGGGCGTGGCCGATCGGGGCCATGATCGTGGTGGCCGGTCGACCGGCGCGGTCGAAGTGCCGGAGCGTCAGCAGGGTGACCTCCAGGTCAAACCGCAGAAACTCCTCGATCATGATCCGGGGATTGGCGACCCGGCCCCGCTCGGCCGCCTCCTGGTACGCCGATGCGACCGCATCGGGGCCGCGGACGAGCGTCATTCCGTGGCCCGAGCTACTGGTGATCGCTTTGAACAGGCACGGGAAGCCGATCCGCTGGGCCGCCTTCGTGGCTTCCTCCGGACCCTCGACGAACTCGAAGCGGGAGGTGGGGACTCGGGCTTGTTCCACCGCCAGGCGACGGATCCGTTCCCGGTCCATGGTGGCCCGGGTGGCCTCCGCCGTGGGGATCACGGTCCATCCGTCGGCCTCGAGACGAAGCAGCTCGGCCGTGTCGATCTGTTCGATCTCGGGGACGAGCAGGTCGGGACACTCCCGGCGGACCAGGGCGCGGAGCCCCGCCCCGTCGGTCATGGGCAGCACGTGGTGTCGATGGGCCACCTGCATCGCCGGGGCTCCCGCGTATCGATCGACGGCGATGACCTCGGCGCCGAGCCGCATCGCCTCGATGGCGATCTCCCGGCCCAGTTCGCCGCTCCCCAACAGCATCAGCTTCGGGGCGTCGCCGACCAGCGGAGTCCCAATGCGGTCCCGGAAAACGACCCCGGCCCTACGCCGCTCGGGCATCGAAGTCATTCGGGGGAACAGCGGGGATCACTCGTCGTTGATCGTGCGCGGCTTGGGGATGACCCGTGGCTGGTCGGCGAGCGTCGGCATCCCGCTCTTGCCCTCGACGATGTCGCAGTCCTGCCAGTTGATCCCGACGGTGACGTTCGGGAACGCGACCTTGAGCGTG
This sequence comes from Thermoplasmata archaeon, assembly GCA_022750205.1. Taxonomy (GTDB): domain Archaea; phylum Thermoplasmatota; class Thermoplasmata; order Lutacidiplasmatales; family UBA184; genus Lutacidiplasma. The sequence goes on from JAKIWD010000021.1 coordinate 15,259, forward strand.
TAGTTCGCGAGCTTCCCCACGACCAGACCTTGGGATCCGACGACCAGGTTCGGGTTCATGATCGAGAGGTCGCGGGTGAGGATCACGCGCGTCCGGTCGAAGACGACCCGACCGAGTTCACTACGGTCCTTCATGGGCGCGTGCGCGCGCGATGGGGGGTCCGGTTCATAAGCTGTCGGCTTTCGGAGGCTACGGGAAGGGTCATAGGGGAGGAGTCCGGTCCGTGGCCGCTCCGAGGCCTAATGGTGGAGACTGGGCATCCGCCCGATAGGCCCGAAAAGACCATCCATCTGCGGATCGACCCCAATGACGATACGACGACCGTCGAGGACGTCCTCACCAAGATCTCCGAGCTCCAGCGCAAGCATCCGGACCGAGAGGTCTTCTTCGACGGCGACGAGTACGCGATCTGCTCGCGCCCCAAGCGGCCGCGGGCTGCCCTCGCCCACTGATCGCGGCCCCCTGGGCCGCCCGCTCTTCCTGCTGAATCTCAAGACCTATCCAGCGTGCCTCGGGCCTGCGGCCGAGCGGTTCGGGACGCTGCTCGGGAGGCTGGCGGAGGAGGCCGGAGTCGCCTCCGCGATCGCCCCGGCCACGCCGGACCTGGGTCGTGTGGCCGCGGTCCTGTCCTTGCCCGTCCTGGCACAGCACGTCGACCCGGTGGAAGCCGGCCAACGGACCGGGTCGGTGCCGGTCGAAGCCCTCCGTGCCTGCGGCGTGGTTGGGAGCTTGCTCAATCACTCGGAGCACCGGATGGAGCCGCTCCAGCTGCAGGACGCGATCCGCCGCCTCCGTGATGCCGGACTCGTTCCGGTAGTCTGCGCCGGGTCGCCGGAAGAGGCCGAGACCCTGGCCCGGTTCCAGCCTCCGTACCTTGCGATCGAGCCGCCCGAGCTGATCGGGGGCACCGTTTCGGTCTCCACCGCGCAGCCGCAAGTCATCCAGGGGACCGTCGCTCGCGTCCGCCGCGTCGCCCCGGACACGCACGTCCTGTGCGGCGCGGGGATCCACCATCGCAGCGACGTCGCCGCCGCCCTCGACCTAGGAAGCCAGGGGATCCTGGTGGCCAGCGCCGTCGCCAAGTCGTCCGATCCCGAGCGGGCGATCATCGAGCTCTTGGCCGGGTTCTGAGAGTCCCTGGATGCCGCGGAGCTCGCCCGGGTGCCTGCCGGGTGTCGCGCCGCTGGGTCACGCGGCGTCGCGAAACGCCAAGTACGAGACTACGATGGTCGCATCCCCGATGGGATGACGGAGACCGAATGGCAGGCGAGAACACTCACCGGGGCAGCCGGGCCCCCGGCTCCCCCGCGCGAGGTTCCCATCGCCGCTCCCGGGGCCGGCCCCGACCGAAAGTAAAGCGCGGCTCGACCGTCAGTTCGACGCGACGCGGGGCCGCAACCCCTCGCTCCCGGAAGGTTCGACCGTCCCGGGCGGAACTGGCAGAGCTCTCGCGTCTGTTGGCGTGGAGGCGACCGGTCGTTCCCCCGGTGCCCCGTCCCCCGCTTTCCGTGGCACGGCAGCTCTCGATCTTGATGGTGGGATGGGAGTTCCCTCCCTTCCACTCCGGAGGGCTGGGGGTCCACTGCTACGAGCTCGTCAAGGAGCTTAGCCAGATGGGTCACCGCGTCACGTTCCTGACCCCGTTCCCGGGACCGTTCGCCCCGATCCCGGGCGTCCGGTTCGTCACTCCGGGTTCGGCGGCGACCGGTCCGGTGCCGTATCCCGGGGCGTACGACATGGTCCCCGGCAGCGTCGAGCCGGCGACGATCGACCGCTACACGGCCTGGGTGGGCTCCCGCATCTTCCACGACCGGTTCGACGTCGTCCACGTCCACGACTGGTTCGGCACGGTCGGAGCCCGGACGCTGGCGCGTCGGCTCAAGCTTCCCCTCGTCATGACGGTGCATTCCACCGAGTACGATCGCTCCCTCGGGCACCCGTGGACGGAGATCCTCGAACGCGAGCAGATCGGGATCGACGCGGCCGACCGGGTCATCGCGGTCAGTCGCCACCTCAAGGGCCAGCTCGTGGAGCGGTACCACGCCAACCCCGACAAGGTCCGGGTGATCTACAACGCCGTGCGACCGAGCGAGCGCCTCGCTCCCCTGGCCCAGTCCCGGGCGATGGTCCTTTACCTGGGTCGCCTGGCGGCGATGAAGGGCGTCGACACGTTCCTGCGCGCCGCCGCCCGCGTCGCGCCGTACGCGCCTGACACGCTGTTCGTGGTCGCCGGCGAAGGTCCGGAGTACCCCCGCCTTCTCATCCTCGCCGCCCACCTCGGGATCAGCGAACGCGTGCTCTTCCTCGGGCGAGTGACCGAGGACGAACGCGCGGTCCTGCTCAGCTCCGCTTCGGTGTTCGTGCTGCCCTCGATCGTCGAGCCGTTCGGGATCGCCGCGCTCGAGGCGATGGCCGCCGGCGTGCCGGCGATCGTCTCGAAGACGAGCGGGGTGGCGGAGATCAGCGGGGCGGTCTTCGCCGTCGACTTCTGGGATATCGATGAGTTCGCGAGCCGGATGGGCGAGCTTCTCGAGTACCCCGCCCTGCGCAAGACCATGGGCGAGCAGGGTCGCTGGGAGGCCCTGCGAGAAGGCTGGCCGGAACGCGCGCTCCAGACGGTGGGCGTCTACGCGGAACTGGTCAACCTGACGGCCCACGCATGAAGCTCGTCCTCTACCTCCACCTGCATCAGCCGTACCGGCTGGCGCGCTTCCGGTACATCGACCTCGGCTCCGGTCGGCCGTACTTCGACGACGACCGCAACCGGTCGATCTTCCAGGGGATCGCCGCGCGTTCGTATCGCCCGACGCTGGGCCTCCTGGCCGAGGCGCTCGAGCGGCGACCGGACTTCCGCGTCAGCCTCTCCGTGACCGGTACGTTCGTCGAGCAGGCCGAAGCCTTCGCGCCGGACGTGCTCGACCTCCTCCGGCGCATGGTCCGCACCGGGCGGTGCGCCCTCGTCGGGGAGACGTACTACCACTCGTTGGCCTTCCTCCTTCCGGGTCCGGAGCTGACCGAGGAGGTCGACCAACATCGCGCGATGCTGCGGGATCGATTCGGGGTCGTCCCGAAGGTCTTGCGGATGACCGAGCTTGCCTACTCCGACGAGCTCGCCCGGTTCGCGGCGCACCAGCGTTTTCACGCCATGCTGGCCGAAGGTTGGGAAGGGCTGCTGGAGGGTCGGGAGACGACGCATGTGTATTGCGCCGCGAGCGAGCCGACGATCGCCCTCCTCCTCCGTCATTACCGGCTGAGCGACGACGTCGGGTTCCGCTTCTCCGCCCAGACGTGGAATGAACATCCGCTGACCGCGGAGAAGTACGCCGGATGGCTCGCGGCGACGCCGGGCGAGATGATCGGCCTGTTCATGGATTTCGAAACGTTCGGCGAACACCACGCGAGTTCGACCGGGATCCTGGACTTCCTCCGAGCGCTCCCGAACGCGGTCGCCGCCCATCCGTCCCTCTCTTGGGCGACGGTGGAGGAAGCCGCCGCGCTCCCGCCCCGCGGCGCGTTGTCCGCGCCGCGGACCATCAGCTGGGCGGACCAGAACCGCGACCTCGGCGCTTGGCTCGGCAACGACCTCCAGCAGTCCGCGTTCGAGGCGGCGAAGAAGGTGGGGGTGCTCGCGCGCAAGGCCGGGGACCCGGACGTGCTGCGGGATTGGCGGCGATTACTGACGTCGGACCACTTCTACTACATGTATGTCGAAGGGCACGGCGCCGACAAGAGCGTCCATCAGTACTTCAGCTCCTACGGCAGCCCGTTCGACGCCTACGCGAACTACATGAACGCGCTCACGGACCTGCGCCGTCGCGCCCATGAGGCGCTGCGTCGATCGGAAGCCGTCGTGGGGTGAGCCCCGCCCGTCTCGGCCGCGAAAGGCGGCGTGCGAGCCGGTCACCGCTCTAACCAAAGATTCATCTCAACTCGCCGGGTCGATAGGGTAGGAGAACGCCCGACTACATGATCACACAGCTGGCCGGCAACGGCCGCGTGTTGCTGACCGTTAACGAGAACGGGGAGTGGAACGACCTCTTCTACCCGTATCCCGGCGAGTTCCAGCACCTCCGCGAGATGCGGATCGGGCTCTACGAGCCGAGCGAGCGTCGCTTCGCCTGGCTCCGGACGGGCAACGGGTTCCTCAATCAGCAGGGTCCTACGGGCGTGGAGAACTCCCCCGCCTCCCGGTGGACGGGCTACGGCTTGAAGATCGGCGTGCAGGACTTCGTCCACCCCAACCACGACCTCATCGTCCGGACGATCCGGGTGAGCTCCGAACAGCCGCGGCAGTTGCGGCTGTTCGCGTACCACGCGCTCCAGATCGCCGAATCGATGTACCAGGACACGGCCTACGTCGACACGTCCATCTCGGCGCTCATCCATTACAAGCGCGGGTTCTACTTCGAGTTCTTCAGCGAGCCGACGTTCGACCACGCCGTCTGCGGGGAACATACCCTCAAGGGGCTACAGGGAACCTACGTCGACGCCGAGGACGGCTCCCTGGACGGCCGTCAGGTCGCCCATGGCGCGGCCGACTCCGTCATGCAGTGGGACCTGAATCTCAAGGCCAATGAAGAGTCGGTCCTGCGCCTCTTCGCCGCGATCGGAACGAGCCCGCAGGCCGTGCACAAGGTCCGGGAGTACGTGCGGGCCGGTGGTGCGTCCCGGTTCGAGCGGGAGGCGAGCGCGTTCTGGCAAGCGTGGGCGACGCGCCGCGTCCCCAAGCTCCCGGCAGGTCTGAGCGACCGCGTGCGCGAGCTGTATCGCACCAGCGTCCTCGTCATGCGCCATGCCGTGGGCACGAACGGGTCGATCATCGCTTCGCCGGACACCCGTTCCCTCGTGATCGGCGGTGACACGTACAACTACTGCTGGTGGCGTGACGGGGGGTACGTCGCCAAGGCGATGGACGAGGCCGGCCTCTACGAGAACGCGCAGCGCTTCTTCGAGTTCGCGCGCAAATGCCAGCAGGCCGACGGGTCGTTCTTCCATCGCCACTTCCCGGATGGGGAGTACGGCAGCACGTGGCACCCGCCTCCGTTCCTGCAGATCGACCAGACCGCGACGGTCCTCAGTGCCCTGTGGCACCATTTCAAGCGGGGCGCCGACCCCGACGTCCTCCTCGACTTCTGGCCCATGGTCAAGGGCGCGGCCAATTTCCTGACGGAGTTCCGCGATCCCGTCACGGGACTTCCGGCGGCGAGCTTCGACCTGTGGGAGGAGCGGTTCGCGATCCACACCTACTCCACGGCGGCCGTGATCCACGGTCTGGAGCGGGCCGCCCGCATCGCACACGAGCTCGGGAAGGACCCGACGCGTTGGCGATTGGCCAGCCAGGAGATCCACCGAGCCGCGCTGGCACAGCTGTGGGACGAGGAGAAGCGACGCTTCGTGCGCTCCCTATCTCCGCGGGACGACCGGCTCGACGCCTCGGTCCTCCTGGCGCTCAAGCTCGGTCTCCTGGAACCGAACGACCCGCGCATGCGCACGGCCGTGGACGGCATCGAAGCCCGCTTGTGGTCCTCCCGGGTGGGCGGGGTGGCCCGGTTCGAGAACGACCAGTACTACGGCCGGGAGAATCCGTGGGTCATCTGCACGCTCTGGTTGGCCGAGGTCCGGTTGATGCTCGGCGACCGGGAGAGGTGCCGCGAGCTCATCGAATGGGCGGCGCAGCACGCCACGCCGACGAACCTGCTCCCCGAGCAGATCGACGTGGGGTCCGGCGAACCGCGCAGCGCGACGCCGCTGACCTGGTCGCATTCGACGTTCGTCGATGTCGTGCACAAGTTCCAGCGGTCGACGGAACCCAACGCCGCGGACGCCGAGTAAGCACAGCACCCCTCATACGCCCCGCGGGATTGGGGCTCGCCGGTCGGAGGGGTCGGGACGAAGTTTCGCGGAGAGCGGACCGCCTTCGGTGCCCCCGGCATTCCTCCGCGCTGGTCGCACGCCAACAAGGACGGGGTCGGCACGGCCTACTCGCAGGACTCCCGGGTCTGGTTCACGCTGTTCCGCGGGACGCTGACCGAGGTGTATTACCCGCTGATCGACCATCCCCAGGTCCGAGACCTGCAGTATCTCGTCACGGACGGGGAGACGTTCTTCGCCGAAGAACGCCGGAACCTCGAGAGCCACGTGGAACGGCTTTCGGACCATGCGCTCGGATACCACATCACCAGCCGGGACCCGGCCGGTCGCTTCTCGATCGTCAAGGAGGTGATCTCGGCCCCCCACCTTCCGGTCGTCCTGCAGCATACCCGCCTCGAGAATCACCAGCCTTCGGGGCCGGCGCTCCAGCTCTATGCGCTGTGCGCCCCCCACCTGAACATCAGTGGCTGGGGCAACAACGCCCACGTCGTCGAACACGTCGGACGAACGCTCCTGGTCGCCGAGCGCGCCGGGACCTGGGTCGCGATGGGGGCCAACGTGCCGTTCGAACGCGCCTCCGTCGGATACGTCGGAGCGTCCGACGGGTGGACCGATCTCAACGACAACCGGCGGATGGATTGGGATTTTGACGAGGCCCCCGACGGCAACGTGGCGTTGATGGGGAAGCTGGCACCGGGCGCGGCGTCGGGGTTCACGCTCGCGCTCGCATTCGGTCGAGGGCTGCCTCACGCCGTCACGGCGCTGACGCAGGCGCTCGGCACCCCATTCGAGCAGCACCGCACCCGGTTCCGGACCCAGTGGAATCGACCGGCGTCCCTGTTACCCGATCGGGGCCGGCTGGTCGCCGACCAGCAGAGCCTGTACCACGCGAGCCACAGCCTGCTCCTGGCCCATGAGGACAAGACCTTCCCGGGCGCGTTCATCGCGTCGCTCTCGATCCCTTGGGGCAACGTGCGGAGCGGCGAGGATCGCGGGGGGTACCATCTGGTGTGGACCCGCGACCTGGTCAACACGGCGACGGGGCTTCTCGCGGCCGGCGACATCGAAAGCCCGCTGCGGACGCTGATCTACCTCGCCGCGAGCCAGCAGGAGGACGGGGGGTTCCCGCAGAACTTCTGGCTGGATGGGATGCCGTTCTGGTCGGGACTTCAGCTCGACGAGGTCGCCTTCCCGATCCTGCTCGCCTGGAAGCTCCACCGCGCCGACGCGCTGTCGGCGTTCGACGGCTATCCGATGATCCGTGCGGCGGCCCGGCTGCTCGTCATGCGGGGTCCGGCGACCGGGCAGGAGCGTTGGGAGGAGGCGAGCGGTTACTCTCCGAGCACGTTGGCCGCGCACATCGCTGCCCTCACGTGCGCGGCCGCGGTCTTCCGCGCGCGCGGTGACTCCGAGGGAGCGCGGTTCCTCGACGAGTACGCTGACTTCCTCGACGGGCACGTCGAGGCATGGACGGTCACGCAACACGGGACGCTCGATCGGGAGATACCGCGGCACTACGTGCGGATCCAGCCGATCGACCTCGCGGACCCCTCCCCCGCGGAGGAACTCGACACGGCGGTGCTCAATCTCGCCAACCAGGCACCCGGTGCCCCGACGGCGTTTCCCGCGCGCGAGATCGTCGACGCCGGTTTCCTCGAGCTCGTTCGGTACGGCATCCGCCGGGCCGACGATCCCTTGATCCAGGATTCCGTCCGGCTGGTCGATCGGGTCCTCAAAGTGGACACCCCCCTCGGGCCGTGCTGGCGACGCTACAATCACGACGGCTACGGGCAGCGCGCGGATGGGCATGCGTACCTCGATTGGGGGGTCGGGCGAGCCTGGCCGCTGTTGACGGGCGAGCGAGGGCATTACGAGCTCGCGGCGGGCCGCAATTCCAAGCCCTACCTGCACGCGCTCGAGAAGTTCGCGTCCTCCACCGGGCTGCTCGCCGAGCAGGTGTGGGACACCACCGACCTTCCGACCGAGCACATGTGGCTCGGCCGGCCCACCGGCGCGGCGATGCCGCTCATGTGGGCCCACGCCGAGTATCTCAAGCTCCTGCGCTCCGTCGAGGACGATCGGGTCTTCGATCTGATCCCGGCCGTCGCCGAGCGGTACGCGCACTGCAAGGTCCCGCGAACCCTCCGCGAGGTCTGGAAGTTCAACCGGCAGCCGAGGACCGTCTGGGCGTCGGCCGAGCTTAGGTTCATGGTCGAAGCCCCCTTCCGACTCCGGTACTCGCTGGATGATTGGCGGACCGCCCAAGAGTTGGATTCCCAGGCGACCTCGATGGGGATCCACTTTGTCGACCTCCCGGAGCTCCCGGCCGCCGGCGGCCGGGTCAGGTTCACCTTCTACTGGCCTGCCGCCGACCACTGGGAAGGTCGGGACTTCGAGATCAGGGTCGTCTCAGCGCGCGGCCGTCCACGCGGGCTTACGTGAGCCGGTACTCCCGGCGGCGGGAGTCAACGAGGGAGACGCCCTCGCGTACGAGGCCCTGGCGCCGCAGCTCCTCCAGCCCGCTTTGGACCGTGCGACGGGGCAATCGGGAGAGGCGGACCAGCTCGCTCTGATCGAGCGCGCGGTACGTCTCCAGGAGGAAGTACAGGAACTTGGTCGCCGGCGGACCCTTGACGTTCCGGGGGGTCCGTATGCTGCCGAAAGTGTCGCCCCGAAGACCCAGGCGCTGGGAGGCAAGCGGCGCAACGCTGTTGAGCGAAACATTGCCGAGGTTCGTCTCGGCCCCGAGCTCGCGCAGCAACGCGATCTGTTGGGTCTCCAATGGCGCCTCGAAGATCAGGCGGTCCGCCGGGTGGTCCGCGACGATCGACCGGACCCAGTCCCATTTGATCTGCCCCTCCCCGTCGTAGATCCCCACGCCCCGGCCGGACTCCCGGCTCTCGAGGATGACCTTGCGAGGCTCGAGCGCGAGCGCGCGACCGACTCGCTCCAGGGTCTCGCGCAGCGAGAGCTGATTCTGGGGGTTCTTCTTTCCGACCTCGATCAAGACGTCGAGGTTCCGTTGCCGGGCGTCCTTGCTGAACTTCTCGATCTGCGCGGCCGAGAGCTCGATGATCCCGTCGGAGATCTCCAGGAGGTCGAACCCGAGCTCACGGGCCTCATCCATGAGCTGGTTCGTCCGCTCGCGCGTGACGGCGTACTCCAGCAGCGTCCCGCCTGTGGAGACCTCGATCCCGAGCTCGTGGTAGAACTGAACGCGCTTACGGACCTCTTCGCGGGGTAGCAGCAACGGCAGACCCCAACCGATCTTGACGACGTCGACGTACGAGGCGAGCGGGCGCAGTTCCTCCCGTGAGAGCCCGTGCAGTCGGTCGAGGACGTGCGTGATGCCGACCCGCCGGGGGCGCTCGACGCGGGCGATACCCTCCGGAAAGAACCTGCCGGCGCCCTTGCGGGACGCAGAAGTCGCCACCATGTCGCCGAACTAGACGCAGGACAGGGCGTCCCTATTTAATTGGACGGC
>JAKIWD010000122.1 GCA_022750205.1 Thermoplasmata archaeon
CCCGTGCGGGGCCTCGGGGAACTACAATCTGAGCATCCCGTACGCCTACCTGAACGGGACCGAACTGACCCGATTCGCGCCCGCCGCGTACGCGAGCACGGTCTGCACGAACGGACAGACCGTGGTGGCCGTCGCCTTTTCCCCCCAGTATTTCCTCACCCTGCAATCGACCGAGGGGGGCCTCGCCGAGATCACCCTGGGCCAAGGCATCTCGTCGCTGAGCTTGTGGGTCGACAACCAGAGCAGCGGCGAGCTAGGGGTCGTCGTCGACCCGGGCTACATCTTCCTCGGATGGAACGGGACGGGGGTGGGGAGCTACACCGGACCGGCGGCGAACACGGGGGTGGTGCTCGGCGCCCCCATCTCGGAGGTCGCCGCGTTCGGTGTCCCGATCAAGGCCCCGATCCCGCGCTACTGGCTGAATCTCACCGCGGCGACGGCGCTCGCTCCCGGGACGTCGTGGGCGGTCACCGTCGGGGGGATCCCGTACTCGTCGGCGACCCGCTCGATCAATGTGACCAGCCTCCTATCGGGCACCTACCCGCTCACGGTGCTCGGGGCCGCCTCGCCCGACGGTCTCACCCGCTATAGTCCACTGTCGGCGCCGGCCACGCTGTCGGTGACCAAGAACTCCACCGTCCAGCTCACCTTTGCCGTCGCCTTCTGGGTCAGCTTGTCCGCGGACGAGGGGGGGACCATCTCCGCGCCCGCGGCGGGATCCGGATGGTATGAGTCGGGGGCACCGCTGGCGCTGAGCGCGGCGCCGAACCCGGGATTCGTCTTCCTCGGCTGGGTCGGGACCGGCAACGGCAGCTACTCCGGCGCCAGCCTCAACGGATCGGTCACCGTCAAGAACCCGGTGGGAGAGGTCGCGTCGTTCGGCCTGGCACCGCCGGCCGCGAAAACAGTCTCGGCGAGTTCGGCGTGGTCCTCTCCCGCCACGTGGCTTGGGCTCGCGGCGCTCGGGTTGGTCATCGGCGCCCTCCTCGGGCTCTGGGTGGGCCGCCGTCGGGCCGGACGGCCGGGGTCGCGCGCACCACCCCTCACTCCCTCGGATGCCGAGCTCCCGAACGGTGGGGAGTCGATCGACACGGACGTGTCGGAGGAGACCCTGTGAACCCGTCCCTGTCCGCCCCGCCGCAGCGCCGCGCACGGCGGCGCCGCGATCCGAGTCTCCTCGGAACGATCGGACGGGTCCTCCCACGCTCGGTCACGCTGGCGATCTTCGTGAGCTTGCTCTTCCTCACGAGCTCGGCCATCGCGACGCCGTTGACGCGGCCGTCGAGCGCGCTCCCGAGCGCCACGTCGCACTCCACCTCGCCGATCGGGGGAGCGGTCCTGCGCCCGCTAGGCGACGGGCACACGTCGGCATCGGCGATGCCCCTCGCCCCCCACGGGTCATCGAGCCGGGCACCCACCTCCAATGGTTCCGGGACGTTCTTTGAAAATCACGCGATCCCCTCGCCGTCGGTGACCCACATCGCCTGCACGCACTCGACGTCGTACTACTACTCGACCAATTACTGCAACAACGATACGAGTGAACCTTCCGCCAACTACACGAGCAACGGTGTCCTCGCCGTGGCGTACACCGCCGACGCCAATTTGACGGAGTGTCCGGGCCAGGCCAACGCGGCGACGACCGTCGTGGCGGTCGCCACGTCCACCGACGACGGGGCCAACTGGCGCACGCCCGTGTATCTGAGCGACCCGAACTGCACCGGCTACGACATGTACTTCCCCTCGGCCGCGCAGCCGGCGATCACATCGCTGAGCAACGGGACGCTCGTGCTCGCCTACGAGCAGTACAATCTCACGTCGAACAGTGGCTGCTACTACTACTGCTACGGCGTGACCTCGGTACCGTACTTCTACTGCACGTACCTGTACTACGACCGGATCGTCGTCCGCGAGAGCTCGGACAACGGCACGACGTGGAGCACGCCGACCGTCCTGACATCGGTCTCCAACGACAACAACGGCTCGTGCTCGGTCGCCGGGGCCAACGGGCTTCAACCGATGATCGCCGCGTACGGAGACACCGTCTACGTCGCGTGGACGAACTTCACCGATTCGGACTTCTACGGGATCTCGACCGGGGTCAACCTGCGCATCTCGCCGGACGGCGGAACGACGTGGGGCGTCGACAAGCTCCTCGCGCCCGTGCAAGGGGACGGGAGCGGGCTGACCGAGTCGGCGATGAACCCGGACCTCCTCGTCAGCCCGAACGGGACGCTGTACGTCGCGTACCTGACCAAGATCGGCTTCACGCTCGAGACGTTGTACGGCTGTACCTGCTACGACTTCCAATCGGGACAATTGGAGCTGGCCACCTCGACCGACAACGGCAGCACGTTCACCTACCGCGCCATCGAGTCGAACGTCCTGTTGACCGACGTCTGCTGCGTTTCGTCCATCTTCTACGCGACGACCCCGTCGCTGGCCTTTAGCGCCACCACGGGCCAGTTGTTCGTCGCCTACAGCGGGCTCGGGATCGGCGATCTGTGCTACAACGAGGGAACGTCCGGGAACTACTGCAACGCGTACAATGAGGCGCTCTTCGAGGTCGTCGCCAATTCCTCGAACGCCGGCGCCACCTGGTCCGCCCACAATCTGACCAGCCTCGTCAACTTCAATGGGGGAGAGTTCGACCAGGCCTGGACCCCGTCCATCGCCGTCACGCCGGATGGGGTGCTCCATCTCCAGACGATGTTCGTCAACGATTCGATCTGCCCGGCGACCGTCTACCCCTACGACTGCGGCGCCGTCCAGCAGTTGTATCTGAGCAGCGCGGACAACGGGACGACGTTCACCCCGCCGGTGCTCGTCTCACCGAACTGGACGGGAAACCTGCAGCTTCCCCGCCAGCCCGAGGGGACCTGGACCGGCCAATACTCCACCATGCTCGCCGTCGGATCGACGCTGATCCTTGCCTGGACGAGCGAGCAGTGCCTATCGGCCGCGGGCTACTGCTACTACCCCACGGGCTCGGACAATGGCACGGTCATCGTATCGACCTTGTACAACGGGACCGGCCTGACGCTGACCTTCTCCGAGACCGGGCTCGCCTCCAGTCTGCCCTGGGCGGTCAACATCATGGGTAACGAGCGCGCCGGGACCAGCCCGGGGACCCTTTCGGTCTCCGGCGTGCCGGCCGGGCAAACGTTGGACTACACCGTGCCGTGGGCCAACCACACGTGGGGGATCACGTACGAGTCGAGCACGACGCCGGCCGCGCCGTCGTCGTTCGCGAAGAGCTCCACTATCGCCGTGACGTTCACGGAGATGGTCCGGTTCACGGTCGCGACCTCGCCCATCTTCCCCACGTTCTGCTGGTCGAACCCGGGCGAATGCAGCAATTACGCCCTCTCGCCGGCGCCGTCGGCCCAGTGGGTCGTTCCGGGAGCTTCGCAGTCGATCACCCTCGATCCCGTGGCGTGGGCGTCGTACCTGGACGACGCGTCGAACATGACGTTCCTGTCGTGGACCGGGACCGGCCCGGGTAACTACACCGGGCTGTCGCAGAACTTCACCGTCAAGCCCACGGGGCCGGTGAACGAGACGGCGAACTTCGTGGTCAACGGCTACTGCTTTGAGTCCTACTCGTACTACTACAGTGCCGTCTCCTGCTTCAACGAGACGTACTTCCCCCTCACGTTCGCGGAGGGTGGGCTCCCGCCCAAAACGTCGTGGACCGTCACGACGCTCGCCCAGAACGGGACGACCCGCACCGAGTCGACGTTGGCCGGCGACACGCTACCGTTCGACGTCGCCGCGACCCCGACCCAGTTCTCGGTCTGGACCGTGCCGGACGGGACGACCGGGAAGTTCTGGGTCCCGACCACCAACCTCCCCTCGCCAGTCGAGCCGATCGCGGGCCAGCAGGTCCTGGTCAACTTCACGCTTGAGAACGCCTCGGTGGCAAGTTTTGCGACGCGGATTGTCGAGACCGGGCTCCCCGCCGGGACCCCATGGTCGCTCTATTGGAACGGAACGTCGTACGGCATCCAGGCGAACAATACTACCCTGCAAGTCCCGGGAGGGGGGCCGGACCCGGTCGATGCTTCGGCGGTCTACCTCGAGGACGGTGACGGGTTCTACGCGGCCTCCGTGAGCTACCACGCCTACGTCGTCAATGCCTCGGGGGCCACCTCGACGGCGGCACCGGGATGGTTATCGATCGACGGCCCGGGGGTCGTCACGATTGCGTTCAAACCGACTTTCCTGCTGACGACCATCGCCTCGATCGGCGGCGTGGTAGGACCCGGCAGCGGTTGGCACGACGCCGGGACCGCGGTCACCTTGAACGAGTCCTCGCTCGCCGGATACCACTTCCAGGGCTGGGCCGGGTCGGGCAATGGCTCCACGACGACGACCCAGGACGCGCAGACCTCCCCGACGATCACGCCGGGCGGTCCGGTAACCGAGTTCGCGACATTCCGCGCCAACCCAACTGGGATCTGGAACCTCACGGTGCAAGCGACCGGCCTCCCGACCGGCACCGCGTTCTCCGTCTCGGTGGGGAGTTCCGGGTACTCCGGCGCCGGCACCTTCGTGATCCCGGAGGTCCCGAACGGCAGCTATGCGGTCTCGGCGCCGTACATCTACCTCAACTCGTCAAACACGACCCGCTTTGCCCCCGTGGGATTCCAGAGCTCGCTGTCCTTTGGGAGCGGCGACCATCTGGCGATCACCGCCAACGGCACGCTGACCGTGGAGTTCCAAGCCCAGTACCTGTTGACGCTCGCGTCCACGCCCCCCGCCGGTGGGTCGATCGCCCCGTTGCCGGGGGTCTATTGGGACGACGCCGGGAGCTCCCTCGGGTTGACGGCCTCCCCCGCGACGGGCTACGTGTTCGTAGGCTGGAACAGCTCGACGGGCGCCCTGGCGAGCGCGTCGACCTCGCTGAGCGTGGCATTGACCGGCCCGTTGACCCTCACGGCTCAGTTCAAGGTCGCTCCGCCTCGGATCGCCCAGAAGTTCGGGCTGACGGTGAGCGAGACCGGCCTACCGTCCGGCCTGGCGTGGAATGTATCGGTCGGCGCTACCGGCACCGGCGGAGCGGAGACCAGCCTGACCCTCGGCGGACTCAACGGCACCCTCGCCGTCACGGTCCCCACGGTCAGCGCCGGTCCCGGGACGCGATGGACCGCGAACCAGACCCATTGGAACCTTTCGGTGACCCAGAACCGGTCGCTCGACGTCTCCTTCTCCCAGCAGTTCCTGGTCGCTGTCTCGTCGGGCGCCGGCGGTGCGGCGTCGCCGGCCGGGGACTCGTGGGACGACGCCGGCCTGGTCGTGCAGCTGTCCGCGACCTCGAACGGCACGAGCGCGTTCGTCCGCTGGAACGGCACGGGGAGCGCGTCGTACAACGGCACCGCGAGCTCGGCGCAGATCACGGTCACCTCGCCCGTCGGGGAGGTCGCATCGTTCAGCCCCGTCTACGCCACGCCGCCCGTCGCCGCGAGCGGCGGCGCGGGCTCGGGGATGCCGCTCGCGCTCGGGTTGCTGGTCGGGCTGCTCGTGGTCGGTCTGCTCCTCGGCCCCCTCGTCGGGAGTCGGGGAAGGGGCCGGACCGTATCCCCGCCCGAAGAGTGGCAGGCGTCCGCCGACGACCCCGAGGCACCGGGCGAGCCGTTGGCGGACTATCAGGAGTCGCCAGAGACGTCGGAGGATCCTCCTGCGTAAGCCGGGGGTCCTCGAGGGACCAGCGATGTCCAAGGTCGGGCACGGGACGCTTCGGGGTTCCACGACGGACCGGTGGGAATCGGCCGGCGGTACACGGGATCGCCGCGCCGGGTACCGAGTTCACGCGAGGGTGGGTGAGGTGAGAACGCCCGTAGACCTCTTACCGTTCGCCGCGCTCCTACCGTACTGGGCACCGAGGAACCCGGGCTGTCCTCCGAGCCGACCCCGAAGGCGATCATGGTAAGGGCGTTCTGGACCTACTCGGCGATCCTGATCCTCGCGGTGGGGTTCGCCACACCCGCCATCTTCCCGACCGGGACTCCCCGGGCGGCGAGCCCGGGCATCACCGGTCCGCCGCCCGGTACGGGACCCTTCCTCCACACGCCGAACGACCACATCCAACACGTGATCACCGTGGTGATGGAGAACCACGATTACGACAGCTTCTTCGCGG
>JAKIWD010000114.1 GCA_022750205.1 Thermoplasmata archaeon
AGTCCGGTTTGTCCTTCCGCCCGTCGGGGGGGCGTCCATTGGCCGTTCTGAGCCGATCCCACGTCTAGTCGGTTCCATCGTCCATCACCGTCGAACGGTCTGCGAGGTAGTTCTCGACAGATCCCAGGAGTGGTGGAACAATGTGGACGATCAGTCCAAACTGCCTGAGATGGGCGCGAACTCTCGGCAGGTCCGCCGGAAATCCAGCGAAACTGATCGAGTCGACGCGGGACAATGCGCTGGCGGACAGGAGCACGTCCGCCTCCATCCCTTCGATGTCCAGCTTGAGCAGGTCGACGTGGTTGTGGGCGAGGAGCAGCTCGTCCAGCCGGACGGAGTCCACGTCCACGTACCGGGCGGCCGCGTCTCGGAGTCCCCATGTCGTCAGGACCTCTCCCTGGTAGAGGCGGGCGATGCCCGACGCCGGGGTCACGGCCCGCTCGACAACGGAAACGTTCGTCAGGTGGTTCCGGGCCAAGTTTTGGCGAAGGATGGCGACCGCCGTCGGATTCGGCTCAACGGCCACCACTTCCTTGAATCGTCCCGCGAGCGGGACTGAGTACTGGCCTGCGTTGGCCCCACAATCGATGAAGACGCCCCCGCGCCGCCGAAGGAGGTCGCGAGCCGTCCGGGGCTCGAATGCGTGCAGGTAGTAGCCGAAGAGGGCGCGCGGCGTCAGAAGGTACTCGTAGCCGCCATACCTCACCCAAACGTTCCGGGCGAGGAATCGTTCAATCGGTCGCGGGTCCCACGACCACACGCTCGAAATGAGCGACGCTCCGATCGCGCGATAGTAGTCGCGCCGGTACCTTCGCGGCGAGACGTTCCCGACGCTCTTCCCCAGCGCGAGTAGCAGAAGGACAATTCTTTGTCGGGCAAACGCGCCCTCCCACCGTTCGACCCGTGCGCCGGCCGTCTCGGACCCGTCCGCGATTCGGGGGATGGGTGGAGGGTTCGTAGCAGCATTGAGCCGCGTGTTAGACATCCCCTGCGGCGTCATTCGGGCGGTCGAAGGCTCGACTCGCCCATGAGCTATCGCGCTCAGGAAATCGCCGCGAACATCGACGGAATCGTGCCCGGCTCGCGGAAAATCGGGAAATGAGGGACCAATCTGAGTCGCCGGTTCTTAGGCGACGTCAATCCGTTCCGGCGGACGGTGCGAGGTGTCGACGGACCGGATAGGTCGTCCCAGAGGCAACTCCCATGGTGAGGGAAGCCGCCGCTGACGTGGCACGGGAAGGGCTGCGCCAGCGAACACCTGGGCGTACCCCGACGAAGTCGCCTCCCAGGAGAAGGACGCCGCGTACTGCGCGAGTCGGCTGGCGACCAGCGGATGGGATGATTCGGGTCGACCCAGTCCGCGAAGTATCGCTTCGGCGAGGGAATCGACGTCCCCATCCAGGGCGAGGAGATCCGCGCACAGTGGGCCCACGGACTCGCGCAGGGCGCCGGAATCAAACGCCACGACGGGAGTTCCGGACGCCATGGACTCAAGGGCGGTCAGCCCCCAACCCTCGGCGGCGGAGGGTTGAACGTGCACCCAGCTTCGCTGATACAACGACGCGACG
Organism: Thermoplasmata archaeon; assembly: GCA_022750205.1. Classification (GTDB taxonomy): domain Archaea; phylum Thermoplasmatota; class Thermoplasmata; order Lutacidiplasmatales; family UBA184; genus Lutacidiplasma. The sequence continues at coordinate 1,569 of JAKIWD010000114.1, forward strand.
GCGGCTTCGGGGAGCGAGCCGAGGAAGCGGACCGACGTACCGAGTCCGAGTTTGTGCGCAAGCTCGATCAGGCGTTCCCGGTCCGTACCGTCACCGGCGACGTGTAGCTGTGCTTTCGGCTGAGTCCGGAGGACCGCGCGGAACGCTCGCAGTGCGAGATCGACGCGCTTGTACCGTTTCAGCCGGCCCACGTAGGCAACCAGCGGCGTCGGAGACCTTCGGTCGGGGTCCGGGTGGTAGACGTGGCTGTCGACTCCCGGTGGGACTAGCGAGATGGATTCGGGCGGGACCCCAAGACGCGACAGCACCTCGGCCGTCCCCCGGGCTTCCGTGACGACCCGCGAGCGGCGCAGGAACCAGGGTGTAGTCCGTTCGATCGCCCAGAGCACCGGCGGGGTCGGGAATGGAACCTCTCCGAATACCGTCCGGCCGTTGAAGTGCCGGACAATGGAGACAAGCGGGCGGCCCCCGAGGGAGCGGCGTCCCCAGGGAACGATCTTGGAGAGGTCACCGACCACAACGTCAACATCGAATCTCTCGATCAAGCGTCGCGCGTTGGCGAGCACCCAGGCATGGACAAACCCGCGGCGGACCGGGCGTACGATCTCGAGCCCCTCGTGCGAGTCCGTCACCGGGAGGGCTCCAAACCGTTCCGCCACTACCGTCACCCGGTGGCCCCTCGCCACCAAGCGCCGTCCGACTTCGGCGATGTGCCGCTCGGCGCCTCCCGCCCACGGGTGGAGCGGATCCAATTGGTTCAGCCAAAGGACCGAGAGGGGGCGCGTCTCGCCTAGGGACAGCGAAGCGGTCAACGAGTCGCCGTCCACCTACCCTCCCGCCCCGACGCGAAGTACTTGAGCATAAGGAATCGTGGGAACAGGCTGCGATGAGTGCCGCCGACACCGCCCACCCGGCCGAAGACCTGCCGAGCCTCGGCGTGGTCGTCACGGTGTTCCATCGGGCGCACTTCTATCCGGCTGCGCTTGCTTCAATCGCCGCCCAAACGGGACCACTCCCGAGGGTCGAGATTGTCGTCGTTCGCAGTTCCGACGTAGAAATAGAGGTGCCCGTCGGATTTAAAACTCGGGGCTGGAGGTGCGAGGTGGTCCGGAGCGAATCCGTTGGGGAGGGTCCCTTTTTTGACGCTGGGTTGCGCCTTCTGAGCACCGATATTGTCGTTCCGCTCGACGACGACGACCTTTGGGAGCCTGGCCGGCTTCGCACAATTGCTCACACCTTTCGAGCCCACCCACGGGCGGTGTATTTCCACAACGGACAGCGGTTTATCGACGTCCGCGGAGCACCCCTCGCAACGGGGCTCGCGCTTCGACACTTGCGCAGATTCTCCGGCGCGCCCGGCGGACCCCCGTCGGTAGTCTCGACGGGGGAGCTGCGACGGCACCCCGGAAGGCTGGCCCACTGGGGTTCCATGTTCAACAACAGCTCGGTCGCGATCCGTCGTGACGAACTCGAACGTTGCACCGATCACCTGCGGGCGACAGCGTGGCTGCTCGATGCGTTCCTGTTCTACGTGGCCGCATCGAGCGGGTCCGACCTGGTCTTCGACCCCGCTCCCTGGACCCAGTATCGGGTTCACAACTGGAACAAGTCACGAGGCTCCCGCACCCTCGGCCCGTTTGGGACGTCCGAGCGCACCCGGAGCCGGGAGGGACGCCTCGCATCGGTCGCGGCACTTCGCAAGATGGTCGACGCGAGGGGGGCGAGTTGGCTCGACGCGTGGGTGGGCCGAGAACATGCGTATCTCGACCTCCTAGAGGGACTCCGCGAGGGCGACGAGAGCCGCGTCCGAAGCCTGCGCAGGGCGGTGCAACTCGGCCGGTACTTGGGCTACGTCGATCCGGTGATGAACCTGCTGCTCTCGCTCACCGCCCTGGGTCAGACGGCGTCTCCCCGCGCGGCGAGCCGGGCGTATTGGGTTGAGCGGGGGTCGGCGACCGGCGACGTCGGCGGTAGCTAGCCACAACTACGGCCAGCAGAAGCACACTCACCTCCACCCAGGATGCCTCGAGTCCAAGCTCGATGGCGGTCCGAAAGTGGAACGTTACGACGGATCCGTTCTCCCCTCCGGTCACTGCGACGATGTTGTCGAGGGGAGCGCCGGCGAGAGCGCGTTCCGCGGCACCAGCGGAGGCGCTGGCCGTCCAGAGCGGGTTCGACGGGAATCCCAGGATGGCATAGCGCGTCCCCGCGTTGGAGGTGGCTGCGGTGGTTGAGACCATCACGTCCCCGTTCGACTCGACGCGCGCGGTGGTGTCCGATGCCGTCACGGGGACGGGCACCGAGCCGGAGGTGGCGATCAGGTATCGGAGTTGAGGGGACTGAGTAACGGAGGTAGACGAGAGGCAGAATCCCCCGCCGATCCACGCGACCGAGTCGGTGGCCGAACTCAGGGTAATGGGGGTCGGTGGAGTCGCCCTCGGGTTGAATCCGGGATTCGCCGAGTCGGACCCAGCGTCCCCGAACGCGAGCTGGGTCGACGTCGAGCTCCCCGCGCTGGAGGCGGCCGCGTAGGCGGTGGTTGAGTTCCAGGCCATGGCGAGGCCGATTTCCTGACCGGCCCCCACTGGGCCCGGCAGGTTCGTGTTGTGCCAGGCGTAGGGTATTCCCCGATAGCTGGCGCTCAGGCTTATTGTCGCTGGCCCCACTGAACCGTTCTGCCAGAACTGTAGGAGCAGCGACTCCGAGCCGTTCGACAGTTGGACGTTCACCCAGTTGTTCGCGGCCGGGTCTTCTAGCGTAAGATTCGCTCGGAGGAATGCGGGTCCCGTCGCGGGGGATGTCGACACAAGTCCGCCACTGCCTCCTCGGGCCGAGCAATAATCTCCCGCAGGGTTCGGCGACGAGCCGGAGTAATCCGCTGGATGCGTCGAAGACATCTCGAGGGGTCCGGTGACGGAAACATTCGTCCCGAGCCACTGGAAACGCGCCGATCCGAGCGAGCAGGCTCCGGACCGGCACGGGAGAGCCGCCCAGGCGCCGGAGTCTGAAACCGCGGACACGTTCCCCCCCGCAGGGATCGACACCGTCGCGCTCCCGTCCAACAGCGGTACAGGGCTCAGCACCCAGCTCGGCGTTGGAGCAAGCTCGGGAATCCAGACTGAGCCGGTGAGCGCCGAGGCCCAGCCCGGGGGTCCCGATCGGACCGAACCGACAAACGCGAGCGCCTCGGAAGCAGTGGGAGTGTGCAGGCTCACCAGCGTCGACGGGCTCCAAGCGAGGGGAATCGTGTCGGGGACCGCGTAAACCTCGAACTTGCCGACCGAAGTGCCCGCGCCGAGCTGAGACGGGAGAGTCGACAGGATTGCCCGCCAATCGATCGGGGCCCCACTTGGCGCCTCGTTCATGGTAGCGGGGGTTGCATTCACAAACGGATTCACTACGACCGCCCCGACGTGCATGGCGGCAAGCAGGCCGGATAGGTTCGCCGGAGTGCCGAGCGCGAACGCTTCCTCCAGGGCGGCTGCCACGGGGCCTGTGTTGGCCTCGAGCACTGGGTACGGAATGTAGGAGGCAAGGGCGTCGGAGGTGTCGAGAAATTGGCTCCCGGATAGATTGACGAAGACCCCGTCTTGGGCGCTCATTGGAAGAAGGAGCACGTAGGAATTAGGCCCCGATGGCGGCGTTCCGAAGTACTCCTCGAGGTCGGCAAAGGATGGGGGAAGGGCGACAGCGTCCGCGTTCGGCCCACGAGTCTGATAGACGTTCCCGACCAAGAACGGCGAGGCGCTCACCACGAGAAGGAGGCCGATCGCGATCGTCACCCAGAACGATGGACGATGGAAAAGTCTCTGACGCGTCGGAAGCGAGGGCGAAGCTCGGGGGGTCGCCCGGTCCCGATCTGCGAGCGGGCTCCCGCGAAGAGTTTCGTACAGGCCAGTGACAACCAGGAGGAGGTACGCCGGGCCGAGAATGTAGAATCCGGCGACGATGACGAGGAACGGTCCGCCGACGTGCAGAAGAGACGCGTTGAACGCCGTCAACGGAGACGCGCCGCCGATCAAGAAGGGTAGGACCGAAAGTCCGATGGCGTAGACCAAGAGCGACCCAGGGCTGCGTTTCAATCGCTCCGCGCCGAGGACCGCGACGACTGGGAAGACAACGGCGGCGGCCGCGATCGCCGGCAGCCAAGAAATCCACGGGTACGCGCTGGGGGTCCTGGTCAGCCATCCGAACGCCGTGAACGTCGCCACGGGATAGGGCCCCCAGGTTCCGGAGGCCTGCGCATAGACGGCAAACAGGTTCTCGGGCGTCACGTAATTCGCCGACGTGTACGCGATGTTGGGGAGCAGTAGAAATGGGACGAACGACCAAGCCTCGATGCCGAGCCCAACGCAAAGCAGGAGGACAGAGCGAGAGACGCGAAGCCGCAGCGACGTCAGCCACGGTCCGCCCTGCAGCCACACCGCGGCGATTCCCCAGAGGAGTACCAGCGCAACCGGAACGGCGAAGGAGGAGATCGCCCCCGGCGAGAGGTACGAGCCAAGGAGTACGACGATCCCCCCAAACCACCACTGGACCGAACGGGTAAACGCAGTCCGAACCGCCAGCGTCACGACCCAAGGAAGGAATGCTAGGAACGGCAGCCATCCCTCGATGTGCCAGTAGGTGATTGAGAGAGTGAATGGATTATACAAGTAGGCGAAAACGCAAACTCCCACGACCCAGTTGGGCGTCGGTCGGACGTCTGTTCGAGAATTGTCGATCGCCCGAAAGAGGAGGATAAGACCGCCCGCAGCGAGCGCGGACAGGAGCCCGATTTGGAGTCGTTGAGCGACCCAAGGCGGAGCGCCGAACGACCCGAACAACTGGAGGCTGGCGTTGAGATAGAACGTCGGAGCGAAATCGGGGACGGGAAAGGTCGAGGAATAGAGGTAGCTGTACGGCACGAACGGGGAGTCGTTGAACGAGAACGGCAGGAACATCCGGGTAGAGTCCTGACCGTAGAGGAGGTCGCCGTAGGGCCGGCCCCAGAGGAGCGGCCCCAAGGCGGCGAGCA
>JAKIWD010000039.1 GCA_022750205.1 Thermoplasmata archaeon
GACGCTGTCGGTGCTGACGCCGACGATCGCGATGCCCTTGGCCTGGAACTCGGCGTACTCATCCCGGAACCCCTTCGACTCCCGGGTGCATCCCGGGGTGTCGGCCTCTGGATAGAAGTACAGGACGACCGGGTGGCCGCGGAGTCCGGAGAGCTTGATCGGGTGACCATCGTGGGTCGGAGCCTCGAAATCCGGCGCCATCTCGCCTTTCACGGGCATGGCCGGCCGACGGTCCGCCGCTATAAATCGCCGCCCAGCGACCCGGTCGGATCCATCGATCTAAGAATTCACGGCTCGCGCACCGCTGGTGCGCACGGCACTAGAGGAGCTTTCCAGCGCGGATGATCGGGGTCCCGTCGATCGAGATCTCGGAGCCGGCGAGCGAGATCCAGCTCATGAAATTCGATCCGGTGGTGCCTCCCCCGATCACCAGGGAGACGGAGCCGCGCTCGACGCTCTCCAGGATGGGGACGTCCTTGGCGGCCGGGTTCAGCCCGAAGGTGACTCCGCTGGCACGGTCCTTGCCCGGTGTGCCGTTCTGGTACTGACGGGCAAAATCCTCCGCTCCCTCCTCGAAGGAATACGACGTAAGCCTACCGTCAGCGAATTCGAGCGCTCCCCCCGCATGCGAACTCCACCAGATATTCGTCCGGCGGTTGGCGCGGATGCACCCCTCCGCCGTCTTGGAGTCGAGGGCCACGTCGACGCGCCCGGCGGGGATCTGCGCCAGCATGTCATACGGCCCGTACCTCTTGTCCCGCGGGTGGGGTCTCCCGTCGTGCAACCGAGGTGGGACGCCCGACAGGGCGAGCTCCAGGTCGGTTCCGTTGGGGTGGGTGATACGCACGCTCCTCCCGCGGGAGAGCGCCTTGCAGAGCCGAGCCCCGTTCTTGGCCGTCTCTTCCGGGTCGACGAGACATGCCCGCAGCACGTTTTCCTCCCACTGCGCACGGTCCACGCGCCACTGGCGGGCCCGTCCCTCCGTCACGAACCCAGCGGACATCCGCCCCCCGCGGAGCCCCGTCTTCCGGGCGACCTCGTACCAGGGCCAGTTCCAAGCGAGCGCTTCGTCGAAGGTCTTCTCGTCGCCGGAAAGATGGTCCTTCACGATGCGGTCGGTGTCGCCCGGACCCCAGAACATCACATACACATCGGCGGCCTTCATCGCCGCCCACTCCGGGGCGCTCGACTTGCCGAGGAGCTTGCCCTGCTTCCGGTCGATCGCGCGCCACCACGCGTCCTCGTCCTCGTGAATGAGGAGGGCGTTGCCGCCCGCACGCCGGAGCTCATCGACCATCGCCGAGGCCATCGGCATCGTGTGGTCCCACGACTCGATGATCGCGTACTCTCCCCTTCGGACCTTGAGGTACTTGGTCACGATGTTGCGGGCCGCGGCGCGCTGCAGCTTCGACGGGGTGTCAGGCATTTGCCGGGGCCGCACTCAGCGCGCCTACTTGTAGCCGGCGAGAGAGCGTAGAGCGGTGCGACCGTCGATTCAACCCGTCGCACCCCTCACTTGGACGCCCGGGATGCACGGCGGGATGCCTAGGTCCCCTCGGACTCTGAGGTCAGCGGCTGACACCTCGTCCCACGGGGTGACCCGACCGGGTGCCCGCCACGATACCAGCGACTCGGCGGAGTTCGGTGGCTGACGGATGCTTCCGAGCGTCGTCGCGAGCGGTTACGAAGCTCCCTCCCGTGCTCGGAGAGCGGAACAGCCTCCGTGGGGTTCAGGCACCCGGCGCTGAGGGGAGCACGGTTCGGATGGGCAGACCCACTCGGTCCCGGATGGTCCCTCCACCCACCCACCCCCGCTATGGCCGCGGCCCTAGGGGCCGCTGACCGTCACCAGGGTTTCGGTGCTCTTGATACCGGGGATGCGCCGGATCCGGCTCATCACCACATCGAGGGCCTGGTTGATGTGCGGCGCCTGGAGCTTGATGATCAGGTCGAACGGCCCCGTTACGCCCTGGACCTCGACGACGTGGGGTACGCCCTGGACGCGCTTCATGACCTCCTCGAGGCGGCCCACGTCGGTCTCGACGAGCAGGTAGAGGGTCTCCATGACAGGTGAACGAGCCCGGACGCAGTGGGGGGTTCATGAAGCTGACGACCGGGGCCGTGCCGGGAAGGTAGAAACCTTATGGCGCCCGAGGCGCCGCCGAGGTGGGGATGTCGCTGCGGATACGGGACTCCCTGACCGGCCGCGTGCGGCGCGTCGCCGCCCGAACCGGCCGACCCCTCGCCCTCTACGTGTGCGGCCCCACGGTGTACGACGTCGCCCACGTGGGGCATGCTCGGACGTACCTCTACTTCGACGTGATCCGACGGTGGCTGCGGGACCAATCCGTGCCAGTCCGCCACGTGATGAACATCACCGATTTCGAGGACAAGATCACCGCGCGCGCCGCCGAGCTCGGAATCGGCTGGAAGGCGCTCGCCCGCCGGGAGGAGCGGCGATTCCTGGACGACCTCGATGCGCTCGGGATCCTGCCGCCCCACGAGACGCCCCGCGCGAGCGATTTCGTCCCCCAGATGGTCGCAACCGCGCGTCACCTCGCGGCGACCGGTCGGCTCGAGCAACGGACCGATGGATGGTACTTCCGGGACGACCCGCGCGAGGACGAGCGCAATTTCGCCGTCGGGGACCGTCTGGCCCGGCACGCCGTGCCCCAGGCCGGGGTGCCGTTCCCCCAGGACGGGACGGCCAAGGACTTCCTCGTCTGGCGACCGCAGGAGCGTCCTGCCCCCTCCTGGGCGAGTCCATGGGGGAGCGGGATGCCCGGCTGGCATCTCGAATGCTACGCGATGGCCAACCAGTACCTCGGACTGCCGGTCGACCTGCACGGGGGCGGCAACGACCTCGTCTTCCCCCATCACTACGCGGAGAACGAGATCACTCTCGCGCTCAACGACGAGACGTTCTCCCGCGTTTTCCTGCACACTGCGTTCGTCACCCAGGCGGGTCAGAAGATGTCGAAGTCCGTGGGGAACCTCGTGCCGCTGCGACTGGCGCTGAGCGCCGTTGGGCCGGACGCGTTACGCTGGTACCTCCTTTCGACACCGTACCACCAGCGGCTGGAATGGCGACGTCCGGACCTCGACCGCGCGGAGATGGAGTATCTCGACCTGCGCCAGCGCCTCGCGCCGACGTTGTCGGCCGGCGGGGGGGGCACCTTGTCCGCGAGCACGCTCGCCCACACGGTGGGGGGCATGGTCCGGGACATCGGTGAAGGGTTCCGGGTCCACGCGGCGCTCGATCGCATCCGCCGGTACGCCGACCTGGTCGACCGGGCGGCGACGCCCCGATTTGCCCGCGGGGATCGACAGACGGCCCGGCGAGAGTTGGTCCGCGCCGAGCGGCTGCTCGGCATCCGGCTCACCTCCTCCTCGCCGGCGATGTGAATCGGCGCCCGCGGGCGCTCGGCCGGCGGGAGTGCAACTAGGCGTCGCGCCGTTCGACGAGGAGGCTGAGGCCGTTGCCGCCGCCCATACATAGCGTCGCGAGCCCGAGCCGGCCACGACTGCGGATGAGCTCGTGCACCAGCGTCACCACGATGCGTGCGCCGCTGGCACCGATCGGGTGACCGAGCGCGACGGCGCCGCCGTGCACATTGAACTTGTCATCGGGGAACTCGAACGCGCGCTGGACGGCGATGGACGCGGAACTGAACGCCTCATTGTGCTCGATCCGGTCGAGCTCCGAGGGGCTGATGCCGACCCGCGCGAGATGGCGCCGTACGGTCGGGATCGGGGCCTCCATCACGTCCCGGGGCGGAACGCCGCTCACCTCGGCGCTGTGGATCCACGCCAGGGGGCGCAGACCGTGCCGCTCCACCTCGGCGGCGCTGGCGAGCACGACCGCGGCCGCGCCGTCGGAGAGCTGGGAGGAATTGCCGGCCGTGAGGAGACCGGTCGGTGCGAACGATGGCCGGAGCTGCCCGAGTCGCTCCAAGGTCGAGTCGCCGCGGGGTCCTTCGTCATCCCGGGCCCCTTCTCGTCCCGGCGTAAGGGCGGCCGGGACGGGGACTATCTCCGGCCGGAACGTGCCGTCGGCCGTGGCCGTCGCCGCTCGTCGGTGGCTCCGCAGCGCGAACCGATCGACCTCCTCCCGGGTGAGGTGGAGCGCCGCCGCGAGTCGCTCCCCCGAGAATCCCATGTGTTCGTGCTCTCCGTACGCGTCCAGGAGCGCGTCCCGCAGCATGGCGTCCTCCAGGGTGCTGCCCCCATATCGCAGCCCCCACCGGGCGGCGCTCGGGACGATGTACGGCGCCGACGACATGCTTTCCATCCCGCCGGCGACGGCGAGCCCGAGGTCGCCGGCCCGGATCGCTTGGGAGGCAGCGATGATCGCCTGCATCCCGGAACCGCAGACCATGTTGATCGTCACCCCTCCGGCGGTGACCGGCATCCCGGCACCGAGGAGCACTTGCCGGGCCGGGTTCTGGCCGGTGCCGGCTTGGATGCAGTGCCCGAAGTACAGCTCGCGCACGGAATCGGGGGCGATACCCGCGCGCTCGAGGGCGGCGTGGACGGCGAGGGTGCCGAGGGCCACCGCCGGCGTCTGCCGAAGGTTGCCCCCATGCTTGCCGATCGGCGTCCGGGCGGCCCCGACGATCGCGACCGAGTTGGCCGAGGAGGAATGGGCGCCGCCGGTCGGATGCTCGGACACGGGGATCGGCTCGCGCCGGGAGCGACCGGCTCAGTCTTCCTCGACCCGCGGGGCGAGCAGAAACCGCCCCTCGCCCTTGCCGCCGGCGATCACGAATTCGATCTTCAGCGGGTACTCATTGCCGACGTGGAGGGTGATCTCCTCGCTGGAGGTGATGGACTTGACCATGTTCGAGAAGAAGTCGAGGGGGTACATGCTCCGGACCGCCTCCTTGACCTCCAGCCGCTTGAGCCCCTCCTTTGGGAGCTTCATGTCGACGCGGTCGGTCTCGCCCTCACTGTGCATCGTGAAGGAGTCCGGCTCCAGCGAGATCGTCACATGGTCCGAGATGCTCTCGCTCCCGCGGATGCCCTGGCGGAGCTCCTCCATGCGGACCACGGCGATCCCGGGGGGGCTGACGTTCGGCACCTTCGGGTCGGTGATGCCGGCCGGGTCGACCACGGCCATATGGCGCGTGACCTTGCCGACGTGGAGCACGAGCCGGTTCTTCCCGCCATCGTACTGGAGGTCGATGATGTCGCCGGGCTTACACAGGCGAAGGACCTCCTTCATCTTCTCGAGGTCGATGCCGATCTCCGTCGGCTCGCCGGTGAACTCCTCGAACGCGTTCTTGTTGAGCTTGAGCACCAGCATCGCCACGTGCGACGGGTCCACCGCCTTGACGTCGATCCCGTCCTTGGAGATAGTGAGTTTCACCTCGGAAACGAGGGTGGAGATGACCTCCACGAGCTCGCGGAGAACCTCCATCTTGATGCGCGCTTTGAACATCGGAAACCTCTCGGGGCGCGCCTACACAGGTCCCCGCTAAATAGGTTTGCCGGACCGGCGAGGAACGTGGGATTCCGGGCTCCTTTTCACCCTCGACCGGGGTGCCCGGAACCGTGACCGAACTCGCGTACCTCGCGGACATGCCCGCGGCGTACCGCGACCGCTTCACGGCGACCGTCCAGGCGCTCCCGCCCGGCGCCATCGTGCTCGACCGGACCTGGTTCTACCCATCGGGGGGCGGCCAACCGTGCGACCGGGGGACCCTGGAGGTCGGTGGCACGTCGTTGCCGATCGTCGACGTGGTCAAGAGCGGCGGTTCGGTGCTGCATCGCATCGGAAGGGGCGCGGGCCCCCGCCCGCTCGCCCTGCGCATCGGTGCCGAGGTCCAGGGCCAGGTCGATTGGGCGCGACGGCATCGCCACATGCGGCTTCACACCGCCCAACACCTCGTCAGCGCAGAGGTCTTCACGCTGACCGGCCTCAAGACGCGCAAAGCCACGCTTGCGGGGACGGAAGGGCTCATCGAACTGGAGGCCCCCTGGCCTACCTCCACGCCCTGGGAGGAACTGACCGGGCGGGTTTCCCAGGCGGTGGCGAGCCCGCGGGCGGTTCAGATCGCGTGGGTACCGCGCGTGGAGTGGGATCAGGCGCCGGCGGCCCGCGCCGGACTCGTGCCGCTGCCGCCGAACGTCGACCCGGTGCGCGTGATCGAGATCGACGGGCACGACCGGTGCCCCTGTGGGGGAACCCACGTGCGTTCCACGGGGGAACTGGGGCCCGTGGGGCTCCCCCCGCCGAAGGGCGCCACGGTGGTGCTTACGATCGAGGCGGCCTGGCCGACCATTCTGCCCGAGTGATCCCGAAGACCGCGACGTCGTGCCAGCGCGCGTGGTGGAACAGGGCCGCTTGTAGCGTGCCCTCACGGCGGAATCCGAGCTTCTCGACCAGACGCGCGGACGCGATGTTCTCGACGTCACAGGTGGCACCCACCCGGCCGAGCTCCTGCGAAGAGAACAGGAACCCCACGAGCAGTCCTACCGCCTCCGAGCCGTAGCCTTGGCCGCGCGCGGCCGTGTCGCCGAGCACGTACCACACATCCGTGAGCGCGAGCACCGGATGGGCCGCGTAGTAGCCCACCATCCCGACCACACGGCTCGGCGGCCCGTTCACCTCGACGACGAAGCGCGGCGCCTGCGAGCCGGGGTCCTCCCCGGCAGCCGCCACCGCGTGCTGAAACGAGGCGAAGTCATCGATCGCGAACCGGTCGAACGGCGCGACCACCTCGGCGTCGTTGTACCATTGATAGAGCGTGTCGAGGTCCGGCGCGCCGATCGGGCGGAGCCGTACCCGTGGCCCACCGAGCACCGGGAGCGCCACGTCGCCTCAGGCGCCGGTCGACGGAGGCGGAGGACCTTCCGACATGGGAGGGGCCTCGTCCGGTCCGAACGTCGGGGGCAGTAGGTCCCTCGGAGAGCTGACCCCGCCGTTCTCCTCGCGTCGCACATCGATCGCCTTGCGGTGACCGCTGGGCGTCAGCGAGTACACCAGCTTGGGCTCACTGTAGCCGATGACGTACTGGACCCGCCGGTAGATCCACCGGGACATCTCCAGCGACCGGAGGGCCTGCTTGACCACGAGCCCCTCCTCGCCCGAGAACTTGCGAAGGATGCCGAACTCGGTGGTCCACTGGTCGGCCTCGAAGCGGACCTGCTGGCCTCGGTGCTCGAGCAGGTGGATCAGCAGCGAGCGCTGCAGCCGGTCCCCCTGAGCTCGCGCCATCCCGTCGTCGTTCACTCGCTCACGTGACCGTGGTGATCTCGTAGTTCACGTTCAGTCCCTTGATGCGGCCGTGCATGGTGCTCACGAGCTTGAGGACCTCGTCCAGCGTCGCGCGTTCCTTCCAGCTGTAGACGAAGTCGTGCATCCCCATGGACTGCTCGAACCCGAGCTCGCGCATCACCTTGAGGACGGCGAGCGGGTCGGCGCCCTCCGAGTGAAAAATCATCCGAACGTAGGTGCGCATCATTCGTGCGTTCCGGCGGCCGGGTACGGTCGTTTAGGCGAGCCTCCGCTTTTATATTCTTCCATTCGTCCGCCGGCGGAGACGACCATGTCGGGGCCCCGCACCGCCGCACCGGCTGTCGTGACCGGCGGCGCCGGCGCGATCGGATCGGTGCTCGTTCGCGCGTTGCTCGCACGCGGCTCCGAGGTGCGCGTCCTGGACAATCTTTCCTCCGGACGGCGCAGCCACCTGGCCGGACTCGCGGACGACGGTCGATGGCGGCTCGTCGAAACCGACCTTCGCAAGGACGCTCGGCCGGCCGAATTCGCCGGAGCGGAAGAGGTCTGGCATCTGGCGGCGAATCCGGATATACGTCTCGGCACCGCCGACCCCCGCACGGACCTGGAGCACGGGACGCTGGCGACCTTCCACGTGCTGGAGGCCGCGCGGCGTGCCGACGTCAAGCGCGTGCTGTTCTCCTCCTCGAGCGTCGTCTACGGCTATCCGACGGTGTTCCCGACACCGGAAGAGTACGGTCCGCTCCTCCCCCAATCCCTCTACGGGGCGTCCAAGCTGGCGGGGGAAGCGTTGCTGAGCGCGTACGCGCACTGTTACGGGATCCGAGCCTTCATCTTCCGGTTCGCCAACATCATCGGTCCGACGATGACGCACGGCGTCATCTACGATTTCTTCGAAAAGGTCCGCCGTGACCCGAGTCGCCTCGAGGTGCTGGGCGACGGGCGCCAATCGAAGAGCTACCTGTGGGTCGACGACTGCGTGAGCGCGATGCTCCGGGCCGACGACGCGGCCCACGACCTCGTCAACGTGTTCAATCTCGGTACGCGGGACCGGGTCTCGGTCCGCGAGATCGCCGAGCGCGTGGTCGCCGCGACCGGCGGACGGGCACGGATCGAGTTCACCGGCGGAGAACGCGGCTGGGCGGGGGATGTCCCGCAGCAGCTCCTCGCGATCGACCGGATCGAGGGCCTCGGTTGGAAACCGACCTGGGACTCGCGCGCCGCGGTCGACAAGACGATCGCGACGTTCGCGGCGTCGGGACCCGGCGCGCCCGGATGAACGTCCCCGCGGCCCGACCCTCGGGCCCCACCCCGCCGGGGAGCGTCTCGGTCATCGTGACCGTGCTGAACGACCTACGGGTCGCGCGCACGCTCGAAAGCCTGCTCGGTCAGCAGCGGATCCCCGACGAGGTCATCGTCGACGACGGCGGTGGGTCGGGAGAGGTTCAACGGATCACCGAGGGATTCACGGGCCGAGACCCGCGGGTCCACCACCTGTCGGCCCCGGGCAACATCCCCGAGAGCCGCAACGCCGCCCTCGCGATCGCCCACGGGGAGTTCGTGGCCTTCCTCGACGCGGATGAGGTGGCGCCACCGGAGTGGCTCACCGAGCTGCTCCGACCCTTCGCCGACCCGGCCGTCGGATTCACGGGGGGTCCCACCCCCGCGCTCCCGGAGTCGCTACGGACGGTCGGAGCGCGCTACTACGATGGGTACCTCCGACGCTTCTACGATGTGGTGGCGCGCGCGCACCCTCACGCACTTCCGATGGGCAATTCGGCTTGGCGCGCCGCGGTGTTCCGGCAGGTGGGCCAGCTCGACACCACCCTCTATCGGCGTGCGGCGAGCGAAGATCAGGAGGTCGCCGTGCGAGCGCTGCAGGCGGGTTGGAAGGGCGTGTACGTAGCGACGGCCGGAGTCGGCCATGATTTCTCGGACATCTCGGCCTGGCGACTGATGCGCAAGCAGCGGATCTATGCCGAGGGCGGGTTCGTCGTGTGGCGCCGGCGCGGCGCGACCTACGAGGCGAGCGCGGGTCGTGTGCTACCGTACATCGCGCTCCCGGGGCTCGTGGTGGCGGGCGTCCTCCTCGCTCTCCCAGCGCTCACCCGATCCTGGGGCGAGGCGCTGATCGCGATCGGGGGTTTCGGTCTGGCCGCTTTGGCACTGGGGCTCACGGTCTGGGGTTGGCGGTTGGATCGGACGTATCCCGGGCTCCGGTACAGCGCGCTCGAGATCCCCCGACGCTGGGCGACGCTGCTCGGAGCGTTCTTCGGTCTGCTCCACTACGGGTGGTCTGGCCGGCGCATGCCGCCGCCGAAGCTCCGTTCCCCCTCGGGCAAACCTTAAACCGCGCTCGGGCTCCGCGCGGCGATGCCTTCGACTTCTTCGGCTGCCGAGGCTGTGGCCAGCGGCGACCTCGTGCGCCTGGACTACGAGATCTGGTCCGAATCCGGGGACCGCACCGAGCTCGTGGACACGACGCGCGAGTCCGTGGCCAAGAAGGCCGAGATGAACGTGCCGGCCGGCTTTACCTGGGGACCGCGCCCGCACCTGGTCGGGGGCGAATACTTCCCCGCCGGGATCGAGAACTCGCTCGTGGGCCTCAAGGTCGGCGAGGAGGTCCAGAAGGAGTTCGCCCCGGCCGACGCCTTCGGCGAGCGGGACCCCAAGCTCATCGAGCTGTTTTCGATGCATGAGATCCAGCGACTCCCCGAGATGCGGCGCGACGACGCGACCCTGGAGCTCGGAACGATCCTGACGATCAAGGGCCGTCGCGGTCGCGTGACGACGCTCACCGCGGCCCGCGTGCGGGTCGACTTCAACCCGCCGTTCGCCGGCCGCAAGATCCGCGGCACCTTCCGCGTCGAGGAACGCATCAGCGCGCCCGCCGATCAGGCGCGCGCCCTGGTGGATCTCACCTACGGCCACGGGGCGGATTTCGGTATCGAGATCCACAACCACGTCGTCACCCTCAAGGTCCCGGACCGTTCGAAGTTCGACCTCACCTGGGCCGCGTCCAAGCCCCGGGTCATCGACCGGATCCGCTCCCAGCTCAAGCCGAAGTCCATCCAGGTCATCGAGGAGTACGTCACTCCGGTCGCCAAGGAAGCGAAGGAGCCCCCCGCGGAGAGCCCGGCCAAGCCCGAAGCGGAGTCACCGAAGGCCGCTTCGGAGCCTACGACCAAGCCGGCGACCAGTGGGAGCCACGGTCACGCCCACGCACCCAAGTCTGACTGACCCGAGCGGTCCCTCGGCCCCGGGGGTCGTCGTCGGCTACATCCACCGCGCCGGTCGATCCGGCTAGGGCCCCGGTCGGACTAGCTCGTGTCGGAGCGCAGTTGACCTTCCACGACGGCGGCGAGCGCGCCACCCAGGATCGGGGCGACCCAGAACAGCCAGACCTCTTTGATCGCCCAGGTCGAGCTCGACCAGCCGGCAGAAAGAAGCGCCGGCGCGAGGGAACGGGCCGGGTTCATCGAGGCCCCGTCCACGCCGATCCCGACGAGGTTGGTCACCATCAGGGTGAGGCCGATCGCGACGGGGGCAAGGTTCTTCGCGCTGTTCTCGGGGCGGGTAACGAGCTGGATGACGAGCACGAACAGGAACGTGAGGGCGAGCTCGAGGATGAACACCGAGCCCACGTTGAACGCGTAGGGCGCGTTGAACGCGTTGTACCCCTGGGAGCCGATGCCCGAGGCCTGGGCGTTGGCCCAGGAGTCCGGCGACCCGTAGGCGATCCCGAGGATCACGAGCACGCCGAGGATCGCACCGGCGACCTGGGCCACGAGGTAGGGCACGATGTCGCGCGACGGCATGCGGCGCGAGATGGCCATCGAGATCGTGACGGCCGGGTTGAAATGACCGCCGGAGATCTGCCCGAAGGCGTACGCCCCTCCCAGCACGGTGACGCCGAACGCCATGGAAACGAGCACGACCCGTGCTGCCGGGTCGGTGATGGCCGGTAGGCTGAACACCGCCGCGCCATCTCCCATGAGCAGGAGGGCGAAGGTGCCGATGAATTCCGCGAGGTACCGTTGGGCCGCCGTCGCTGCCATCGGGCGGCGACCAGAGCTGAGCCAATTAAGACTTCCGGAGGTCGAGCTCGCTGCCGGACGGACTCAGCGCGGAACGAACATCTCCCTTTTAGTGCGAATCGATTCGTCGTGGATGATGGCCGCGCTCCCCCTGCACGATGACGGTGAGTACCGTGGGTGGGCGATCGGGACCCTCATCATCGTCGCCGTGTTCGTCGTCGGGGCCGCCCTCTGGCTCCACTTCCACGGCTAGGCCATCGGTCCGTTAGGCAGGAGTCACCGGGGTGGCCGGCCACCGGTACAGGTAGACCTTCGCGGCCCGATCCTCCATCGTGGGGATGTAACCGGGAAGTGGGTGGTAATGGCTCACGATCCGGGTGCCGGGCGTCAACTGACTTTCGAAGATAGGGCGCAGCCGCCGCATGGCGTCGGGCCATAGGAAGACCGCGATCACGGTCGCCGGGCGAAGGTCCATCGCGAACATGTTCCCCCAGGATAGGGTCACGCGATCGCGCAGCGGGCTGAACCGGCGGCGCAGCCGGAGGATCAGCACCCGCGTCGGCTCGACCTCTACGCCCACCGCGGTGGCGCCTCGGGCGGCGGCGCGGAACAAGACGGCGCCGGTACCGGCCCCGAGGTCGTAGACCGTATCCCCGGGCCCGACCGCCGCGAGCCGCAACATCGATTCCACCGATCGGCGAGGGGTCGGCTGGTAGCCGGCCCCGCAGGCGAACGACGCGAACACGAAGTAGGCGACGATCGCCACACTGACGACGAGGACGATGAACAGCCAGAGTGCGAGCCCGGACGTGGCCGCTCAGCCCCTGCGGGGTCGCCCGGAGTGGAGCAGGTCGGCCGCCGCCTGGGGGTCGAGTTCGCGGGCGACGACCCGATCGAGGATCGTGGAGAGATCCGGCTCGCTTTCGAGCGCGGCGGCGAGGTGGGTCGCCACCCGTTCCTGCACGAGCTGAACCACCTCGCGCGAGAGCCTTCGTCGCTCTCCGGCGTCGCGTAGGCGCGAGGTGTCGAGGAATGTCTCGTGCGCTTCGATGGCGGCCCAGAGCTCGTCAATGCCGCTCCCGGACGGCGCCGACGTGGTCACCACCGGGGGGCGCCAGCCGTCGCGGCCGATCCCGAGCCCGGCGAGCTCGGTCAGGTCCTTGGCCGCGGCGTCCGCCCCGGCCAGCTCGCCCTTGTTCACGCAGAACACGTCGGCGATCTCGAACAGGCCGGCTTTGAGGGTCTGGACCTCGTCGCCCAGGTGCGGTACGAGGACGACGACGCTCGTGGAGGCGACATCGCGCACCTCGACGTCGACCTGGCCGCTCCCCACGGTCTCCACGAGGATCACGTCCATCCCGAAGGCGTCGAGGAGGCGGGCGACCGAACGGGTGGTCGCCGCGATCCCGCCGGCGTGCCCTCGGCTGGCCATGGAGCGGAAGAACACGCCTGCGTCACCGGCCGGGCGGTCGATCCGGATCCGGTCTCCGAGGACCGAGCCCCCGGAGAACGGGCTCGAAGGGTCCACCGCGATCACACCGACTTTGCGCCCCTGTGCGCGCAAGCGCTTGAGAAGCGCGTTGATCAAGGAGGACTTGCCGACCCCGAGCGGGCCGGTCAGTCCGACGATGCGGGCCTTGCCGCTGTGGGAATAGAGCGCGCCGACCACCGGTGCGATCGCCGGGTCGTGGGCCTCCACCGCCGAGATCGCCTGGGCGAGCGCCCGCCGATCTCCCTCGAGGATCCTCCGGGCCGGGGTCGGGAGCGCGGGGGCGCGGGTCATGGAGGGGCGCGCGCGATCTCCCGGGCGGTCGTGATGATCTGCTCGAGGGTGGTCCCGGGGCCGAAGATCGCGCGGATGCCCATCTTGCGCAGCCGGCGCGCGTCCTCGTCGGGAATGATCCCGCCGGCGAAGACGGGTACGTTCTGGGCCTTGCGCTGCTTGAGCAGCGCGAGGATCCGAGGGAACAGGGCCATGTGGGCGCCGGAGAGCAGGGACAGTCCGATCAGATCGACATCCTCCTCGATCGCCGCCTCAACGATGTCCTCGGGCGTCTGGCGAAGGCCGACGTAGATGACCTCCATGCCGGCGTCGCGCAACGCACGCGCGACGACCTTGGCGCCGCGGTCGTGGCCGTCCAACCCGGGTTTCGCGATCAGGACGCGGATCGGGCGCCGGGGCGCCGGAGGTTTCCGAGCCATTCGGTCTCCTCGGCCGGCGAGCGGGGGTGCCTCCTAAAGCTTTGGGGTACGCGCGCCGCTCAGACGAGCGCCAAGACGTCGAAGAGGATGTTTCCGAGGAGAATGCCGGCGACCGATCCCGCGGCGAGGAGCACGACGTACGGGATCTGGGGCGTCACCCACACCTCGGTCGCGCCTTTGGCCCGCAGCTCGGCGGCCTGCCGGGCGCGCATCGCGTCGTCCTCCTCGGTCGTGTCCGCTTCGTCGTCCCCGGCGCCGAAGGTCGGGTCGCGCAGCCACACGTAGCGGTGAGGCAGCTCCTGAACCGGGAGGAGATATCCGGTGAATCCCCGCGGGAACTCGAACGTTCCGGCCGCCACGTTCTTGGCCGCGAGGAAGAGGGGAATGAACGCACCGAACAGGGCCCCATCGATGAGCAGCGTCAACGAGAACGGATAGATCGCCAGGAGCGACGTCGCGTTCGAGGGCAGGTTGAAGAACGGAGCCGCGTCCAGCGGGAGTATCAGGCCAGCGACCATGACCGCCCGCGCGTCCGCCCCCCCGTAGAGGAGACGCGCTTCGAATAGACCCCGCGCGGCCAGGACCGAAACGAACGTCGCCAGGACCGGCAGCGGGACTCCGCCGTCGCCCACCCCACGGGACCACGCGAGTCCGGCCAGGATCGCACCGACTCCCAGGTACATCGCCAGTTCGATGTACCCCGGAAGGTCCTCGGAGTACGACTCCACCCGCAGATCCCACGGGATCAGGTGCTGGGCAACGAAGAGGCTGACCAGGGCCCAGAGCCCCTCGGCGAGCGGCCCCTGCCCGCCAAGGGCGACGCCGCCGATGAACGCCCCGGCGAGACCTCCGACGAGCCAGACCGAATCGCTGACCTCGCGCGAGCGCCAATCCCGATAGGCCCCGTAGAGGAGGGTGGCGACCAACACCGCCGCCGCGGCGGCGAGGAGCGTCGACGGAGCGACCGCTGCCTTTCCCCCCGCCGTGGTACGGTGCGGGCTTGAATAATGCGCGGGTCGGAACGGAAGCGCGCGCCGTTCCGCCCCCATTCCTCGGCGGCCGGCGTAGCAAGGCCTTTAAACCGAATGAAACTGGCGCGCCGTCGCACGCATGGTCGAGTTCAAGCTCGTCATCTCCGAGGTCGCAAAGTCCTTCGCCCGGACGGTGGGGGACCCACAGTCCGCTGGTTTCCTGGGTAAGCGGATCGGCGAATCGGTCGGCGGGGAGCTGATCGGTTTGACCGGCTACACCCTGAAGATCACCGGCGGCACGGACAAGAGCGGCTTCCCGCTGCGCCCGGATCTTCCGGGAGCGCGCCAGCAGCGCCTGTTCGTCGGGGAAGGATTCGGGTTCGAGGCACCCCGCCACGGGATGCGGCGGCGTCGCTCGTTCCGCGGCAGTCAGATCAGCGAGGATACGGTCCAGATCAACCTGATCGTGGACCAAAAGGGGTCCAAGCCGCTGGCGGAGCTGCTCGCGGCTTCATGAAGGCTCCCCGACAACCCGAAGTCAATATCGGACTGGTCGGCCACGTCGACCATGGCAAGACCACCCTGACCCAGGCGCTCACCGGGGAGTGGACCGACCGCCACTCCGAGGAGCTGAAGCGAGGGATCTCGATCAAGCTCGGCTACGCCGACGCGGCATTCTACCAGTGCCCCCAGTGCGAGCCGCCGGCCGGGTTCTACACGGAACCGACCTGCCCCATCCACGGCGGCAAGGCGAAGTTCCTGCGCGCGGTCTCGTTCGTGGACGCTCCCGGCCACGAGACCCTGATGGCGACGATGCTCTCGGGCGCCGCGCTGATGGATGGGGCGCTCCTCCTCATCGCCGGGAATGAAAAGTGTCCGCAGCCTCAGACGCGCGAGCACCTCTACGCGCTGGACATCATCGGCGTGCACAAGGTCGTGGTCGTCCAGAACAAGATCGACCTCCTCACCGAGGAGCAGGCGCGCAAGAACCACGACGAGATCGTCGAGTTCCTGAAGGACTCGCCCATCGCGGGCGCGCCGATCGTGCCCATCTCGGCCAACCACCGCGTCAACATCGACGCGCTGATCGGGACGATCCAGCAGACGATCCCGACGCCTCCCCGCGACCGGACCAAACCCCCGTTGATGTACGTCGCCCGCTCGTTCGACGTGAACCGGCCGGGCACCCGCCCGTTGGACCTCCACGGCGGCGTGCTCGGCGGCTCGCTGTTGCAAGGGCACCTGACCGTCGGCGAGGACATCGAGATCCGTCCGGGCACTGCCGGGCTGACCGAGGGCCGCAGTGAAGCGCTCCACACCAAGATCACCTCGTTGATCTCTGGCGGCCTCGAGCTCAAGGAACTCGGTCCGGGGGGCCTTGCGGCGATCGGCACCTCGCTCGACCCCTCGCTCGCAAAGGGCGACGCATTGTCGGGCCGGCTCGTCGGCACGGCCGGGACGCTCCCGCCCGTGACGCAGAAGCTCCGCCTGAAGCTCACGCTCCTCGACCGGGTCCTGGGCGCTCAACGCGAGACCAAGGTCGAGAAGGTGCGCACGAGCGAGATCCTCGCGGTGACGGTGGGGACCACGATCTCGCCGGGCAAGGTCACGAGCGCACGCGGAGACGAGGTCGAGCTCAGCCTCGGCCGCGCGGTGACGGTGTTCCCCGGGACGCGGGTGGCCGTTTCCCGCCGGATCAACGCCTGGCGGTTGATCGGCTACGGGATCGTGGAGGCCGGCGCCCGATGAGGGAGGACCTGATGGAGATCCTCTGCTGCCCGATGTGCCGGGCCGACCTGACCCTCGCGCCCGACCGACGCGACGGTCAGGAGATCATGTCGGGAATGCTCACTTGCACGAAGTGCAAGACGACGTACCCGATCGAGGACGGGATCCCGAACCTCCTTCCGCCCGAAGACCGCGACTGATCCGCTCGCCGCGGCCTAGCTCGCCGCGAGATAGACGCCGAAGAACACCAGAAAGAGCGCGACGGCGACGAGCACCGACGGCCAGAGCCAGGGGATGGTCCCTTTCGAACGGCTGTGGACCGAGCTTCCGACGGTCACGATAGGGATCGCGAAAGCGAGCCAGTATCCGCGTAGGATGACCTCGTAGAGCGCAAAGGACGTCGCGTTGCCCCGTGGGTCATGGGCGACCAGGCCGATGACGAGGATTACGGCGAACGCGAGGAACACGATGTCCACCGCCGACGCTTCCAGGTAGCCGTCGAGCGCCCGACGCGCCCTCGGATGGCTCTGGCGGAGCAGCCAGAGCATGGCGATGAACAGCCCGAGCAACGCGAGGATGACGAAGAACGGCGGGGTGTCCAGTGTCAGGGGATGCATACCCGCACCGGGCGCGGCAGGGAGGCCCATGACGGCTAGCGACCCCGCAACAGCGCGCGAGCGGGTGCCCCGTCCCCCGATTCGATACGCAGCGGCAGGCAGACCAACTCGTACTCACCGGGCGAGATGCCCGCGAGGCGGAGACCTTCCAGCACGACGGCGCCGGCCTGGAGGAGCGTGCGGTGGACCGGGTACTGGCCGGTTTGGTCGTTCTCGATCGAGAGGCTGTCGATCCCCACGAGTTGGACGCCCCGCCGGACGAGCTCCCGCGCGGCCGCCGCCGACAGGGCGACGTAGTCCGGGAAGTACGGCGCCCCCTCGGCCCAGCGTCGGGAGTTCGACGTGCGGAACAGGAGCCGACGTGCCCCGCGATCGACCGGAAGGTCGCTCTCGCCGATCAGCCGCTGGCTCGGGGGGACCTCGACCACGGAGCACGGTCCGAGGAGCGCCTCCGGGTCCAGTACGTCGACCCCGGGAGCCGATTCGAGGAAATGGCGGGGGGCGTCGACGTGGGTGCCGGAATGGGTCCCCATGGCCAACGCGCAGAGCCGGTATGGGTCGCCGCGCGCCAGGTCGCGCAGCGGTTCGATCCGCACTGGAGGGTCGCCGGGGAACGTCGCCATGTCGCGGCGGATCGGGATGGAAATGTCGTGATAGGCCATCGGTCGGAGCGCCCCAGAACGGGGAGCGCGCCGCGGACGGCGCTAGCCGTTAAAGCGTCCCCCGCGCATCGGTCGCGGCGAGGCGCGGCACACGATCGGGATCTACCTGCCGGCCCTCATCGTCGCGTTCCTGATCGTGGTCCTGGAGCTCACGGAGGTCGTGGCGATCGTCTTCGCCCTCTCGGCGGACGCGACCTCCATTCGGGCGGGGGCCGAAGGCGCAGTGGTCGGCACCGCCGTCGTCGCCGGACTCGCCCTGGGGTTCGGGGCCGCCATCATTGCGCTGCCGGAAGGATACCTTCGGTGGGGGGCCGCGGTCACGCTCGCGGCGTTCGGGGTCTTTCTCTTCCGCAGCACCCTCAAGTCGTATCGTCGCGCGCGCTCGGGCAGCGCGGCC
>JAKIWD010000198.1 GCA_022750205.1 Thermoplasmata archaeon
AGTCCGTATCCCGGAGTCTAGAGGAGCCCCTTCTCGACCAGCCGCGAGCGAATCGGGGCGAGCTGTTCGGAGGTTCTGCCGAGAACCTTTGCGACGTCTGCTGCCATCTGGGGTAGGGGACCGAGCTCGGCCATTGCGCGCAGGTAGGCAAGCTCCAGTTCGGTTGTCCGGTCGGTACGTACTCGGAAGAAACTGCCGTCTAGCTTCTCTTCGACGAGCGAGCGAGCGGCGGTGACGTCGCTTGTGGTGATCGCGGGACCGTCGGCTTCGTCCCAGACCGCTTTGCCGTATTCCTGTACGAAGTAGGGATATCCCTCCGTGTACTCGACGATGGCCTTCACGGCGGCCTTCGCGTAGGTAGCTGCGCGTTCTTCGGCCGGGGTTACGAGACCTGTGGTCGCGTCAGCGGGTTCGAGCCTTCGACGCTCCCATCATCCAAGACGGCGCGTGATCTGCCCCGATTTGGCACAGGATTTGGCAGGGGAGGGCAAGACTGACTGCGACCGCAGCGACCCAGCGGGACGAGTTGAACAGGTCCACGTGGCCTATCAGTCGTGCTTGTTGTGACCGGGAATATCGGCGGCTAGAGCGCGACCGACGCGGTGGACCCCTCACCACTCAACGTGACACCCGTTCTTGACTTCGGACGCCGTCGCGACTTAGCATGGCCACCGCAAGCGTATCTCGGATACTGACTGGGATGTATGGGGATTCAGGAGACGCTGGGCGACAACAACGGTCTTCGAGGCCGGCGCCCGAGGGCGACCGCCCCTCGCATAAGCGCATATGAGAGCAAAGCCTGATGACAGGTCGCCCAAACCGGGCGCACCCCATGCATGGGGCGCCAACTGCACAGAGGGGGAGGAATGTCGATCAGCAAAACTGTTCGTGGCAGGTCACTCCGTTGGCTGGCGGCGGCGGCGGCGCTGGCCACCGTCGGACCGTTCGTCGTGTGGACGGCATCGTCCGCCGGCGCTGCTTCCATGGGGGGCCGGTCGGAAGGCCTACAGCCACGGGTGGTCAACGCGACCGACAACCAAAAGTACATCTTCGGTGAGCCCGAGGTGGCGGTCAACCCGAAGAACAACGACAACCTCGTGTACGTCGCCACGCAGCTGGCCAACACGCCACAGTGTCAGCTCTCGGCGGACCCCAACTGCCAGTGGATCGGCAGTGTTTTCGGACCCCAGCCCGCAGGGCTCGTTAACGACGTCCCGGGCTTTTCCCCGAATGGGATCGAAGTCTCGTTCAACGGAGGTAGGAGCTGGAAGAGCGTTACCGTTCCCACCCTGCCGCCACCGTGCCCAGCCGCTCCTGCGTGCAACGACCCCACCGGATTCCTCATGGGCGGCGACCCCGCGATCACGGCCACTCCGAGCGGGACCTTCGTGTTCACCGAAGACGTCGTGAACTTCCAAACCGGTTTCCCACCCGAGACGCCGAGCATCTCCCGTGACTCCGGTATCGCGACGAGCGTTTCGACCGATGGCGGCCTGACTTGGAGCACTCCGGTGCTGAGCGGGACCGCCGCTGACCGTGACTTCGTCACGACGGACCCGAACACCGGGAGGATCTACGAGGAGAGTGGCAGCGGGCCGCTCGGCCCGGGATCGACGGCGAACCCGGATGCGCCGACCGTCCTCCCCTCCGGCCGCTACCTCGTCGCATCCTCCGACGGCGTGCACTGGACCAAGCCGGCGTTCCTCGGCGCGGGCATCGGTGGGCCGTTCATCTCCGCTGCGAACGGCGTGTTCGCCACCGGCGGGAAGACCGCGGCGGGCGAGGTGTTCCAGACCACGACGAACGATGGTGCCAGCTGGACGCAGCACG
>JAKIWD010000026.1 GCA_022750205.1 Thermoplasmata archaeon
CAAAACGCCAGGCTCGTAGAAGACGAAGGATCCCACGGATAGGGCGAACGCGATCATCTGGGCGCCCATCGTCAGAACAAAGGTCTTCCCTATGGTGCCGAACGTCCGGGACTTCACAAAGTCCCGTCGGAGGCCGGGCATGAAGGTGGTTAGGATCGAGAACGCAGTGAACGTCAGGCCAAGGAGGGTCGCGAAAATGCTCGAGAGAGCCTCAAACCCGCTCTGAGGCACCGCGTCTAGGACGCTAGAGTAGAACAGGACCATGAGTGCCGTCGCAACGATCGCCACGGCGACAATTTCGACCTGGCGCGACCAAAACTGCCAGACCTCGCTCAAGTTCCCTCCTTCTCCCGACTTACCAGTCATTAGAACTTCACCTCTCCCTGGGGTGGGCACCAAGTCAGCCCTTCGATCCCGTCCCCAAGGGCTCTGTCCAGCGGGCGAGGGAGTTTCCGAGGGGGGGACTTCGGTCACGGGGACTACCGCCGATGTATCGACGAGCGGAAGGTGCTTACCGCCCCGAATCTCGACGGACGCCTCGCGGTCGAGCGGCACCCCATGGGGCTGTAGCGCGTGGGCGGCGGTTCTGAGTTCGGGCCCCTCTTCAATTGAGATGAGCTCAAGCGCTACCAGGGCGGGAAGTAGTATCGCGGAGATTGAGGGCAGTATTGGCGATGTACTGCCGGGTGGCGCCTCGGATTGCCGCATTCCTGCGTGGTGGCCCCGACTGGCACCGCGGAGCCACGGTTTCTCGTCACGAGTGGCACCGGTGCCACCCCCATTAGCGCTTGAGTTGAGCTCAGCTGTACCTTCCCGATCCTACGCTCGGCCACCACAACCACACGGACGGTGTGGCGTTGGTGGGGAAGCTCCGCGTCATCCGAGTCGATCAGCCCGAGGAGGCTGAAGGATGAATCGCCCGCCGTCTAACGGCATGACGGCCGACCACCCCTGCTCCAACAGCCCGGGAACCTCCGCGAGAGATACGATCCGTTGGACCGGAGACCGCCGCGATCGGTCGGGGGGAGGCGTCAACGCCCCGTCGCCGAGAGCCCCTCCGACCGCGTCCCCTCCCGGGATGAGGCGCTTCGATAACCGGTCGGCGAGTTCGGCCCGCTCCTTCTCCGACATCTGGGAAACGTCGGTCTCTTCGGGGAGCCCCAAACTTCGAAGCAATAGCCGGACGAACCCTTCGGTGGCCCTGCTCTCCTCCGCGCCCCGGGAAGTCAGGAGCGCACCCATCGCCCGTTCGTACTCTTCCCGCATCGCCTCGACGACATGGTCCGGAAGCTGTTTCCGCAGGTTGTAGCGCCCCGCCACCCCGAGGTCATGGCCCAGGATTGCCTCCCGAGTGTCGTGATCCATGCGGCCGACCAGTAGCTGCGTCGAGCAGTAGCTCCGGAGGACGTACGGTCGCCAGCGCACGTTCTCGGGGCGGACCGACTGAATCGCCTTTCGAATGGAGAGTACCACCGACTTCGTTGTCACGAAAGATCCGGTCTCCTTTCCCAAGGTGTTCCGCGCCCCGAGCGCGGTCAGTGCCACGAGCGGCGAGGCTGGGGTTAGGTTCTCTCCCGCCGCCTGCCGCTCGCCTAGATAGGAGAGGATCGAGTCGGCCGCCTCGGGGGTCCCGAACGTAAGGTAGCCCCAGGAGTTCTTCGATAGCCGGGAGGGTACCCGGACCAGGAACGCCTTGTGCCCCGCAGGGAGCTCGAAGTGGGGGCGCGGCCCCCGCGTCTGGAGCTCGGGAAGGTCCCCCAGGGTGAGCCCGTCCGCCCCTCGATCATCCCCAAGCGTGCCGGGGCGGAGTCCACTGTGCGCCATCAGCAGGGCGCAGACCCGCCCTCGAGGCGGCAACGCGCCGAGGATCAGCCGTAGTTGCTCCGGCGTCGGGATTCGTTCGCGCGATAGGGACTCCGACTGGTAGGCTCGACGAAGCTTGGGAAACTGGCGGAAGTCGACGCCATTGAACAGGAGCCAGTCCCGAACCCCCTTCTGCGTCTTGGCGATGTACGAATCGAGCTTCTTGAGGGCGTGGAGGTGCGTGGCTTAGTCGATGAGAAGATCGCGGAGCTCGTCGGGCCGCTCCTTTGCGAGGCCGACGAGACGCTCGGGAGTGAGGCGGGTCCGGTAGAGGAAGAGGCCCAGCTTGCGCAGGTTGACCTCGGCGGAGAGCGAGGAGCGGAGGGCGTGAGCTTCGAACCACTTCCGGACTGCGGGGTTCTTGAGCAGGGACCGGTGATCGAGGCGACCTTTCGGCTCCCGAAAGTCCTCGGCGGCGCGGACCAGGTGCAAAGAATCGGGCCCCAAGCTCATAAACTCACAAGTGGGCGGGCCCGAGGGGATTCGAACCCCTGATCTTGCGGTTAAGAGCCGCCTGCTCTACCGGGCTGAGCTACGGGCCCACGGCGGGGACGGGCGGAGTTGGCGTTCCACTATTAAATGTGGGCGGAGCGGCGCCCTCCGTCTCCGGCCCGTAGGCGCGCGGGCTCAGCGCCGGAGCCGCTCGAGTGCGGCCCCCACCATGAGCGGGAACAGGACCGTCACGTCGCCGTCCACGGTGGTGTGCCGAGCGTTCGGCTTGAGCTTACCCCACGAGACGGCCTCCCGGGTGCGCGCCCCGGACAGGCTGCCGTCCCATTCGACGGCCGTGGTGATGTAGAGCGCCGCATCGAGCCCGTCGCGGAACTGGTTCCACCAGATCGTGTGGTGCTTGGAGATCCCGCCTCCGAGCATGATCGCTCCGCTGCGTTTCGCCTCGAAGACCAGGTCGCTGAGGCGTTGTTCATCCGCGAACAGGTCGAGCACGAGCTCCTTGTGATCCTGCCAGAAGAGCCAGAGCTGGGAGCCGACCGCCCCGTCGGTGATCCCCGGAACGAACACCGGCACCTGCCGCTCAAAGGCGGCGCGGGTGATGCTGCCCACCCCATGCTTGGTCCCGAGCGATTCACCGATCGCCCAGCTCAGGTCCACGGTCGAGAGCCGCCGGGTCCCGGCCGCCCAGCGCCGGCGCAAGAGTCGTTGCATCTCCCGCTCGATGACGCCGCCATAGTGGGCGTGGGGGATGACCAGGTTTCCCAGCCGGTACAGCCCTTTGCGGTGGAGCTGGACGTCGTCGAGGTTCCACTCGCCGTGCAGGTACGGCCGGTAGGCGCGGGCGAGGTCATGGTCGAGCGTCCCGCAGGTGGTGACGACCGCCTCGACGTACCCCTCGCGCACCAGGGTGGCGAGCACGCCGCGGGTGCCGGTGGCGACGATGTCGGCCGGGAACGACAGGAACGTCGTCATCTCCTCAGCGCCGAGGATGTGCGCCAGCACGTCGACGCCGCGGGCGACCTCGCGGGCGCTGAACCCCCCCGCCGCCTCCATCCGCCGGATGAGGCGGTCGAGCGACGGCGCGTCGTCGATGCGGATGTCCTCGACCTTCCGGGTCACGCGCGATCCCTCCCTAGAGGCTCAGGGTCAATCCCAGCGACAGGCTGTGGAAGAGCAGGACGTAGGCGACGACGTATCCGGCGATCGCCCCACCGTTCAGGAACGGCAGACCGGCCTGGGCGTTGCCTTTGAGGACCCGGGTCATCAGGATCCCGTAGCCGATCAGGGAGCCGACGAGCGCGCCGATGGCCGCGAGCAGGTTCGCGCCGACCCCCGGAAGGATGACCGTCGCCGGGAGCCAGACGAACGCCGAGACGATCAACGTGCCGGGGATCACGACATCGCCGAGTCCCATGAACATCGCCTCGCGCTCCTCGGCCGGCCGGTTCCGCTGGGCCGTGAACTTGCCGGACTGCGTGTAATCGTAGCCGCTGTGCGTGGGCATGACCATGAGGATCGGGAGCTTCATGTCGGTCACCACATCCGCGAGCGAGAGCATGTGCTTGGTCCGATAGACCGCGATGAAGTCGTAGATCGCGAGCGCGCCCAGAAGGATGAACACCGGCAAGATGCCGAAGGAGATCCCGAGCAGCGCGATCAGCGCGCCCGCGGCGACGAACCCGACGGTGTCGATCACGTACCATTGCGGTTCCATCAGGAGCGCCAGGAACATCACGACGGAGACCGCTCCGGCCAGGGTGACCGACGGGACCGCGGCCAGGCCGACGCCATACGGCTGGAAATAGAACGGAGCCGGAGGAAAGAGCCCGAACGTCGCCGTGAGGGTGATGTCCAGCGACGCGCCGATGCCCACGAGGATCAGCCAGCGGAGCATCGTGATGCCCCCGGCACGGCGCGCCCCCCACAGGATGAACAGCGGGGCGATGATGATCAGCGCGATGATGAACAGCGGGTCCGTCGGGTTGTTGGGATTGGAGCTCGTCGCCAGGCCGGCCGTCTTGAACGGGAACGCCAGCGCGAGCGCGACGATCTGGGCCCCGACGTAGAGCGCGAGGAGGCCGAACTCCCGCACGCTGCGCATACGGGAGCGTTACGGCTGGACGATGGCGTAAGCGTTGTTGCCCAGCACCTTGGTGATCTTCGCGTTGACCACGGTCCCGCGGACCGAGGCGCCCGTGACGAAGATGACGAACCCTTCCTTCTTGGCGACGCCGTCGCCCCGCCGGCCCACATCCTCGATCGTCAAGCGGTAGACCTCCCCGACGACGACCGGTGTCTTGGGCTTCTCCTGCTCGACGACGCGCCGGACGGTGACCGGGCGTTGCGCCCCGCACGCCTCGCAGATCAGCAGGGTCAGGCGCCCCTCCTTCTTGAGGTGGGTATCGGGCCGCTTGCACTCGGAGCAAATGACGTATTTTTCCGTGTACTCGCGCAGGCGCTGGGCGATCTGATCCTTGGTGACGCGGGACTTGAGGACGCCGCGCGGCAGGTCGAGCACTCCCGGACAGCCCAGCTCGCGGGCCAGGTGACCGATGACGTGCGCCGGCTCGCGACGCAGGACGGTCGTGATGTCCTGGAAATTGCGGATGACCGTGTTCTTCCCGTCGGACATCACGTCCGGCTCGGGGACCTGGAAGCGGTCGCTCCCGACCTGGACCGGGGGCAGCTTCTCCCGGGCCCGTGCCAACAGGCTACCGTAATCGACCACAGTAGACGTAGCGAGCCGACCACCGCTCAAAAGGCTTGCCAAACGGAAACCAGGTCAGGTGGCGTCCACGCCATCGAGGGCGGCCAGCACCCCGGTCAGGTCTCCGTCGGTGATCACCGTGGTGGCGTGGCGACGCACGAACTCATCTTCCGGCCGGAACGCGATCCCGATGCGGCTGCGGCGGAACAGGCCGACGTCGATCTCCGAATTCCCGACGGAGGCAGTGGCATCGGGGAGCACTCCGAGTTGCTCCTGTACTTGCGCCAGCACCGCTTCCTTCGCCTGGATCGGCACCCGGACGTGGCCGTCGCCGGTGAGCCGCCCCTCGGAGTTGACGGCGAAGCCGTTCGCCAGCACGTAGTCAACGCCCAGCTCGCGGCCGACCCGTTTGGCGAGCAGGTCGATGCCCCCGCTGATGATCGCCGTGGTCAGATGCCGGCGATGAAGGCCCTCGAACAGCTCCCGCGCCCCCGGCATCAGCGGAACGCCGGCGAGGATCTCCTCGATGTCGTCGACAGAGATCTTCGGGTTGTGCTTCCACCAGAGCTGGATGTCCCGACGAATGAACTCGGCATCGTCGATCTTCCCGTCCAGGAACAACCGGAGCGACGCATCGTTGGACTCGCCGAAATGACGGTGCACCCATACCCAGGAGCTCGGGGCATCGACGAGCGTGCCGTCCAGATCGAACGCGACCAGCCGGATCACGGCGGGCTCCGGGCCAGTTCATCGGCCCGGTCCAGCACGTCCGCGGGGGGCTGGATCGCCCAGGCCGCCAGGATATCGTCGACCTGCTCCGGTCGGCTCGCCCCGAAGACCGGGGCGGCCCCGTGCCGCTCGAGCCAGTGGAGCGCGATGGAGGCCATCGGCACGTCCTCCTTCCGGGCGAGGTCACGGATCGCGCGACCGCGCGCCTTGATCCCGGGGAACTGGTCGTCCTCGAACACCCGGTGGGCGAACCGGCGCACCTCGGCCGGCACCGTCCCGCCGTCGAGATACCGGCCGGCGAGGAGCCCGCGCGCGAGAGGAGTGTACGCCTCCAGTACGATGCCGTGCTGCCGACAGTACTCCTCGATGGGTTCGGCCTCTTCCCGGTCGAACAGGTTGAAGCGGACCTGATTGACGACGATCTGGGTGTGGGTCAGCGCCGAACGCGCGGCCTCCAGGTCCCCGAGAGAGAAGTTGCTCACGCCGATCGCCTTGGTCTTGCCGTCCACCCACAACTGCTCCATCGCGCCCATCGTCTCGCCCACCGGCACATGGGGGTCCGGCGCATGGACCAGGTACAGGTCGACCGACGCGCGGCCGAGCCGTTGCAGGCTTCCCAGGAGCGAGGCCCGGACCTGCGAGCGCCGCAGGTGCTCCCACGAGAGCTTGGTGACGACGAACGCTCCGGCCCCCGCCGGTCCGGCGCGGGCCAGGCAGTCTCCGAGGAGGCGCTCCGATCGCCCGGTCCCGTAGACCTCGGCGGTGTCGAACCAGGGCACTCCCCGGGCGATCGCGTGGTCCGCCGTCGTGCGGGTGCGCTGTTCGTCCTCGTGGCTCCAGCGTCCGAGGCTCCACAGTCCGAGCCCGATCGGGGGGTGCGTCCGGCCCGTCTGGCCCAGCGGGAAGCCTCCTGAGATCGAACCAGGGTCGGCCGGCCGGACCTTGGGGGCTTTTTTTGGCCGGGTCGGGGACGCGCGGGGGGTTTTCTTCTCGCTCATGAGCTCGCCTTCGTACCTTCGTCGCCGGCCAGGTTTGCGGCGATGCGTTCGAGCCGTCCGGCGAGCTCGCGCGCCTTCTCCTCGGCGGCTTGAACGACCTCGGGAGGCGCGCGTTGCCGGAACGTCGGGTCCTCCAACCGAGCACGGGTCTTTCCCAGGAGCTCGGCGAGCATCGCGTGCTCCCGCGTCAACGACTCGGTCTCCGCCGCCCCGGAGGCCGGAAGCGTCACGAAGAACTCCCCGGTCGGGAGCACCCGGCTCGCAGCGTGGGCGGGCCGAGCGGATTCTGGCTGGAGCAGGGTCAGGCCACCGAGCCGAGCCAGCTGAACGATCGTCGTGGAGTGCGCGGCGAGCAGCTCGGAGACCACTGGGCTCGCCGGGAGGGCCGCCGCTTCGGGTCGGTCCGCGGGGGGGATCCGGTTCTCGGAGCGGAGGTTACGCAGCGCCCGGATCGCGTCGAACACCGTCTCCATCGCCACCTCCGACTCCGGGTCACGCGGGACTTCCTGACCCGAGGGCCACGACGTGATGGCCAGGGACTCCCCCTCGTGCGGGATCGCGTGCCACAGCTCTTCGGTCACGTGCGGGACGATCGGGTGGAGTTGCCGCAGCGTCCGCTCGATCACGAACAGGAGCGTCGCGCGGGAGGCGCGCGCCGCCGGGGCCCCCCGTCGGCCCTGGAGCGACTCTTTCGCCGCTTCGACATACCGATCCGCCAGGTCGTGCCAGACGAACTGGTAGAGCAAGGTCGCCGCCCGCGTGAACTCGAAACCGTCGAGCGCGGCGTCGAGGTCGTCGGCCAGGCGGCTCCACCGCGAGAGGATCCACCGGTCGACGACGGAGAGCTCGCCGGTCGGCGGGGCCTCGTTTGGCGGCTCCGTGCCCTCGGGCAGCTGCTGCCGGGCGAACCGAACGACGTTCCACAGTTTGGTGAGGAAGTTGCGGGCACCCTCGAGCGTGCCGACGCCGAAACCCCCGTCCTGCTCGACCGGGTTCGGGTAGAGGAGGGAGAATCGCATCGCGTCGGCCCCGTGCTGCTGGACCACCTCGAGCGGGTCGGGGGAGTTGCCGAGGTGCTTGCTCATCCGGCGACCTTGCTCGTCGCGGAGCATGCCGTGGAAGTAGACGTCGGTGAACGGCGGCTTGCCGGTGAAATGGTAGCCGGCCATCATCATCCGGGCGACCCAGAAGAACATGATGTCGCGGCCGGTCTCGAGGACGGAGGTCGGGTAGAAGCGCGCGAGATCGTCCGTCGCCTCCGGCCACCCGAGGATGACGAACGGCCACAGCCAGCTCGTGAACCAGGTGTCGAGCACATCGGGGTCGGCGCGGAGCGGCTCGGAGCGGCACTTGGGACATCGATCCGGGGGTGCGAGCGCCGCCAGGACCTCCCCGCAGGCGTCGCAGTAGTAGACGGGGATCGGGTGTCCCCAGACGACCTGGCGGGAGATGCACCAGTCCTGGAGGCCCTCCATCCACCGGAAGAACGTGAGCTGCCAGCGGTCCGGGTGCACGCGGATCGTCCCCTCCTGCACCGCGGCGACGACCGGGGCCGCCAGCGGGCCCATGCGCACGAACCACTGGGTCGAGAGCCGCGGCTCGACCACCGCGTCCGTCCGTTCGGAATGCCCGACGGAATGGGTGTACGATTCGTGCTTGACGACGAACCCATCGGCCTGCAGGGACTCGGTCACCGCCGCGCGTGCTTTCACCCGGTCCAATCCCCGGAACCGCTCCGGCACCCAGTCCCCGGTGAGCCGGGCGCTCTCGTCGAAGATCTCCACGGCGGCGCGGAGCTCGGAGTGGCGCTGGGCCAGATCGTGGTCGATCGGGTCGTGGCGGGGGGTGACCTTCAGCGCGCCGTTGCCGAACTTCGGGTCGATGGCCGTGTCGGCGATGATCGGTACCACCCGGTCCGTGAGCGGCACCCGCACGCGACGCCCGAGGGCGGCGCGGTGCCGCTCGTCGTCCGGGTGGACCGCCACCGCGACGTCGCCGAAGATCGTCTCCGGCCGGACCGTCGCGACGGTGACCCCTCCGGGCGAGCCGTCCTCCCAAGGATACTGCAGGTAGACGAGGTCGGTGGTCTCATCGCGGTGGAGGACCTCCAGGTCCGAGAGCGCGGTGCGGAGGATGGGGTCCCAGTTCACCATCCGCTCGCCGCGGTAGATCAGCCGCTCTTCGAAGAGCCGGACGAACACCTCGCGCGTCGCCCGGGTCGCCCCCGGGTCCATGGTGTAGCGGTACCGCGACCAGTCGAGGGAAAAACCGGGAGCCTTGAGCTGACGGAGGATGTACGCCTCGTGCTCCTCTCGCCACGCTTCGACGTGTCCGAGGATCTCCTCGCGCGATAGGGCCTCCATGCGGATCCCCTGTTTGGAGAGCCGGCGACGCACCTCGACCTGGGTCGCCACGCCGGCGTGATCGAGGCCCGGGACCCAGAGACTGGCCTTCCCCTGCATGCGTCGCCGCCGGATGAGCGTGTCCATCACGGTACCGCCCAGCATGTGGCCGATCGTCAGGATGCCCGTGACGTTCGGAGGGGGAAGGACGATGGTGTACGGGGGGGCGGAATGCGACGCGCTCGGACGCGCGTACCCCTGCGCGTCCCAGAACGCCTGCCAGCGGGCCTCCACGGGAGCGGACAGGAACCGGGGTTCGAGGTCGTCGCTCAGTGCCGACCTCCGGTCAGGCTGAGCGCGAACAGCGCGCACACGGCGAGCTCCAGGACCGCCAACCCGCCCATGGCCGGCAGCGCGATCGGCCCCGACGCCCCACGGAACAGCTGGAAGGCCAGGATGGGAACCCCGGCGACGATGACGCCGGGCAGCGCGACGGCCGTCGCCCAGAATGCGCCGCTGTAGAGGTTGACGATCGGAAGACCGGTCTTGCGCGCGCGGTGGAACAAAAGACCGAACTCCAGAAGGGAGGCGGCGAGCACGGCCGGTAGCTCGGCGAGCGTGAACGCGAGGAAGTCGAGCGGCGCGAAGACCCTCGTCAAGGTCAGGGCGACGACGATCCCCGTCGCCCCCAGGTAGATCGCACCCACCAGAGCCACCTTGCCGAGGACAATGGACCGATCACCGAGGGGCAAGGCGCGGGTGTACGAGTAGCCCATGACCTCGATCGCGAACAGGGCCGGGCCGAAGAAGGTTGCGAGGAGGGCGGCCGTCACGACGGCGGCGATGGCCAGGGAGAATGTCGCTTGCGGCGTCGGGTTGGAGATGAACGTCAACAGACCGAGACCGAGCGCGTCGAGGAGCGGGAGCAGGATGACGAACGCGTACGCCGGGTTGCGCGACGCGGCGCGGAGGTCCTTGCGGATGACCGCCACCGCCGGGTGGCCGGTCACGATGGCCACGGGAGCGAGGGTCTGGGGGATCGTCGCCTCGGGAAGGGCCCGGGCGAACTGGAGCGGTGCGGTCGTCAGCCAATCGACCGTGATGACAGCCAGCCCGAAGTACACGAACGCCGCCCCCGCGATGAGCGGTAGGCCCCCGGTCAGGATCCCCGAATCCGTGGCCACCCAGGCGGAGATCGCGCCGAAGGGGAGCGGGAACGCCAGGAGCACGGTCGTGAGGAGGGGGGCGGGCCCGTACGCTTGCAGGTCCGTCAGCCCGGCCAGAAACCCCGGTGCGAGCGAGAGAAAACCGTACATCGCGAACGCGGGGATCGCCCACAGGACGAGGTACGCCCACCGGAGCGCGGTCTGTCCGTGGCCGGAATGCGCTCCCTGGATACGCCGCACGAAAAAGGCGCCGGTCCACAGTGCGAGGGCGAGCGCCAGTACGAGGACGACGGCGACCCCGGTAACGAAGACCAGGCCCGCGACCCATGAGTGCAGGGCCAGCGCGACGACAATGGGGGTGACGATCAGGCACGTCAGCGCCGGGCTATCGAACAGGCGGACCATGAGCACGAGCGCGACCCGCTCGAGGGTGCGCTGGGAGAGCGGCATCGTCTCGAGGAAACGAACCGTCCCCGATGCGAGGAAGGTGGGCAGGACCTGGAGGGCCGTCCACCAGAGGAGGGCCATCTGCAGGAGCAGCACGGCCGCCAGGATCGCGGCCACGTACAACCCGCGATCGAGCGTGGGGGCGGTGAGCGACTGGACGGTCGGGCTCAGGATGGCGTAGGAGCCCAGGGTGAGCAGCCCCAGGACGAGGCTCACCAGGAACTTGCTCTGGGCGACGCGGCGTTGGGCCATCACGGCGGGCGCGATCTTCCCCTCGGTCGGCGGCAGGTTGCCTTGCCGCGCCGCGTAGATCGCCTGGAACGCCAGCTCGGCGTACGCGGGCTGCGAGATCCGCCAGGCTTCGCGCCAGCTCATCCGTCCGGGCCCCCGAGCGAGAGGACCGCTTCGCGGACCCCTTCCTCCTCCGAGGTCAAGCGCAGGAAGATCGACTCGAGCGTCGCGTCGCCCCGCGCGACGTCCCGGCGGAGCGTCGCGAGCGATCCTTCCCCCTTGAGCAACCCCCGGTCGAGGATGCCGACGCGATCGCACAATTGTTCCGCGACCTCCATGGTGTGCGTCGAGAACAGCACCCCGCGGCGGCGTTGGCCGACGTAGCGGCGGAGCAGCTCCTTCATGATCCGCACCGCGCGCGGGTCGAGGTTGTTCAACGGCTCGTCCAGCACCAGCAGCGGCGGTTCGTGGAGGAACGCGGCGATGAGCAGGATCTTCTGGCGCGTGCCGTTGCTCAGGCTACCGAGCGGCCGGTCGTACTCGGGCTCGATCTGGAACGCCTTCGCATAGCGGACCGCCCGCTCCGTGGCCACCTCCGTGGAGAGCTGGCGGATGCTCGCCACGTACTCCAGGAATTCCCGCGGGGTGAGCGCGTCGAAGAGCAGCGGCGATTCGGGGACGTAGCCGATGTGGCGCTTGACCGCGAGCCCCTCGACCGCCGGGTCGTGCCCGAAGACCCGGATCGTCCCCGCGGTGGGGGTGAGCAGCCCGACGACCGCCCGGATCGTGCTCGACTTTCCGGCACCGTTGGAGCCGAGGAGCCCATAGATCTCGCCGGTCTGGACCGTGAGAGTGAGCGCGTCGACCGCGCGTTTCTGCCCATAATCCACGCGCAGGCCCTGCAGGGAAAGGGGCGGCGCCCGGGGGGACGATGGCGCCGCCTCGACCATGTACGTCGAAAGCATGGAGCACGCCGTATAAATGCCGAGTCCGCATCCTCGCCGGGATTCGCATGGAACTGGCGTCCCTGACCAACGTTGCCTTTGCCGGCATCGCCGTCTTCGGGGCGGTCCTGACCGCGCTCGCCTTGCTCGCGTACCGGCGCTTGCCGTCGCCGCGGATGGCGATGGTCGCCGGCGGCTTCCTGTTGATCACCCTGCAGGGAGTCGTGGTGGGGATCGGACTGTTCACGGGCGGCTGGGACACCGGCACGCTCTTGCTCCTCTCCGCGGGCTTCGAGGCTGCCCTGCTCGCCGTGCTGTTCGGGGCGACGTTGGTGCGCTAGTCCGGGGCGCCACGCGTGAACGCCGAGGTCCGTGCGGGAACGTGGGCGGAACGACTCTTCTCGTTCGTCCAGCAGTACCCTGGCGTCCACCTGCGGGAGATCCGACGCCGGCTCCAGATCCCGATCGGCACCCTCGACTACCACCTGTATCGGCTCGGGCGCCAAGGTCTGATCGCGGTCCGTTTCCAAGGCGGGTACAAGTGTTGCTACCCGGCCGTCTCGGAGACCACCCGCGCTCCGATCCCGGAAGGCCAGCAGATGCTCCTCGCCCTGCTCCGCCAGCCCGTGCCGCGGGCGATCTTGCTCCAGCTCTACCTGGAGGGTGTCTGCTCGCCCGCCCAGCTCTCCGAAGCGATCGACACCACCGGCCCGAACCTCTCCTACTTCCTCAAGCGGCTCGAACTCACCGGCGTGCTCGCGCGCGACGGCCAGGGCGCGACACGCTCGGTCCGGTTGGTCGACCCGAAGCAGATCCACATGGTCCTGCTGCTCTTTCCCCCGCTCCCCGAGGGCGCCGTCGATCGATTCCTTCGGTTCTGGTCGGAGCTTCACCCATGAGCCGGGTTCAAGGCCTGTTCGACAAGGGATATACTCCCCGCCTCCCCCAGTCTTCCCTACACCAGGGAGGTACCACGATCGAAGGCGGGCGGGTGAGCGAACGACGCGCAGGTGCCGTTCGCGCCGCCGTCTTGACCGCCGGATTGCTGCTATCCGTGCTGGCGGGGTCGGCCGGTCCGGCGGCCGCCACGCAGTCCCCCGCTCCCACGAGCCTGCAACCGTGGAACCACTACGATACGGGCCGTGTCAACGTCGTCTTCCCCGCGCAGCTTCCGGCCGTGACCCTCGTGCAGGACGCCAACGCTTCGGTGTCCGCCTCGCTCCAGCTCACGGGTGTCTACGAGCTGTCGAGCGGCACGCTCTCGAACGGAACGATCGTCGCCGCCGCGTTCCCCGATCAGGCGGCCGCGTTCAACGGCTCGGCGGCCGTGTCCGGACCGAACTCACCGCTCTCGCTCACCGCGCAACTCGCTGCCTTCCCGGTCCACGCGACCGTTTGGCAGACCGGAGCGCTCCTCGCGCCGACCGGTAGTGCGCTGGGGGCCACCACCCTCACGGTGAGCTACAGCCCGACCACGAACACCGCGGCGGTGGCCGGCGTCGGGATCAACTGGTCGCTGTCGAGCTGGCCCTGGGTCGGCCCGCACGATTTCCTGGCGCTCTCCTTCGCCTTCGGGTACGCCACGGGCGCCGCGCTCACCGCGTGCACCGGTTCCTCGCTGCTCTACCACACGATGCCTCCCTGTTCCGGCAGCTCCGTCGCCAACGGCACGGCCGTCTGGGGCGCCGGATATACGAGCGTCGAGGGAGAGGGCGGCGGCGGTCCGGTCGCGGTCGTCTCCTGGGGCAACTCGGTGCTGTTCGGCACCGCGACCTCGCCGATCACCCTCGGCGCGCTCGCCAACGGCACGGGAGCGAGCGACCTGCTCCTCAGCGCTCCCGAGGCCGGCGGCGACAGCGGCGTGTCGGGCACGATCGGATTCGCACTGGTGGCGCCCGCGGCGCCCACCCTGGTGGCCGCACTCCTCGAGGGCAACTCGCTCATCTACGGGGGCAGTGCGCTCGTCCTCGGCGCGATCGCCGTGGCGGGCGTGCTGGTGTACCGGCGCAACGACCGGCGCGCCCGCGAACTTCTCTAGGCCGCGCCGTCGCGCGCCCGCGTCGGCAGGAACAGGATGACGTCCTTGATGGAGGCCACACCGAGGAGCGCCATCACCATCCGGTCGATCCCGATCCCGAGCCCCGAAGTGGGGGGCATCCCGTAGCGGAGCGCCTCGACAAAGTCGGCGTCGTACGCGACGTGATCGTCGGCCCCGCCGCCGAGCTGGTCGCGGAACCTTCGCTCCTGTTCGTCCGGGTCGTTGAGCTCAGTGTAGGCGTTCGCCAGCTCGAAGCCGCGATAGTACAGCTCGAACCGCTCGACCCGATCGGGCAGGGTGCGATGGCGCTTGGCCAACGGTGTCGTGGCGGCCGGGAAATCGAGGACGAACGTCGGCCGCTGTAGGGTGGGCTCGACGTAGTGTTCGAACAGTTTGTCGAGGAACTTCCCGGGCGGAGAATCCACGGGGACGGTCGCCCCCGCGGACGTGGCGAGCGTACGCAATCGGTCACGATCCAGCGAGAGGATATCCGAAATCCCGCTGCGCGCCTCGAGCGAGGAGACCCAGTCGAGGGTGGCGAACGGGGGGCGGAACGCCTCGATGGCCTCCTGGGTGGCCGGCGCGTCGGGTCTCAGCTCGCTGAGCTGGAGAGCGAGCCCGCTGTAGAGGCCCTCGACCAGCCCCCGCATGTCCGTGTAGTCGGCGTACGCCCAGTAGAGCTCGAGCATCGTGAACTCCGGCGAGTGGGTCGAGTCCAGGTCCTCGTTGCGGAACACGCGACCGACCTCGTAGACCCGTTCCAGCCCGCCGACGATCAGGCGCTTGAGGGAGAGTTCGATGGCGATCCGCAGCTGCAGTTCGTCGTCGAGATAGTTCGAGTGGGTGACGAACGGCTGAGCGGCCGCGCCGCTGGCGGTGCGGCCCAGGATGGACGTTTCGACCTCCATGAACCCCTGGGCGTCGAGGTGACGGCGCAGCTCCCGGACGAGCGTCGAGCGCAGCGTGAATCGGGCCCGGCTTTCCGGCGACGCGAGCAGGTCGACGTACCGACGGCGGATCCGCTCCTCCGGGTCCTGCAGGCCGTGGAACTTCTCCGGGGGAGGCGCGAGGGCCTTGGCGAGCATCGACAGATCGCGGACGAGCAGCGACGGCTCCCCCCGTCGCGTGACGAACGGCGTGCCGTCCGCGCCGACGATATCTCCGGGGTCGAGCTCGCCGAGCCAACGGCGGTACGGCTCGTATCCGAGTTCGTCGACGCGCACGAACAGCTGGAGCGCGCCGGCTTGGTCCTCGATGTCCAGGAACGAGCTCTTGCCATGGGTTCGGAGCGCCTTCATCCGGCCGGCGACGCGCAGCCGGGGAGCCTCGGGGGTCGCACCGGGTTCGACCCCCTTGCACGCGGCCACGACGCTCGAGCTCGGCAGACGGCCCGGAAAGGACCAGGGATACGGCTCCCGGCCCTCGGAGCGAAGTCGGTCGGCCTTGGCTCGCCGCTCCTGTACGAGCCGGTGGTCGTCCGTCATCCTCGGCCGGTCAGGCGTGGACGCCAAAAGCTTCTCGCCCGGACGGGCGGCGCACGCGTGAGAGCAGGCAGACGGGTCGGTCCGGCCCGCGGAAACAAAAAACGGTGCGCAGATCGTTAGTGGGCGAAGCCGTCGAGCGGAAGCCGCTCGATCGAGGTCGGCCGCACCAGGACCAGCTGGGGCCCGGTTGGGACGCCGGGACCTCCAGGAGATGCGTCGTACAACAGGAGGAACGTGCCGAAGAAGAACTCGGCCGTCGCATCGCCGCCCCCGATCCCGTAGCTGACGTAGTCCGAGAAGTAGACGTGGACCTGTCCGGAGCGGTGGCGCGTGAGCGAGTCCAGGAAGCCCGAGACCGCCTCCGGCCCCTTGCGTTGGAGTTCTTCTACGATGTCGCGGAGAAGCGGGCGCTGGGAAAGCCCGCCCAGACCGTCGTACGCGAGATAGATCGCGGGACGCGGATCGAGGGCCACCACGTCCATTCGCAGGACGCCGTCGACAGGCTTCGTGCGCATGGCGGTCGGCGGCTACCTATCCTTCGTTAAGAGGTCTTCGGGAGCGTGGGCCCCTCCGGTGGAGGTAACGGCGCCGAATGGTGCCAATGACCGTTCAGTTCTCATTGCGCGCGAAACGCCCGGAGCCTTCCCGCTCCACGATCGTCCAGCTTCAGCAGAATGAGAGGAGGGCGCTAGCGCCGGCGGACCGTCGAACGAAACCTCTCGGTCCCGCGGGTCCGCCGGCGCGCCGGGGCTCGGTCTAGTGGTCGTGGCCGCCGCCGGGTCCACCCGGGGCCCCGCCCGACGTCTTCTTCGACGCGATGACGTCGTCGATGCGCAGCACCATCGAGGCGACCTCGACGGCGCTCGAGAGCGCCTGGTGCTTGACGCGCAGTGGTTCGACGACCTTCATCTTCCACATGTCCGCGGTCTTGCCGTTGGCCATGTCGACGCCGATGTTGCGGCTCGCCGCGTCGCCCGTGTGAGCGCCGCGCAGCTCGATCAGCGTGTTGATGAAGTCGAATCCACCGTTCTCGGCCAGCGCCCACGGCACGGCCTCGAGCGATTGGGCGAACGCCTCCACGGCGAGCTGCTCGCGCCCGCCCACCGTCGGGGCGTAGCGGCGCAGCTTGACCGCGAGATCGATCTCGGTCGCGCCGCCGCCGGGGCAGACGACCCCGTCCTCGATGACGCTCGAGACGACCTTGAGCGCGTCCTGCAGGGATCGCTCGACCTCCTGGGTGACGTGCTCGGTTCCGCCGCGGATCAGGATCGAGACGGAGCGGGGGTTGGAACAGCCCGTGACGTACGTCATGTGGTCGTCCCCGACCTTCTTCTCCTCGACCCTCTCGGCCTTGCCCAGATCGTTCGCGCTCAGCTCCTTGAGCCCGGTGACGATCTTGGCGCCCGTGGCGCGGGCCAACTTCTGAAGATCGCTCTCCTTGACCTGCTTGATCGCGAGGATGCCCTCCTTGGCGAGGTAGTGGAGGACGACGTCGTCGATCCCCTTCTGGCAGATCAGCACGTCGGCGCCCGAGGCCTTGACCGCCTCGACCATGCGCCGGAAGTTCCGGTCCTCCTCGTCGAGGAAGCCCTGGATCTGGGTCGGGTTGGTGATGTTGATCTTGCTCTCGATCTCGGTCTTCTTGACCTCGAGGGCGCTGTTCATGAGCGCGATCTTCGCGCCGCGAACTTCCCGGGGCATCCGGGGGTGGCCGCGCTCCTTGTCGAGAATGATGCCGTCGATGAGCTCGGTGTCGCCGATCGTCCCGCCGTGGCGCTTCTCGAGCTTGATCTGGTCGACGTCGGCGAGCTGCTTGTCCCCGCGCTTCTCGGAGATCTTGCGGACCGCGCTCACGACGATCTGGGCGAGCATGTCCCGGGAGCCGACCACGCCTTTGGAGCCCATGGCCGTGCGGGCGCAGTCGATCAGGATGGCGTCGTCATCGGGCTTGACGGTCGTACCGATCTCCTTCTCGAGGAGCCGGAGCGCTTCGACGAGGGCGCGCTGGAAGCCGCGGGTGACGACGGTCGGGTGAATGTTCTGCTCGAGGAGGGCCTCCGAGCGCTTGAGCAGCTCGCCGGCCAGGACGACGGCCGTGGTCGTCCCGTCGCCGCACTGCTGGTCCTGGGTCTTAGCGACCTCGACCAACATCTTGGCGGCTGGGTGCTCGATGTCCATCTCCTTGAGGATCGTGACGCCGTCGTTGGTGATCGTGATGTCGCCCATCGAGTCCACGAGCATCTTGTCCATGCCACGAGGCCCGAGGGTCGAGCGAACGGCGTCGGCGACGGCACGCGCCGCGGCGATGTTGTTGTAGACCGCGCCCTTGCCGCGCTCGCGTTCGGTCCCTTCCTTGAGAATGAAGATCGGCGTGCCCTGCATCATAGAGTTCACCATCGGCACCCAACCAGCCCTTCTATATAATTATGCCTAAACGATGGGCGTTGTGACTTAACCCAACTCCCGTGAAATAATTGTCCCGCCTGTGAAAGAATCGGCGTCAGTCGCATCCCGATATCAGCCGCACCGATTGCTCCATTCCGTTTTACTGCGGGAGTTACCTTCGCCTTCCCCCAATCGAAACGCCGCCTCGACCGAACCGGATTGACCTCCCCGAGCGTAGCGCGAGAACGACGACGGCGAGGAGGAAGCCAAGCAGCAGGGCGATGGCCGCCAGGATAAGAATCGGGCTGAGAGCGGCGGCGACCGCGGTGGCGAGTGGGTTGGGCGAGGCCAATACTTGCGGGCCGTATATGAGATACCCGAGACAGAGCGCCAGGAGGGCGAGGAGCGAACCGATCGCCCTCGTAGATAGCCGCTTACTCATGTCTCCCCGCCACAGCTCCTTTCTGGCTAGTCCTCGATCCTTGCGGCGATGGCCTCGACAATTCCGTGAGCGACCAACCGGCCGACAAGCGCGGCGAATCTCGCCCCCGCCCTTTGGCCCGAGGTGAGCCGGTCATTCAATAGAATGGCCGAGTCAATCTCCTCAGCTACGATCGACGTTACGGCATGCCCGACTATTCGCGTTGCTGCCTTATTCCCCGTCATTCTCATCCCGCCTCCAGCGGGCACTGTCACGAGTATACATTCAATGAGTATATCACAACTCCGTGTGGACGTAGAGGGCTTCCCGCTACTAGGAAAGTTATTTGCTCAGAAGCGCATGCTCAAATAGGAGGTGCCATGCCCCAGATGCCCATGTCAAACGAAAAGCCGAGCAGGCCAGACGACAGTGAGCGGGTGAATCAGTTCAACCAGCTCTACATTCTTCTGCAGCCGACCAGGCAGAAGATCATCCGCACGCTAAAGGGAGCGAGCGCGCCGATGTACATCAAGGAGATCGCCGATGCGATCGGTGAGTCACACCGGGACACATCCTTCCACCTTGCGACCCTCGCAGCGAATGGGTTCGTGGAAGGGAAGTTCCGCGAGATCGAACCCCCGACGCACCACTCAGCGATCACCGGCAGGGCTGCAAAGTTCTACCGCCTGACAAGCAAGGTGGACGAGGTCGCGAAGCTACTCGCGAAGTCCCTCTAGCTGGCAGCAATGTCCCAACCCATTCCCTTATCTACCCACCCCGGTAGTTTGTTTCCCTCCAATGGGCTCCCCTGAAACCGGTTTCCAAGCCAAGGTCATTCGCGCCTTCAATCCGGCCGCCGAAGCTGCGGGATTCAAGTTGACTGGATTCCACATTTACCGAGAGAATACCGTAAGATCGCTGGTTGGTGATGGAGAGCCAGCGTTTCCCGAAGTGACGTCGGATAGCCCCCTCCCTGTTGGCAAAGTCCACGTGGAGGCTCACTTTGAGGAAATTGCCACGGAGCGGCGGGTCATCGTGACCATCCCCACGTCGGTCCGCGAAGGCGGCACAATCCAGCACTGCCCTGTTTGGGAGATTTCCTATATCGACACGATTGAAGGCGACGCCGGCCCTGGCGGGGAGGTGCCGGACTCCAAGTTCTCGAAGGTCACTTCAGCGCTCCCAGGACTTTGCCAGGGCGTGATATCCATGGCTAACGCGGTGATCAACCTCGGTGAGTAGGCACCGAGCCAGGGCGTTCGACTGAATTCCGCATTCACGTGGATCGCCTGGGATCAGCATTCGCCCCCCGTTTCACCATTACTGTTCAACCCGTACGCAGTCCCCTCCGAAGGAGCTTCCTCCCGCCGGAGCTGTGGAAACGACCACTTATCGACCCGACCCACCTCCCCGTAGCGTGCCAAGCCGCGAGCGCCCCATCACCCACGCCGTGATAGAGTGGCTCGACTCGACCGGATGGCCCCTAATTTTCCCGGAGGTGTCGATCCCGAGAGGTTTGATTCGTGGCAGGGTGGACGTCGCGGCGGCCTCGAAGGGATTCAGAGACTCAGTAGCAATCGAGGTCAAGGCAGTCCATCGGGACGGGGACGCAGAGGACCAGCTCTTCGATGCAGGGAGGGCCGCGGAGCGTGTCTATCTTGCGGCAC
This sequence comes from Thermoplasmata archaeon, assembly GCA_022750205.1. Taxonomy (GTDB): domain Archaea; phylum Thermoplasmatota; class Thermoplasmata; order Lutacidiplasmatales; family UBA184; genus Lutacidiplasma. Next base: position 19,876 of record JAKIWD010000026.1, read on the forward strand.
CCCCGGAGGTCGCCCTAATGTCGAACATGCCCGCGTCCTTCGGGATTCTCGAGGCCCGCACCGATGGAGCCAAGATCCGACTAGTCGTAGCGAGGCCCGCACGGCGGGGAAAGCCGATCAACGCCATCCGCCGAGAATTCCTACACGCGCTAATGCGCTCGGCGGCGCAGCGCGGGCGGTTCGACCCGCGCTGGACGGTTCGGAAGGTGTGCCCCGCGTGCCTGAGTGACCGGTGTCCCTTCTGGTCCAGACCTGTCGACACTGAGGTCGCGTACTAGACTCTTGAAGTCACGACCCTCTCGACATCTGACGGCCGTCGCACCCGCCGGAAGCCGGGGCGATTAAGGCACCGCGCGTGCTTCGCCAGATTCCGATTGGCGCTACCGTAAATACACGCATCGTGTCATGACCCTCATGCTGCCGATGCGAGGGCCGGTGAACCCGTTCGAGTTCACCAATGCCACTCCGGGTGCCGCGTCGCCCGATGCAGTGAAGGCTCGCCTCGATGCACTGGATGACGGGTCAGTCGCCGTGCTGCTCAGCTTGTACGAGCACTCCGACTGAGAACGGAGATGGCTCCGACAATCAGCCCGACGCTGGAGCTCGCCAAGCTTTGGGCTGAGGAACTCGGCAACTCCGTTTCAGTGCTGGCGGGGACGAACGCTGAGGGCGCTCCGGTCAATGTCCTCCAAGTAGTCCACGGTAAGGTGACGGTGATAATCCTCGAACGCGGCCCGGGGGTTGTGGAGATCGACTGCCCGCAGGACATCCCGCAGGCGGTGCGCGAGCGCTTGGAGACACTGACGCCGAAGCTCCGGCAGCAGGCCGCGTTGACCTTTGTGCAGTCGATTCTGCGTCACCCTCGGTCGTCATTCTCAGCACAGCCGGGTATGAGCGAGGGTCTACACCAAATCCAGCGTTGGGTGGTGACACAGATCATTCGTATCGATCAAGAGGATCCGTCAACTCAGAACCGGCTTGCTGACGCGATCCAGGAGGTCGTCAGCGTGTTCTTGGCGGCGAGTACGGTTATCGCCGCGGCGCTGAACCAACCTCCTCCCGCTGCGACGGGAAGCGGCGCGGCCGGTCAATCAGCAAACCCCCCCGGATACGCCTGAATCAAAGACGGGACTCCTCCGGCTGTCGGAAGATCGCGACAGCCGTTAGAGCCGCCAACGGAGCGGCGCGCCGTCACGAGGGCCGCGCGTTGATGTGCCTACAAGGACAAGAGATGCCCGGTAGAATAAGTGACCCATTGCGCGGTTAAGTACACCACCGTCGGCGTGGTGGGTTCCTGCATGACCCAGACCGTGTAGTTCCCCGGACCAACTCCTATTCCGCCATTCCCGGGATCGCCGTACATCGAGACCTGCCGGAAGAACTGCGGCTGGTCCGGACCCGGTTGCGGACCCGTGACCCAGACCGTGATTTGGGGAGGCGTGATCCCGGTGGCGGTCTCTTCGGTCCAGTTTAACGCAATCTCCCCGGGGGAGTGGATCTCGATAGTGATATTCGGGGTTACGCCCCCTTGGACCGTGGCGAAGTCCACCGTCTTCGACTTGTTCTGAGGGTCCACGTGCCCGACAGGAATGGTGAATAAGGCGATGATGAGCAGAAGAGCGACCAGGAAGGTAAGGCCCGCCGTCAGAACTTGGAGCAAGCCTGGAGTCGAGCGCGAGGGGGGCTCGGTCGAGTCCGGACCACGAGGTGTCGGTTGGGGCGCAGACGGTCTGGCCCTAAACACCGCGTAGACGGCGAGTCCCATGACGAGGAGTAGGTCCCCGAGCAATGCAGCGGACCCCAGATCTGAAACTCCGCCAGTGCCGTAGAGCACTGCAAGAAGGCTAGCAAGACCAATCACGAGGTTCACCGCGCCAACGACGGCGGGGATATCTGCGGCGATCGCTCCTCGTTTCACAACCACTTCTCCTTCCCTATCGCGTGAGCGACGACCAAGTGATCTCGCTGTCGATGACCGGGGACCTCAGGATTGCCCCGAGCGATTGAAGCAGATACCGTATGGCTGTGCCCACGAGATAGAGCAGGATCAAGACCACGACCGTCCCGACAACCCAGGAGAGCTCCTGATTCATGCCGCTATCGACAAGCCAGAAGAGGAACTGACCCAACAAGAGACCGATGAAGAACTTCGACACTGCGGCCGCACCCTTGTCGAATATCTCGCTCGCTGGGCCCAGGCCCGCCTGTGAGGGTGCCC
>JAKIWD010000063.1 GCA_022750205.1 Thermoplasmata archaeon
ACCCCCACGGTACCGCCGGGCGAGCGCCGAGGCGGTCGCCGCGGCGGCGCGTTCACTCCTCCGACCGGCCGCCCGCACGTTCGGCTCGCAGGCCCAATTCCGTCAGGCGCTGCTCCGCGAGCTGCGCCGGGACGACCCGGCCCTGGCGATCGGGGCACGGCGCCTGCGCCGGCTCTTGCTCGACGCCCGCGCCGTTCGCTTCGAGATCACCTACCGAGAGCAGGCGAACCGAAAGCCGCTCGAGCAGTGCCCCGTGTGCGGCGAGTCGCTCGATCCGATCCGTAACCAAACGCTCTCGGGCGGCGTGGTGACGCTCGGGCACCGCTGCCGCCGGTGCGGCTACTGGACCCATCTCAAGCGCCGGGTCCCGACGCGCTACTTCGTGGGGCGGGCTACGGCCCGACGGTCCGGATGACCTGGGCCGCGTGCCCGTCGATCAACACAGTCGTCTTGGCACCCTTGCGGTCCAGGATGTAGTAGTAGATCGGCACGTGGAGCAGCTCGGGGTCGCCGACGTCGACGGTGCATTGGAGCTTACTGACCATCGTGTGCTTCTTGTGCGCGGCCTCAGTCTGCAGCTGGGTGACGAACGACTTGGCGGAGTGCTGCGCGGCGTCCTCCCCGAGGTCGCCATTGAGGACGGAGACCCCGTCCGGGATCACCTTCTTGTCGAAGAAGGTGCGGTCGGCCAGCGCGAACTCGTAGTCCTTGGGCTGGTAGGAGCTCATCGCCTTGACCGCCACGACCGGGAACTCATACTGGCCGACGATCGTGTCCTGCCGGCTGGAGTTGACCGGGGAACCCATCATCACGGGGATCGGGATGAACCCACCTCCCCGACGTCCGCCCAGCGCGCTCCCGAGCAGCTCGGCGGCCGCGACGGTGGCGATCGTGCTGCCCGCGGCCACGGCGACATCGGTGTAGACGTAGTTCGTCGTCGCCGAGACCGGGACGACCCAGAACGGGACGAACGAGAGGCGCTGTTCGATGACCGTGGACTCCTCGAAGGCCTTGCGGTGGAAGAACCCCGTGTCCAGGAATCGGTGGACGACATCGAGCGCCGCCGCGGCCGTCGTCACCTTGGGGGCGAGGACGGTGTGCTTGTTGATCTCCTTCCAGCCGCCTTGGCCGAGCGCGACAGAGCTGCCGCAGTAATCGCAGGTGATCACCATCTCCCCGAAGATCGGGGCGAGCGGCCCGCCGCAGTTCGGGCACTTGAACGCCGTCGCGCCGGCCGCGCCGGCCGTCGCGCTGCGGGCGGGCGTCGCCCCGCTCGACGAGGGCGGCGGGGGGGGCGGGGGCGCCGTCCCCGCAGACGGGGCCCCGGAGATGGTCGCGCCGCACGCGAAGCAGAAGCGGGCGTTCGCGGGCAGCGCGGTGCCGCAGTTTGGGCAGTTCATGGGGAATTTCCGGTTGCGGCGGTCGGTACGTCGCGCGGATCAGGTCGGCATCGCCGTGCCGCAGTTCGGGCAGAACTTGCCGCCGCCGGTGACCTGCGTGTTACACTTCGGGCAGGTGCGCGGGGGTGGGTTCGCCGGACCGCCGCAGTTCGGACAGAACTTGGCGCCCGTCGGGATGATCGTGCCGCACTTCGCGCACGGCGCTCCGGAAGGGGGCGCGGCGGCCCCCACGGGCGTCCCGCACGAGGGACAGAATCGCGTCCCGGCGGGGATTAGCGTCGAACACTTCGGGCAGGGGGTTCCCCCGCCCTGGAACTGTCCCGACATCTGGTTGGTCATGCCGTAGCCCATGCCGAGCCCGGCGCCGAGCCCGACGCCGGCGCCGGCCATCGAGCCGGCGGCGCCGGGGTTGGCGGCGGCGGTCGTCATCGCCTGGCCGGCCTGGTATTGCATGTAGTTGACGCCCAGGACCGACATCTTCGAGCGGGTGTCGATCGCCTGCTGGACCTCCTCGGGGAGGTTGATCGACAGACCCTGGATCTGCTGGACCTCGACGCCGAGCACCCCGAAGTGGGACGGCGCGAAGCCGAGCACCGCCTGCTCGATCGTCATGAGCGAGGTCGCTAGATCGGTGACCTTCATGCCCTGGTCCTTGAGCTTGCCTAGGCTGTTGTAGACGAGCAGGACCATCTGGTCGCGCAGGCGGGCCTCGACGTCGGGCGTCGCCACGGCACCGAACGTTCCGACGAACTGGTTGATGAACAGGTCCGGCGCCCCGACCTTCCAGCGGTAGTCCCCGAAGACCCGCAGGTTGACCAGGCCGAAGTCCGGGTCCTTGAACGTGTACGGCTCGGCACTGCCGAACTTGCCGTCGAAGATGCGTCGCTGGAGGTAGTAGACCTCGGCTTCCTGGCGAACCCCCGAGATCGCGGAGATCAGGTTCCCGACGATACCGGCGTTCAGGCTCGTCAGCGCGTACCGATCGGGCTTCTCGAGATAGGCGAGTACCTTGCCGTCCCGGTAGAAGACGGCGGTCTCGTCCTGGCGCACGACGATGTTGTCGCCATAGCGGATATTGCGGGGGACCCGCCACATGACGTTCTGGCCCTTGTAGACGTCCTCCCAGGCGACGGTCGTTCCGCCGAATAGGCTCCCTCCTTTCGCCGGTATTGGGTTGTTGGAGACCATGGACCGTTCCTCGTTACCCGATCAGGATGCCCTGGATCGCGTTCGTACGGGCCTTGAAGGCGGCGTCGAGCGCCCGCGTCTGGGCGCGGACCGCGTTCAACGCGTCGGTCGCCGGCGGGCTCGACGGGTTCCCGAGCGCGGCGCGCAGCGGTTCCAGCGTATTGCTCAGCTGGTCGGCCGCCGTCGCGAAGCCATAATCGTACTCGTACAATCGGTCGAGCTGTTCCGGTCGGATCCGCGTCGCCGGGGAGATGCCCGTGTAGCCCTGCTCCGCGTGACGGATCTCCCCCTCCAGCCGCTGGAGGTCGGAGAGCGCCTCGGAGAGGGAGGTGAGCACGGAGAACTGGCCGGCGTTCGCCAGCGCGGTCCGCGAGTCCTGGATGGTCGCAACGGACTTGTGGACCTTGTCCGCGATCTGGAGCCGCAGCATGCTATCGGCTTCGCGGATGTCCTCGCCCAGTCGGTAGCCCCGGAAACCGGGCAAGAGCAACTGAAGTCGCTTGAGCGTCCCCCGGTCGGCGTCGACCTTCTGGCGGATGTCCACGGGAGCCGCGTTCGGCGCGCTTCCGGCCATCGCGTTCGGCTGTCCGAGCGAGGCCCCGCAGTTCGGGCAGAACCGACTGGACGCCGTGAGCGGCGCGTGGCACGCCGGGCAATAGACGACGGAGGGCGGCGGGGGAGCCGGGGCCGCGCCCGGAGGCGGAGGGGGTGGAAGGGGAGCGCTGGAAGGGGGCGGCGAGCTCATGCGCTCCCTCCGGACCGAGGGGGTGATGGGCTCCCCGACGGCGGGGTCGCGGCGGGGGGGGCCGGCGCGGTCTGCGCGGCCGCGTAGTCGAGCGCCGATTTGGGGGGAGTGCTCGTCCACTCGGTGCGCTGCTCGGACCGTCGGTTTTCTCGACCGAGCTCGTTGGCGCGCCACCGTGCGCCGAACACGACCCCGACGAGGAGCACCAGGACGATAATCAGGCCCACGATCTGACCCAACTGGTTCAACGGGTTGTCCGGCCCGACGCCGATGGTCAGCAGGAGGACCGCGAATCCCATCCCTAGGAACCCGAACGTCGCGAGGCGCACGGCGGAGGGGTCGCGAGTGAGGGCCGAGCCAACGTAGCTGATCGCCGCGAAGACCAACGCGAGCACTCCGATCCAGATCAGGGCGTAGAAGTGACCCTGACCGGGGAGGGCGAGATAGATGCCGAGGAAGGCGAGAACGGCCACGGCGAGCAGGACGATGCCGAGGACGACGGCGGGTAGGGTGGCGGCCCCCCGGTTTGACCGACGGAACGTCACGCTGCCTCGCCGCCTATCATGGGAACGGCCCCTATATCAGCGTTGGTCTTTCGGGCGCTGTCCTCAGAGCCGGGGCTCGTCGTCGGGCTTCTCCCGCCGTGGGCGCGGGGGCGGTGGGGGGGAGGTTTCCGGCGACGGTGCGAGCGGCTCGCCGGCGGCGGGGCGTTGCGGCGTGGACGCCCCGGGCCCTCCCCGTTCCGAGGATGAGTGGCCGGACGCCAACTTTCCCGCCGGGGGCTTGCGCACGAAGACCGACTTGAGCGAGTGGGCGACGGACCGGGGAGGTTCCGGAGCCGATGGGGTCGGGGGCACCTCGCCCCCGATCGGACGACTCGTGTGCCCGTCGACCGGTCGGGCACATTTTGGGCACGTATGGAACTCGGCGATGCAGTGCTGACAGATCGGGGCTCCACATTCGTGGACCGTGGTCGCGATCCCCCCGCAGCCCACGCACCGGACCTGTCGGTGCTCGCTGACCGGGGCGTGCAGACCGTGGTGGGTCCCGTGGGCGGGTGCGCTGCCCGGGGCCGCTGTGGCCGACTCGGCCGGCGCGGGGACGTTCTCCGGGGCGAAGTACTCCTCGGACGATGCGGTGTGCTCAGCACGGAACTCGGGCGTGTACGCCCCCAGATCCAGGGAAGGGAGCGGGGCGTGGCCCGCGCTACCGCTCGACTCGACGACCTTGATCAGTCGCGCGCGGAACACGCCCACCTGCAGGGTCTTGACCAACTGGAACAACGTCCGCTGGTTCTCGGGGAGGGCGAGCGCCTTGCGGGCCAGCTCTTCGACATCGGGCGTGAGTTTGAGATTCTCCGGCCGTAGGTCGGCCTCCAGGACCGCCTTGAGGTAACCGAACAGCCGCTGGATCTGACCGAGCGTCGCGGTCGTTGGGCTCAGCGCCGCGACGTCGGCGAGGGTGAACCCACGCCGTTCGATCCCCTCGGGTCGGCGGTCGAGCGCGGTCGTGATCAGATGGTAGGAGGCGCTCTCCAGGTCCCGCAGCTCCGACTCGCTGAGATGGTCGATCTCGACACGGACGTCCCGGGCGATCGCCCCCAGCACCGGCTCGAGCAGGTCGAACGGCACATGGAGCGTGACGAACAGGTCGTTCTTGGTCACCGGCCGTCGCGTGCGGGATTCGACGAGGAGCGCCTCCCGGCCCAGCCGCTCGACCTGGGTGTCCCGGGTGCGCTGGAGGGCGGTCCTCTTGCCCTCCTTCGCCGCGTCAAAATCGGAATCGATGGCGAGCGCCCGCTCGAAGCTGGACTGGGCGTCGTCCGGACGGCCGGTCGAGAGGAGCGCCACCCCCCGGCTCGACCAGGCGTACTTGTTGGAGGGCGCGATCTGCGTCGCACGCTCGTACAGGGCGAGCGCCTCGTTCGGGTGACCGAGCTTCTCGGCGACGAACCCGGCCCGAAGGTGGAGGTCGGGGTTCTGACCGTCCAAGGCGAGGGCGTGCGCGTAGGCACCGGCCGCATCGGCCCACGCCTCCTTGGCCGCGAACAGCTCGCCGAGGCGGGTCCAGAGCGGTGCCGATTTCGGCATCGCCTCCAGGCCACGTTGGATCGTCCCGATCGCGTCGGGGATCGAGCCGAGCCCGGCTTCGGATTCGGCGAGCAGTAGGTACATCGCGGGCTGAGCCGGGACCTTGGGTAAGGCCGCCCGCAGGAACTCCCGCGCTTCGGCGTGCTTGCCTTGATCGAGAAGGGCGCGCGCGATCCCGGCCGTGGCCGTCGGCGACGTCGGTTCCCGCGCCCGAACCTCTTCGAGCACCTGCTGGGCCTCGGCCGGTCGCTCCAGCGCCGTCAGGATGTCGGCCCGGAGCAGGAGGGCGGTGGCGCTCTTGGGCGCCGTTCCGGCAGCGTCCAGCGTCTGGTCGAGGACCTCGAGGGCGAGGTCGGGTCGACCGGCATTCAGCCGCAGGCGGGCGCGCCGGACGGCAATCTCGCTGCGCTGCGACGGGTCGAGCTGCGCGGCCCGCTCGTACGCCCGGTTCGCCTCTTCGACCCGACCGAGGTCGGTCGCGAGGTCCCCGAGCTCCAGATAGACGGCCGGATCCTTGAGGTCGGCACCGCTCTCGTCGACGAGCTGGGACAGGCAGCTGTACGCCTCGGATTTCTCACCGGCAGCGAGATGGAGCCGCGCCTTCTCCTGGAGCGCGCCGCCGTTGTGGGGTTCGAGCAGCAGGATCGCCTTGAGCGAGTACTGAAGGTCGGCGGGGCGCTGCAGCGAACGCGCGGCGTCCGCCCGCACCTTCCAGGCGGCCAGGTCGTTGGGGTCCTCGCGGAGAAGTCCATCGACGATGGGGGTCACCTCGTTGAAGCGACCGGCCTGCTCGAGCGTCTCGGCCATCGCCAATCGGCCCCCTCGGTTCTTGGGGTCCGCCTCGAGACCCTGTTGGTAGAACGTCAACGCGTCGGCGTACTGACCGTGGCCGCGGAGCGCGTCCCCGACCTCGAAGTGGACGTGCGGATCGCCCTTCGCTCCCGCGACCGCCTGCCGCAGCGCCTCCAGCGCTTCGACGCGTTGTCCGGTCTTCAGGAGCAACTGTCCGCGCCGGCGCAGGAACATCGGATTCTGCGGCTCCCGGCGGAGGAGGAGGTCGACGAAGCGCAACGCGCGCGCATCCTGGTTGAGCAGCGACAGGACCTCGACCTCGCCCCAGAAGAGATCCGGTTCGTCGAGCCCCAGCTCGACGGCCTGGGCGTACGATTGCTCGGCCTCGGTGATCCGACCGACCTCGCGGAGGGCGTGACCGAGCTCCTTCATCACGTCCGCACGGCGTCCCTGCGCCGGGAGCGCGAGGAACTCCTGGTAGGATTTGATCGCCCGTTCGCTGTCATGGACGAGCCGGGAGGCGCGTGCGATCCCGAGCAGGCTCTTGCCCGCGAGGAGCGGATCGAGCGACGACCGCTCGTACGACACCAGCGCGGCCCGTGCGGCGACGTCCCGCGGAGCGGCGCCCTCAGCCTCGGCGTAGGCGACCGTGAGGTAGTGATGGCCCCGCTCGAGCGCGAGGTCGTAGCGGGTCGGATCCAGGCGGAACAGCTCGTCGTAGACAGGGCCCAGCGCGGCGGTGTTCTGGGCTTCGGTCAGTAAGCGTTTCTTCTCCTGGAGGAGCGAAACGTCGTTCGGGTCGAGGCGCAGCAGCCCGTCCAGGGCTTCGACGGCCGGCGCGGTCTCGCCGGTCGCCGCCAGCGCTCGCGCGAGGAGCTCGAGCGCCTGCCGGTCATCGGGCTCGGCGGACAAGAGACCACGCGCGAATTCCGCGACGACGTCGAGCCGTCCGGCGCGCTGCGCGGCGTCGAGGGCATGGCGGTAGGCGTCGATCTCGTGCGGGTGGGCCTTGACGAGCGCTCGGTAGGCGGAGAAGGCCTCATCGGAAGGGCCTCGCTCGTCCGCGCTCTCGGCCAGGGAACGCATGGCCTGGAGGTTGTCGGGCGATTGCGCGAGGATCGCCTGGTCGGTCGACGCGGCGAGAGCCCGATCCCCCATTGCGACCGCCAACGTCCGCAACGATTGGAGGTTCGAGAGATTGGTCGGCTCCAGCGCGTGGAGCCGCTGGCGGGCACTGACAGCCAGCGCACGCGCCTTCTCCTCGGGTCGCACTTCCAGGAACTCGGCGATCTGCGTCAACGTGCCCGCATCGACGGGGGGCGTGGAGTCGAGTAGCTGCGAAAACGCGACGATCGCTTCGGGCCACCGTGCCAATCCGGCCAAGAGCCGCGCGGCGAGCAGCCACAAGCGTGGGTCGTCGGGTCGGCGCTCCCGGGCCCGGACGACGGCCTCCAGCGCCGCCTCGGCCTTCCCGATGGCGCTGAGGAGTTCGGCCCGGGCGACAAGCAATTCACCGTCGTCCGGATGGGTGACCAGGAGCGCCTCGCACGCGTCCAGAGCCGGCTGATCCCCGCCGTGGGCCTTGGCCAGTTGCAGTTTCATCCGGAGGGCGACGGAGTTCTTCGGGTCGACGCGCAGCGCGCGTTCGACGTATTGCATCGACGCGGCGTCCAGCTGTTGGGCGTGCAGGTACGCTTCGGCGGCGTCGTGCGGGCGGTTCAGCAGGCGCAGCGCATCCCCTTTCGTCGCCCAGATCGTCTTGTCGTGGGGGTTAGCGGCAAGGGCCTGGTCGACGAGCGGGAGCGCTTGATCGACGGAGCGGTTCTGGGCGAGCAGGATCAGCGCCTTGTGGTGGAGCAGCGAGGCGGAGCCCGGGACAAAGGCGAGGCCGGCGTCGACGCACCGCGCCGCCACATCGGTCTCCGAGAGACGATAGCAGGCCAGCGCCGCGTCGTCGAGCTTGGCGGCCATCTCCGTCCCGACCTCTTCGAGCGCGCGGCGGTTCCCCTCGACGAAGGCGAGGAATGACTTCAAGGCGGTCGCGTAGCGGTTGCGGTCGTGGTGCGCCTCGAACTCCTCCGCCTCGGCGAACAGGCGACGCGCTTGCTCGACCGCCTCGGCGGGAGTCCGGGCGCGGCTGGCCGCGGGGTCCGGACTGGCCATCTCGGCGGAGAGACGGCCCGGCCATTAAATACGCTCACCTCGACTCGGTAACCACCGCGCCGGACCGGCGGTCCGGCCCTTTATCCTCGGCGTCCGCTCCCCGGCCCGTGCCCGCCCGGCGCGACGAGCGCAAGTCGATCTTCGACCCGATCCACGGTATCGTCGACCTCGATGGGGCCGCCCTGTCCCTGATCGGTCAGCCGGGGTTCCAGCGACTCTGGGGGATCCGCCAGACCGGGTTCGCGCACCTGGTCTTTCCCGGGGCCAATCACACCCGGCTGGAACATTCCCTCGGCGTGTTCTGGGTCGCGGGCGCGCTGGCCGACACACTCGGGCTCTCCGACGAGGAGCGTCAACTGGTCACCGCGGGCGCGCTCCTGCACGACCTCGGCCACCCGCCGTTCTCCCACACGCTCGAGCCGTCTATGGTCGAGGTGCTGGGTCACGGGCACGAGGCCGTGTCTCGAGCGGTGATCGTCGGGTCGCCTCTGGCACCCGACCTCGGCGGAGGTTCCCGCGAGTCCCCGACCCCCTCGGTGCTCGAGCAGTACGGGATGACCCCGAAGGACGTGGCGGACCTCGTCGACCCACCCGCCGGGCGGGAGCGCGCGCCGCTGCTGCGCCATCTGCTCCACGGGCCGATCGATGCCGATCGGATCGACTACCTCCAGCGCGATGCGCATTACACCGGTGTCGCCCACGGGGCGATCGACGCCGTCCGACTCCTCGCGACCGCGCGGCCGCATGCCGGTCGGCTCGTGTTCGCGGATAAGGGACGAAGCGCGGTCGAAGGGTTCCTCGTCGGTCGAGCCCTGATGTACGCCTCCGTCTACTACCACAAGACCGTTCGCGCCGCGGAGGTCATGGCGCAAGCCGCGGTGGAGCGACTCCCCGGCTATCCGACGACCGCGGCCCCCCTCTTCGGGTTGACGGACGGGGAGATGCTGGTGCGACTCCGGGACGCCGGGGGACACTCCGGCCAGCTCACCCGATGTCTGACCGCCCGGCGGCTCCACAAGCGAGCCCACGGCTGGCAGGTCCTTACCCCGGCGGCGCGGAACTCGCTCAAGAAGTTGCGGGCCGATCCGCCCGAGCGCCGGGCGCGCGAGGACGCGCTCGCCGCGCGGATCGGGGGCCACCCGGGCGACGTGCTGTTCGACCTCGCCGGGCTGGAAGTACGGGACCACGGAGGGATGGATTGGTCCGAGGTCGGCCTGCTCGACCACGAGCGGGTGCACTATCCGTTCCGATCGGAAGGGCCCTGGCGGACCTTCACGGCGCGTCCTCCGAGCCTCTGGGCCGCCTCGGTCTACGTGGCCCCGCAGTTGCGCGACGCCGCCAAACGGCGGCTTGCGGCGACGGACGCGACGGCGCTCTAGGGAGCCGTGCGCGACCGCCGGAGGATCGCCTTCCAGATCGGCTCGGCGACGGGCATGATCGACAGTCGGGAGATCCGGACGAGGTCGAACGCCCGCATCGATGGATCCGGCCGGAGTTCCGCGAGCGGGACGGGGCGTGGAAGTCGTACGCCGGGTTTGAGCGGGATCCGCCAGCTCCCTCGGTCGTCCTCGGGATCCGGTTCCGGCCGGCCCGCGACCCGGAACGTCCCAACGATCGCCCGTTCGTCCCCGGTGTGGTAGTAGAATCCTTCCTCGCCCCGGCGCATCGACTTGAGGTGCCGGAGGGCGAGCGCGTTGTGCACGCCGTTCCACAACGTACCCTTGTCGCGGACGAAGTCGTCGAACGAGTAGTGGGTCGGCTCCTCCTTCACTAACCAGTGCGCCACGCGTCCAGGCAGGCGGGTTAGCTCATACGGCTGTCGACGCCGGTTCGCGCGAGAGCGCTTATGCCCCGGGTCCGGTGGGGAGCTCGTGCGCATCTGCCTGGTCGGCACGGGGGTACAACCGATCCCCCCTCCCGGCTACGGCGGCGTCGAGCGAACCATCGCGGAATTCGCCGGAGCGTTGCGCCAGGCCGACCACGACGTCCGGATCATCAACGAGGTTCGGGCCGGGCGCGGCCGGGATGAGTACGCGTTCGCGCTGCACCTTCCGAAGTTGCTCGGGTCCGAGCCCTTCGACGTGATCCACGCGAGCACCCCGGTCGTGGCGAATCGGCTGGCGTGGGCTCGCATCCCCTTCGTCTACACGACCCATTCCCGCCATTGGTTCATCCGTTCCGGCTGGAACGAGCGGTGGGGCGCGTGGCTGGAGCGCCGCGCGGTGCGGCGGGCCGCCGCCACCGTGGCCCTCACCGAGCGGCTCTCCCGACAGATCGCCGCCGAGACGGCGCCGCACGGCCCACGACGTCTGGCGGTGATCCCGATCGGGGTCGACGCCCACCGGTTCCAACCGGATTGGCCGCGACGGACCGGGCGCCGCGCGCTCGGCGTGGGCATCGTCCGTCCGTTCAAACGTTGGGATCTCGCCGCGCAGGCGCTCCGGGGTACGGGAATATCCCTCACCATCGTCGGCCCAACGCCGGACGCTTCCTACGCGCGCACGGTGCAGGGCTCCGGAGATTCCGTGAGCCTGCTGGGCGAGGTCGAAGACGCTCGCCTCGCCCAGCTGTTTGCCGAGAGCGATCTCCTCGTCCACCCGAGCGAGGTCGAGTTGCTCGCCGGCGTCGTGATCCAAGCCTTGGCCGCCGGCTTACCGGTGATCGGCGCCGAGCCGGTCGCCGGTCTTCTCGACGAGGGTCGGACGGGCTTTGCGTCGCCCGTCGGTGCGGATCGGGGGGCGATCGTGTCGGCGTTCCACGATTCCGCGGTGCGGCTGACCGCCGACGACGCCCTACGTCGGAGGATGGGGGAGGCGGCACGGGTGGCCGCGCTGGAGCGATTCAGCTGGACGCGCGTGGTGAGGGACCACGCCGCGTTGTACGAATCCCTCGCGGCCCAGGGCCAGCTCAACCGACGACGAGGCCCTTCGCGGTGATGGTGAACGGCCGGCGCTCCGGGTCGTGGGCGGTTCCCCGCATCCGCACGATCTTGAGCTGACGGACCGAGCGGTCTCCGACCCACTTCCGCGTCAGGAGGATCTCTCCCCGCGTCAGGATCTCCTCGGCCGCGAGCACTCCCGGGTTGCCGGGGGTGGCCGTGATCAGCGTGGTGACCTCCTGCTCGGAGAGGAACCGGAGCAGCGACTGGACCTCCGTGCGCTCCGCTTGCGGGTCGTTCGACGCCTTGACGGCAAAACGACGGATCGAGGTGATCGAGTCGACGACCACGCGCGTGAACCGGCGTCCCCCCATCTGTTGCCGCAGCTTGAGGTGGATCGACTGGATCGAGATGTCGTCGGCGTCGCCGGACTTGCGGTTCTCCTTCGAGAGCGTCCGCATCGATTTCACGTCGCCGAGGGCGCGGATCTCCTGGACATCGGCCATCCGCTTGATCGCCCGCGTGCCGGGATTGGCGTCGAGCGTGCTCACCGAGGAGAGGTCCCAGCCGAACGAGCGGACGTTCTCGAGGATCTCTCCCGGCGGCTCGTCGACCGCGACGAGCAGGACGTTCTCGTTCAATCGCAGCCCTTCCATCAGGAATCCAAGGGCGAGCAGCGACTTGCCGCTCCCGGTGCCTCCGGTCACCAGGTAGGGCCGGTTCGCGACGAGACCGCCGCCGAGCATCCGGTCGAGCCCGGGGATCCCGGTCGACACGCGGGAGATCTCGATCACGGCGTTCCCTCACCGCCCGGCGGGGCTTCCTCGGTCGGAG
>JAKIWD010000124.1 GCA_022750205.1 Thermoplasmata archaeon
CCACGTTGTCCGTTGTGAGGTTGCCCGGGGTCAAGACGACGGTCGTCGAGTTCGACTGGTATCCGGGCGCGGTGACGTCGATCACGTACGAGCCGGCCGCGAGCGCTTCGACGAACGCGCCGCCGGTCAGGTTGACGACCGTCCCGTTCAGGGTGACGGCGGCGTTGGCGGGACTGACGGTCCCTTCGAGGCTCGCGTAGCGTGGGACGAACGCGGCGGTCAGTGTGATCGGGGTGCCCGCGACGTGCAGCATCGCGGTCACCGGCTCACCGACGTAGGCGTACGACCGCGGCGCGAACTGGTAGGTGAAGTTCCCCGTGGGCAGGAAGAGCGGCAGCGAACTCGCTCCAGTGGACGTAAAGTTCTGGGAATCGATCGAGAACCACCAAGCGATGGTCGACGGCAGCCCCTGGGGCACGGTGGTGACTCCGGTCGCGCCGGTCGCAGTGGTGTTTCCCGAGAACCCGCTCGTGTTCTGCGCGCTCACCGTGTACCAGTAGCTCTGGCCCGTCAGTACGCTCGAGTCGACGTACTGGTTCGTCGTGGAAGTTCCGATCGGCCCGTAGCCGCCACTCGCCGACGTCGAGCGGTACACGTAGTACGTGTCTCCGAAGCCGCCGGCCGCGGGGGTCGTCCAGTTGAGAGTGACCTCTCCGTTACCGGGCATCACCGTCAGTCCCGTGGGGGCGGGCGAGAGCACCAGGGGATTCACGACGATCGACACGGCCCCCGTGCCGTCGACGAATCCCGACGCCTGGACTTGCGCAGAGATCAGGACGGGCTGGGGGGCAGAGACGTTGGACGCGGTGAACGTCGTGGTGAAGGTTCCTCCGCTTCCCGTCACGCCACTGGTGGGGTTGACGGAACCGAGGCTCGGTGAGACCGTCACCGTGGCGCCCGGAATCGCGAGGCCCGAGCTCCCGTTGATGGCGTGGACGGTGATGGTCGCCGTGTTCCCAGATACGACGATTGATGCGTTGGAAGTCACCGTCGTGACCATGTTCGAGACGGCGCTCATGTTCGCGTTCTGAACGATGTGCGTCGCGTTGGCTTGAACCAGCGTCGCGACGCTCAGGTTCTGGGTGTTCCAGCTCGAGTTGACCGGTCCGATCGCGTGGAACGAGGTCTTCTCACCGGCCGTCAGGTTGAGGGGGTGGTTGTAGAGCGTCTCGCGAACGACGTTGCCGATGTCGTGGGGCCCGCCGCCGTTGTTGACGTTCAGCTTGCCGATGTACTCGAGGAGGTAGGTGACCGCATTGTAGGTGCCGGTGACGCCGGAGGTGACGTTCACGAAGTCACTGACATTGCCGAGCGAAACCGAGGCGACGTCGGCGATGGAGACATTGCCGGCGTACGCCGAGGCGTTCGCGATGTGCTGCGCGTACTCTCCGCCCATCTGGGACTCCGAGTTGGAAGCCCCGCACACATCGTGCTGGCCATCGAAGAACACGTCGGGGTATCCGCACACGCTGTAGAACGTCCCGCGGGTGTAACTGGTCTGGTCGGGCGGGACGTAGTTGTCCAGGCAGGCCGCGGGAGGCGCCTGTCCGCAGACGTGGAGTTCCGCGATGTTGAGGACCGAGTGGCTCGTGTTCAGGTCGAACTGGTAGAGGGACTGCGTCTCCGCGGGGCAGTGCGGGCACCATACCCCCGTGAAGGTTTCAATCAGGACGGTGCGCGGGAACGTGGTCTGCGGGGTCGGTGTGGCGGGCGCCACCGCGGTGCGGAGGGTCCCAGGCGCGGATCCAGCAACACCGGTCGAGGAGAATGCCAGGGAAGCGGTCGGCCGCGGCGCGTGGGCCGGTACCGCCAGCACGGCGAGGGCGAGGACCACCAGAACGAAGGCCACTGCGATTCCACTCTTCTTCATTTGTTTCCTACTCCGTTTCGCTCCAGCGCTTCCTTCGAACCTTACGGCACCAGGCCCCAGCAAGCGTGCGTCGCAGGCTGCGAATCCTGGATCGAAGAGCGCTGACGCTCTCGTCCAGTTCGATTCCTGCACTCGGCCATCGGGGACTCGTTCGATTGGCTATTGGAAAGTAGTACTTAAGCCTCGATGGGCATTCTTGGCGTTCCACCGTCGTGGGACGCGCCGGGCGGAACATCCGGGGCCGAGGGGCCGATTTTGGGTGTCACCGGCCGGAGGAGACACCCGCCGGGCCGGGTCGCGGTAGTGAGCCCGACTTCAACTCTCCGACGAGAAAATCGCACGGAACGAATGTATCCGAGCCGGTCGGGCCACCCCGAGCGTCGCAGATGGCCGGCTCCGGTCACATGCATCCTCCCCCGCCGACAGCGTAGCCCAACCTAGTTTCCCAGGGGCCCTCGGGCCTTGGTCCCAGGATTCGACACGGGAGAACCGGGTCGGCGGAGAAAGGACGGTCGCGGTGACACTTCCGAAGTTTCGTGGGAGTCGGAAGATCGAGTCCGGTCCGGCCTAGCGGCGCAAGCCGGGGGCCCCAAAGCTCAGATCCTCCGCTTGGGCCGCATCACGATTCAAATCTCGGACAAGGTCGCCGGCCGATTCTTCCGAGCCCTCGGCATCTTCAAGCAACTCCCTGCGCGACTCGAAGATTGAATCGATTCCGAAGTGATAGGCGACGACCCCGAGCATCAGAACGAGAACGACCGCCTCTCCCAAGACGAACCAGGGCCAGTTGCTCCCGGCGGACAGCGTGAGAACTAGGAAGACGAGGAGTACTCCGGGGAATACCACCCGCAGGTAGATCGACCAGAAGGTCCTTTCCACTGGTCCTGGGAGTTCGTCCCGGACTATAAATCGGGCGGAGCCTCCCTCCCCCCTCCCCTGACACCGTGCCGCCGCATCCGAGCATCAGCTCCCGATGGTGGGGGGCCGCTTCGGGAATGCAGGACGACGTCGGCTACCACGGGACCTTTGGAACGCCCGCGACCGTGCCGGGGTCCCAAGTCGGAGCCCCCACGACCTGCGCCGGCCGGGGGCGGGCTACGGGATGTGGCGCCTCGCCAATAAGGCCCCGATTAGGCCCGCTATGCAAAAAATCGCGACTCCGAGGGCGATGTACGAAGCGTTCCCTGACCCACCGGAGCTCGTTGCGTGAAGGGAGGCCTGGAATGGCACGCCGCTGGTCCGCGTAGAGTGGCTCGGAGTACCGGAACGCGACGAGTGTGAGCCAAGCGGAGTACCGCCATCGTCGCCGGGTATGGGTGGCGGCCCGGTGTTCACGTTGTCGCCGGGGGTCGTTTGGGGTCCAACAATCACCCCGCTCGACGCGTTGACGTACCAGGTTGTGAAGTACTCGCAGGAGGATTGATTCGGTCCCGGCAGTCGCGACGAGTTATCGCACGACGCATGGTAGACGAACCCAAAGTTCACGTCGTAGAATCCGTTCGGATCCAATTGGAATCCGCTGAAAGTGCTGTTGAACCCCCACTCGGCATACAGTGTGCCATAAGCGAGGCTCTCGCAAATAGTGGTCCAGGCCTCGTCCAATTGCTGCTCGCCAGTCCGGGCGTTGGGGTACTCGCTCTGATTGGCTGGCTTAGACTCATTGGGGCCGGGGGTCCAGTTCTGGGACAGATTGTTCACTCCGTCGTAGATCGTCAGATAGGTTCCGTTCAGGGAGCCGTTGGAGTTGAGGGACGAGCAGGGCGTGACATTTCCGAGCGGCAAGACTGAGGGCCGAGAGGTACTGGCGTGAGGCGCCCGCTCTGCGCCCATGCGCTGCTGGCGGCCAAGGCTCAGGGCCACCGAAGCCAGAAGGAGGAGGCAAGTCAAGGCGAGTGCTACTACGAGCGTGCCGCCCGTGCCGCGCATATACTGAGCCGTTACCCGTACCTCGCCGCCCGCCTTAAGCCTCGCGCCGAAGTGTAGTCATCCGCCGTTAAGCGGAGCAACCGCCACCCGCGAGTCAGTCCGTGACCGCTCCCCTCGGCCCGCGTCGCCCGTTCAGCTTCCCGGATGAAACGAGCGACGCATCCCTCGAGCAATTCGCTGAAGTTCGCAAGGACACCAACCCGACGTCCTGTGGTGGGGTCTTACGCCTCGGCCGAGCGCGCGATCTACCGGCAGGCGAACCCTCATCCCCCGCCTCGCCTCCTCGCCCGCGGGAGCCGTGGCGCGCCAAGCCATCGAGCCGGTAGGAAGACCCGGCTTCACCGTCAGGACCCCGATCACGCTCGTCGCCGTGGCGTTCTACGTCGTTGGCGCGGGCGCCACGTTCTTTTTCGCGACTGGCGGAGCCAGGCCCTTCGCGCTGATTCTGGGTGCTCTCATGTTCGCTGTCCTCACCGCCGCGTGGGTGGTCGGCTATCACCTGCTCGTCCCGCGCTACCTCACGGCCCAGGCTAGCAGCATCGTGTTCGAGACCCGGTGGGGCCCACGAAGGAAGCTGGCGCCCTCGGACTATACGTTTCGGCTGACTCGGGCCGGGCGATTTGGGTCGGCGCTCAGTTATGTCTCGAAAGCCGCCCCGAAGCGCGGCCGCGGAATCTTCCTGACGCTCGAACAAACGGAGTATCTCGTGGGGTCGTTTCCAGAGTTGCGTGCGGGTGTCCCATCCGCTCCGTAGCTGCGACGCGTTGGCTCGCGCGGCCGGCGATCGTGCAGTACCGATCCGCCAAGCGAGCTGCGCTGGACATTCGGACGGCTCGCGTACCGGGCCCGAGCGCCCCTGACGACGACTCAGGGGTTTGGAGCCGCGGGAGGTTCGAGCAGACTGGCTCGTAGATCGGCATCGACCGGGCGGATGGGCGCACCGGCATGGACCGTTGGGAGGGGTTCCTAAACCATTCCCGGCCCGGAAACGGCGTCTCCGGGCCGGCGGCACCCCATTTTACTGACGTGCCGGCCAGGTCGCAGTAGTAAGCCCCATTCTGGTTCAGGCAGCATTCGACTCCGCGCTCTCCTCGACGGTCGGGGGACCAACCACATCCCGTCGCTCAGGGCTTGCTCCCGGGGAGACGGCCGTTTCACCATATCCCGACGGATCCTCCGGCGCGACGCCTTCACCGTACCGTCGGACTGTGTCGTTGCTGCTCCGGAGCTCGGGCTCTCGCCCGGCGGGCTCCCGCCCGCCCCCGTGGTCCTGGGAGTGGGGACTTTCCTCAGCGGGGTACCGTTACCGGAAACCTCCACCGTCAGCTGCCCTCTGCCTCCTGGCGGTGAGCCCAGTCGGCCGACCGACCTAAGCGTTCTGGTGGACCCCGAGGATATCTACCCGCGCGATTGTTCGACCGCCCACGTGTCCGCACCACCGGCGAAGCGCTCGACGACAGGGCCGCGCCGAAGGGCCGCTATCACGCTCTCGCACGGCAAGCTCGTCGTCGCCACGGAGACCGGGTATGCTTCGGTCCGGGGCCCGGACGGCAAGTTCCGGGAGATCCTCGACGTCGCCGACGCGCTCGCTCCCGAGTACGACGGGCTGTACGTTGTCGACCTCGACGGACGGCGGAAGGGAGAGCCCCAGCTCGATTACATCCAAGAGCTGTCGCGCGACGCCGATCTCTGGCTCGATGCCGGAGTCCAGCGGGCCGACGAAGCGATCGACGGTCTGGTTGCGGGCGCCCGCCGCGTGGTCCTGTCGACGGCCTCGCTCGCGTCCGCACGCGAGCTCCGCCGGGCGTGGAAGATGTCGCAGGAGATCGTCGCAGAACTGGTCGTCAGTCCCGAGGGCACCGTCGTCGCCCTCGAGGGAGAGTGGGTGGGTCGATCCCCTCTGGAGGTCGCCGAAGCGATCCGGGCGGTCGGGGTTACCACGATATTGTACTCGCCGCGGGCCCTCGCCACGGATTGGTCGCTCCTCACTCAACTGGCCCGGACCGGTCCGACCTGGGTCTCGGGAATCCCCACCGGCCCTCTGAGCTCCGGCCTCGCCGGCTCGGGGGCGGAAGGCGCCGTGGTCCAGATTCCCGGGGAGATTCTCTCCGAGTTGCCCGCGCCCACTCCGTCCGCCGACCCGAGAGCTTGACCACGGCGGGGAAACCATGTTCGCGCCAGTTTCGACGGCGG
>JAKIWD010000120.1 GCA_022750205.1 Thermoplasmata archaeon
ACCGCTGCACCGCACCCTCCAGTTCGCTGGCGGCGTGAGCGTAGGGGCCGTGGAATCGACGGAGGCGGTCATCGTGTTGATCGCCTTAGCGGCCGCCGGCTACGCCTGGTCCGCCCTCCTCGGCGCGGTGATCGGCGGGGTCGTGCTGCTGACCCTCGCGGCGATCCTGCACGAACGGATCCGGCGGATCAAGGTTCCACAACTGAAGCTGGCGGGCACCTCCGCGCTGTTCACGTTCGCGATTTTCTGGGCGGGTGAGGGTGTCGGTTTCGTCTGGCCGTTCGCCGACCTTTCGCTCCTTCCCCTCTTCGTTGCGACACTCCTGGTCGTTCGCGGTGCGGTGTCCGTCGCTGGTGGGGCACGCCCCCTGGTGCCGGTTGGTACGAAGGGTTAAGCGCGGCGGGTGAAACCGGAGACCGATGCCGTCGCGCCGGCCGCCCGCCGACGACGAAGGCGCGGACGATGAGGAATCGCCTCGCGCTCCGTCGACCTCGCACCATGGGCGGACGCGCGGTGCCAAGCGAGATCCGGTCCGACGGTGGAGCGACGAGCAGGAGGCGCCCGAGGAGGAGCCCGAGCCTCGGCGCGGGCGACGCGCCCGCGATTCTGCCGTCGGCGCTCCCCCGGAGAAGGAGCGTGTCTACTTTCGCGCGCGGGATTCGGCGTACTTCGAGCCGCTGGTCGCCCTCGCGGTGGTCCTTGTCCTGTTGGTCGGACTCTTCGCCTACACCCAGAACTGGCCGCCCATGTACGTCGTCGAGTCCGACAGCATGCAACATGGCTACTCCGACCAGGTCGGACTGATCAACACCGGCGACCTGGTGCTCGCCCAAAAGGTCACCCAGGATCAACTCACTCCCTACGTCGTGGCCGCCCAGTCCGGCTACACGACCTATGGCGAGTATGGGGACGTCATCCTCTACCACCCCAATGGAGACACGAGCGGCGCACCGATCATCCATCGGGCGCTCGTGTTCGTCTCGGTCGTCGGAGGACTCTACAATCTCCCGGAGCTGCAGGGTCAGCCGTGTGGCGCGGCGTCCAATGCGGTCTACAGCGTTTCGCTGACGCTCAATTCGTGCGGCACCAGCAACATCCCCGGCTCGTCCACCCTCACGCTCTTTCACGTTGGATGGCGATCGGTCAACGTCGTCGTTCCCCTCTCCGCCCTGGGGGGGAGTTCGGGCTTCCTGACGATGGGGGACAACAACTTCAACCCCGGCGACACGAGCCAGGGGGATCCGGACCAGCCGTTCCTCTCGTCCCTCGTCGAACCCGCGTGGATCGTCGGGGCCGCCCGAGGGATGCTGCCGTGGTTCGGGTCGGTCAAGCTCCTCCTCGACGGCAATTCGGCCGAGGTTCCCTCGCAGTCTTGGTCGTACATGGGCCTGTCCCTCGTGGCGATCATCGGGGGTGCGATCCTTCTCCACCTGTTCTTGCGTGCCGAGGGGATCCAGGACGAGCGCCGCAAGGCACGGGACGCCGAACGGCGGGCCGCCAACCCCGACGCCGAGGAGGACGACGAGCCGCCGACCCCACACCGCTGGCGCAGTGCGTTACGCCATTGGCGTCACCCGGACGAGGATCGGGACACTGGGTCGGGCGGCACGCCGCCGACCTCTCCGACGGGGGGCGAGCACCGCACCACCTTCGGCGGAAGGCCCCGCCCCGAGGTCGGCCGGGCCGAGCGTCGCACCAAACACAAACCCCCCACCGACGACGACCTCTAGACGGATCCCGAGGCCCCGGTCGATCGTCCATCGACCGATCTGAGGCATGCCAGGCCGAACGCGTCCGGCCGTACCAGCCTCCCCGCGCGGTGAGGCCGAAACTTGGCTCGACTTGACTCAAGAAAAAGAAAAGGGAGGAAAGGGTTGGTCGGAGTCCGGTGCCCGCCCTTACGGGATGGCCACCGAGATGGACCCCGAGAAGGTGCCGCCGCCCAGGACGACCATTACGTCGCCCGAGGAAGCGAGGTTGCTCGTCGACTGAACGATGAGCTGCTGCTGGTTGGACGCCGAGACGGTCCCGCCGGCGGTCCAGGCTCCACCCGAGTAGGTCGCCACGTTCGCGCCCGAGATACCGATGACGGTGATCGTCGGGGCGGTGACCGTGATGATCCCACCGGTCGAGGTCTGGAACTGGAACACCATGTCATTCCAGACCAGGCCGCCACTCGCGGACACGACCGAGAAGTTGTACCAGTGCTGCGCACCGGCCGTCTGCTCCTTGGCCGGAGACATCGCGAGCGCCGTGCCCAGCGGGGTGTTTCCGGGTCCCTTCGTCAAGCCCGAGATCAGGATGTAGAGCACCGCTGCGAGTACCACCGTGATCGCCACGAGCAAGATCGTAGCGATGATCGGCGATACTCCGCGCTTGCCCTTCTGTCTCCAGCGTCGCGTCTGCTTGGTTGTTCCGAACATTTGTGTGCTTCCTATGTTATTTCCTGTGCCTTACGGGATGTTCACCGAGATCGACCCCGAGAACGAGCCGCCGCCGAGTACGACCAACGTGTCGCCCTGAGACTCCAGGTTGCTCGACGTCTTGATCGAGATCTGCATCTGGTTGGAGACGGCCGTCGATCCGCCGCTCGCCCACGTCGCCGTAGCGATCGTGTAGGTACCCACCGTGCTACCGGTCAAGCCGATGACGGTAACCGTCGGTCCACCCGCAAGCGTGACGATGCCGCCGGTCGACGTCTGAACCTGGAACGCCAGGTTGCTCAGCGTCAGGCCGCCGCTAGCGGACGCGATCGAGAAGTTGTACCAGAAGTTCGCTCCCGCCTGTTGCTCGTTGGCCGGAGACATCGCGAGCGCCGTGCCCAGCGGGGTGTTTCCGGGTCCCTTCGTCAGGCCAGAGATCAAGATGTACAAGACCGCCGCGAGAACCACCGTGATCGCCACGAGCAAAATCGTAGCGATGATCGGCGATACGCCGCGCTTTGTCTTCTTTCTCCAGCGTCGTTCCGTCTTTGCCCACATGTGCATCCGTTCGTTCCTCCGCAGGTTCGTTTCCGACCCGCCGAGAAACGCGTGGGGCAACAACTACTATTTGAACATTGACAGAGCGAAATCGTCAATTAGCGAACTAGACTTCGTCACGTATCCGTGTGGACCGGGGGCGCTTTCCCTCGGGGGAGAGCCTCCGGGCCAGTGAGCCCCATGTTACGGCATGGCAACGCCCGGAATCGTGCCGTCCGCAACGGTTAACCCCCCAGTGAGACTCGATGCCGATCACGATGGAATACAAATGGCGGGCGCTCGGCGTCGTCTGCATTGGCAGCCTCATGGGCGCCATCGATGCCAACGTCCTGATCATCGCTTTCCCGCAGATCGCCCGCGAGCTCCAGGCGAGCCTCGTCGAGATGGTCTGGGTGCTCATGATCTATATCCTCATGGGCACCGCGCTGGTGCTCTCCCTCGGGCGGGTCGCCGATCTCAAGGGCCGTAAGCGGCTCTACAACGCCGGTTTCGTCGTCTTCATCGTCGGGAGCGCGCTCTGCGGGGTCGCACAGACCGGGCTTCAGCTCGTGCTGTTCCGCGGGCTCCAAGGGGTCGGCGGCGCGATGCTGCTCGCGAACTCCTTTGCGATCCTGTCGGACGCTTTCCCGCCGAACGAGCGGGGTCGCGCGTTCGGGATCAACTCCGTGGTCTGGGGGACGGGAGCGGTGTTCGGGATCCTCGTCGGCGGGGTCATCCTGACGATCACCTCGTGGCGATGGATCTTCTGGATCAACGTGCCGATCGGCGTGGCGGCCACGATCCTGGCGTACCTCGTGCTCCGCGAGTCCGTCACTCCGAACGCGAAGGAGACCTTCGACTTCCCGGCCGCGGCACTGTTCACCGGAGGCCTGGCCGCGTTCCTCTACGGGATCACCGAGGGGATCCTGGTGGGCTGGGGCGACTGGCAGAGCCGGCTTCCGCTCCTCGCCGCCTTGCCCCTCCTGGTCGCGTTCGGCCTCTGGGAGACGTACGTCAGCCGCGACCCGATCCTCCCCTTCGGAATGTTCCGGAGCTGGATCTTCAGTGCGTCGTTGATGGCGTCGCTCCTGCAGGGCGTGGCGATCTTCGCCACCAATTTCCTATTGATGGTCTACTTCCAAGGCATCCTCGGCGTGGGGATCATCACCGCGTCGCTGCTGCTCATTCCCCTCTCGGTCGGACTGGCGGTCGTCGGTCCCATCGCTGGCCTCTATTCCGACCGGTACGGCGCGCGGCTGCTCTCGACCGCGGGCCTCCTCGTCCAAGCGCTCGCCCTGGTCCTGTTCGCGACCATCAGCCGCAGTACACCGCTCTCGCAGGTCGCCGTGTACGAGGCGATCATGGGCGTCGGGGGCGGGCTGTTCTTCCCTGCGAACACGTCGGCGATCATGGGCGGTGTCCCCCGCGCGCGCTACGGCGTCGGCTCCGGGATCATGATGACCCTACGCAACTCGTCGATGGCGCTCTCCTTCGCCCTCGCGCTCGTCGCACTGACCAGCCAGCTTCCGGGCGGGACCGCCGCCCTCCTGTTCGGGGGCTCGTTCAACACGGCCACCACGGGGGGATTGGGACTTACTTCGGACCAGCTCGCCACCGTGTTCCTCAGCGGCATGCGGGTGGCGTTCCTCGTCGCGGCGAGCTTCGTGCTCGTCGCGGGACTGTTCTCGGTCCTGCGGGGGCGCGAGGTCCGGGTAGGGGTCCTCGATGGCTACCACCGATCGACCTCACGTCCGCGGGGGCTGTACTATCGGGCGGCGCCCCCGGGCGATGGACCGGAGCCCCCCGCGCGCCCGGAGTAGTCCGGTCCCTCCACAACCTATTTGGGACCCACCCCGTCCCCGGTCCGGAAGCTCACGCATGTACGTCATCGGAGGCACCGCATCGACGGCCTTGGCCGAACGGGTCTCCCGAGAGCTCGGCAACGCCCCCTTCGGGATCCCGTTCGTCAAGCGTTTCCCAGATGGAGAGCTCTACCTGCGCGTCGGTGGACGCCTCAACGGCGAAGACGTGGTCCTGGTACAATCGACCCGGACCGACCGCGACCTGATCGAGCTCCTGCTGCTCGAGGATGCGATCCGGGAGGCCGGCGCGAGCCGCCTCTTTGTTGTGATCCCGTACTTCGGCTACGCGCGACAGGACCGGTCGTTCTTCCCCGGTGAACCGGTCAGTGCGCGCGCTCTCGGTAAGCACATCGAGGTAGAGGCCGACGCGGTGGTGACCGTCGACATGCACTCGCCGCTGACCCTCGCTTCCTTCCACCAACCCGCCTTCGAAGCGAGCGGCATACCCGCGATCGCCCGGCTCCTGCGGGAGCGCCCGGTCGACGTGCTCGTCTCGCCGGACAAGGGCGGTCTCGACCGGGTCAAACGCATGGCCCAGCTGCTCGAGAAACCGTACATCTCCCTCGAGAAGAAGCGGATCGACAGCGAGCACGTGGAGCTCTCGCTCCCCGCGTCAGGCGTGGGGGACCTGGAGGACAAACACGTGGTGATCCTCGACGATGTCATCTCGACCGGTGGCACCATCGTCGAGGCGGCCAAGCTCATCAAGCGCCAGCGGGTTCGCTCGATCAGTGCCGCGTGCACTCACGGCCTGTTCCTGAAGGACGCCTTCGAGCGGATCAAAGCCGTCGCCGACGAACTCTACTCCACGGACACCCTCGACAACCCCGCGGAGAAGGCGTCCGTGGCCCCCGACATCGCCCAGCTCCTGGTCCGTGAATGCGTGAAGGCCTAGGCGGGGAACCCCCGCGCCCGGCCGGCACCTTCGCCGTCCCCGCCACGCAGGCCCGCCCCGACGACCTCATGGAGATCACCCACCGGTTGCGGGCCGAGCTCCTCGGCCGGGGCGAATTCCTGCCGTCGACCTGGGTCGAGGAGTCGGCGGCCGAGCTCAAGGGCGGACAGTTGCGGGGCTGGGTGATCGCCGGTTCCCCGCTCGCCGGGGTCGGCTTCCTGTCGGTTCGACCGGGGCGGGCTTATGGCCATGTGCACGTGAGCGAGGGCCCCGATCGGCTCGACCGCGCCCGGACGCTGCTGACGGTGCTCGGTGCCTCTATGAAGGAATTGGGCGCCCAACGGCTGGACGCGGGCGTCACGGGGCTCGCCCCCGACGAAGAGGATCGGCTCGCCCGGGCCGCGCCCGCCGGAGCGGGGGAGAGCGTACTGTTCCGTCACTGCCTGGAGATGACCGTGCCGACGTCGCCCCCGCCCCTGCCAGCCCCGCCGCTCGGGTGGACGCTGGTGAGCGCGGCATCGATGCCGCTCGCCGAGCTCGCGGAGTTCGATTGGCACGGGTTCCAGCACACGCCCGATG
>JAKIWD010000051.1 GCA_022750205.1 Thermoplasmata archaeon
GATGATGCTCCTCTACTCCCGGGTCGTTCCGGGAAGCACGGGTGGACTGGACGGTCAGGGAGGGTCAAGACCCCGGGTGCATGGTCGACCGGGGTGTTGATCCAAAGCCCGCCCGGTGTCAGGCGACCGCGGCGGCCGCGCCCGCGGCGGGGCCCTCGCGGTCCACCCATTCCGCGATCGCCTGGGTGGTCTCCGTCGGTTTCTCAACGGGGGGGAGATGGCCGGTCAAGGGGAACAACCTAAGCTGCGCACCGGGGATCGACACCCGCAACAGGCGCGCGTGTGCCGAGTCGATCACCTGGTCGTCGACCCCGTGGATGATGAACGTGGGGACCCGGAGGCGACCGAGCCGGCCACGCAGGTCGAAGGTGCGGACGGCGAGGCCCCACTGAAGCGGACCCTTCAGATCCACGCCTCGGAGGCGCTCCTTCATCGCGTCGGCATAGTCCATGTGGGCTTCGACCCAATCCGGATAGAACAGATCCTTGAGCAGCCGGAGCACGTAGGCGTCGAACCCCTCGGTTTGGTAGACCTCCGCCCACCGCTCGGCGACCGCCTTCGTGTGGTTGTCACAGTGGGAGGAGGCGCCGATCACGACGAGGCTTCGGACGCGATCCGGGTGGTCTAACGCCAGCCGCAAGGCGAGGAACCCGCCGGCACTGAGCCCGACTACGTCCACCTGGGCCTTCTGTCGAGCATCCAGCAGCGCCAGCACATCGCCCTCCATCTCCGCAAACGAGTACGTCGAGCCGGGTGGCGCCGGCGATCGGCCGTGGCCGCGCAGATCCGGCACGAGGACCTCGTGCCGAGCTCCGAGGGGCGCGGTCACGCTGTTCCAGACGGTGTGGTCGCCGCCCATCCCGTGGAGCAGCAGAATCGGGGTTCCCCGCCCCTCGGACTTACACGTGAGCTCCACGGGCGGGGCTGCGGCTTCCGGCATGCTGCGCGCGAATTCGGCTCGCTATTTAGCCCCCCGCGCGCCCGGCGGATTTTATACCCTCGGCCTCGTAGGCTAACCCATGGCGCGGGGCGTGATGCTGATGAGCGGGGGCATCGACTCACCGGTCAGCCTCTACTACATGCTCCGGCAGGGCCACGACATGCTGGCGGTCCATCTGGACAACCGCCCGTTCACCGACGATTCGCCGCTCAGCAAGATCCTCGACCATATGCAGGTGCTGTCCGAGCGGTTCGGCCGCAAGGTACCGCTCTATGTGCTGCCGCACGGACCCACCCAGGTCACGCTGATGCGAAACACCGATCGCCACGTCGGCTGCGTGCTCTGCCGCCGGTTCATGTGGCGTTCGGCGGAGCGGATCGCCGAGAGGGAAGGCGCGACCTTCCTGGCCACCGGCGAGGCGTTGGGCCAGGTCGCGAGCCAGACCCTCAGCAACATGCGCACCGCGACGGCATCCGTCCACCTCCCGATTGTCCGGCCGCTGATCGGGTTCGACAAGCAGGAGATCGAGGCGGTCGCCAAAGAGATCGGCACCTACGCCATCTCGACGCGGCCGGGTGTCTGCTGCCAAGCCGTTCCCGACAAGCCGGCCACCCGCAGTAACCTCATCCAGATCCTCCAGGAGGAGCAGCAGCTGGACGTTGACGCGATCATCGACGACTGCGTCCGGCGCGCCGTGGTGATGTGACGTACTCCACGCTCAAGCTCTGTTCCAACCGCGGCGCGTTCGAGGCGACGCCGGAACCCCGATTGCATCTGGATCTGGCCGCCATCGCCCGGCGCCTCCGTAGCGCCGGCATCGCGGTCACCGATGCCAAGGTCATGCTGCTGATCCAGTTGCAACGGGAGACGACCCTGAGCCACGATGGCCGGGTCCTCATCAAGTGCCACGACCCGCTCGAGGCCGCGCAGATCTTCTCCGAACTCCAGCGGCTCGCCGAGCTACCGGAGGATCACGCCGAACCCACCGCCCACGCGCCGATCCCCTCTAGTGTTATCCGACCGTAGGGGGTGAGCGCCCCGGTGCGCGAAACCTGGGTCGTCGGCGCGGCGTCGACCCGTTTCGGCAAGCTGGCCGAGACCGGGCGGGAAGCGGCGACCCGGGTCGCGCTCGCGGCGCTGGACAGCGGCGGCCTCGACCCACGCCGCATCGGGTACACGTTCGTCGCCAACTGCTTTGGCGTGGCGGAGCGGCAGGCCCACCTGGGTCCGCTGATCAATACCGCCCTCGGGATACCCGAGGTGCCCTCTTGCACTGTGGAATCCGCGTGCTCGTCTACGAGCGCGGCCCTCCACGAAGCGTTCGTCCACGTGGCGGGGGGATTCATCGACGCGGCCCTCGTGGTCGGGGTGGAGCGGCTCTCGCATCTCGATACGCTCGCGGCGACCAGCTACTTTGCGATGGGCGCCGACTACCCGTTCGAGACGCACAACGGTGCGACGTTCCCCGGCCTCTACGCCACGCTGGCGAGCGCCTATCTCAAGGAGTTCGGGACGCGTCCGGAAGAGCTGGGGGCCGTCGCGGTCAAGAACCACGCCAACGCCGCCCGCAACCCGTACGCGCATTTCCAAAAGGAGATCTCGATGGCGACGTACCTCGGTTCGCCGGTGATCGCCTCTCCGCTGCGCCTGTACGATTGCTGCCCGTTCTCGGATGGGGCGACCGCGCTCGTCGTCGCGGCCCGGGACTCGCTCCCGCGCCCGCCGTCGGAACCGCTGGTCATGCGGGCCTCGGTGCGAACCGGGGCGGCGGGAGACATCCAAGACCGGGGCACGATGACCGGGATACCCGCGACCCGCGCCGCCGGCGAGAAGGCGCTCCGCCTCGCCCACATCGAGCGCAGTCAGATCGACTTTCTCGAGGTGCATGACTGCTTTACCATCGCCGAGCTGATGGCGCTCGAGGACCTCGGATTCTACGCGCCCGGGAAGGCCGGCGCCGCGACGCGGGACGGGGTGACGGCCCACGACGGGCGACTGCCGGTGAATCCCTCCGGGGGACTCAAGGCGAAGGGCCACCCGGTCAGCGCGACCGGCGCCGCACAGGTGTTCGAGATCTTCGAGCAGTTCAACGGGAGAGCGGGGGGCCGCCAGGTCCCCAAGGCCGAGATCGCGCTCGCCCACAACGTCGGGGCGACCGGTAGCTCGTGCTCCGTCCACATCTTCGGCCGGAGGTAGTGCCCGATGGTCGAGCCGTCCGCGCCGGCCGCCGCCCATTCGATCGGGGAGTACCTGCGCGGCTACGCGGACGAGGATCGGCTCCGCGGCTTTCGCTCCAGCTGTGGATTCGTCACCGCCACGTGGGGACTGATCTGCCCCCGGTGCGGCCAGCGGGATCTGGTAGAGTTCGATCTCGACCGTCGCGGCCGGATCGTCGCCTGCTCGGTCCAGCACGTGCCCAGCGATGAGTTCCTGAACGACGCGCCCTACGCCTACGTCGTCGTGGAGCTGGACGGAGGGGGCCGCGTGACCGGTTGGGTGGCGACCGCCCGCACCGATGACGCGCTCGCCATCGGCGACCCGGTTCATTTCGTGAGCAGCTACAAATCCGGTGTGCAGTTCGAAGCCATGCCGAAGGCTGAGACGACGGAGTGAGGGCGGGCGACCATGGCAGCGCCGCTCTTCGCCGAGGTCGGTCCCCACCCGCTCGGGGGTGCGGCGTGGGTCACCCGCGTGGAAGTGCCCAATCGACGGCTCCCGGACCTCGTCGAGGATTCGGTACGGCGCTGGCCGGATCGCCCCGCGCTCAACCACTATGGGGTACGCTGGAGCTACGCGAAATTTTGGAAGGAGGCCGGAGCGTTCGCGGCCGCGCTCCGAGAAGCGGGATTCCGCGCCGGGGACCGGCTCGCACTCTACCTACCGAACACGCCGGTCTTCCCCATCGCGTACTACGGGGCGCTACGACTCGGCGTAACGGTCGTGCAGGTCTCCCCGCTCTATCTCGGCCAGGACCTGACCCGGCTGCTGCTGGACTCGCGCCCGAAGGGCGTCGTCACGCTCGAGATCCTCTATCCGCAACTGGCCGCCGTGGCGACCGAAGCGCCGGTCGAGCTGGTGTACGTGGCGAGAACCCGCGACGCCTACCCGATCCCCCGCCGGTGGTTCGTCAATGCCGTTCTTCATCGCGCCGGCCGATCGACGCGATGGCCCACCGATGCGTGCGTCCGCCCCTGGAGCGATGCCGTGCGGACCAGCGGCGAGATCCCCGCGATCGCATCGGATCCCGCGACCGAGGTCGCCGTACTGCAGTACACGGGTGGCACGACCGGACGCCCAAAGGCCGCGATGCTGACGCACCGCAATCTGGTCGCCAACGCCCTCCAGTGCGAGGCGCGGTTCCGCCGCGAGGGGGACCACCGGGATGTCGTCCTCGTATCCGTCCCACTGTTCCACGTCTACGGGATGACCGTGGCGATGAACTACCCGCTCATCGACGGGGCCGAGCTCGTCCTGCAGCCGCGGCCAGACATGGCCGAGGCCCTCAAGCTGATCGCCCGCTATCGACCCACCCAGTTCCCCGGGGTCCCGGCATTCTACTCCGGGATCCTGCAGCAGCCCAAGCTCGACCGCTACGATATCCGTTCGATCCAGATCTGCGTCAGCGGTTCGGCGCCGCTCCCTCGCGAGGTCGCCGATCGGTTTGAACGGGTGACGGGCGGCAATCTCGTCGAAGGGTACGGGTTGTCCGAGGCTTCGCCGGTCACCCATGTCAACCCACCCTTGGGAGAGCGCCGAGCCGGAACGATCGGCCTTCCCCTGCCCAATACCGAGCAACGCCTCCTCAACATCGACAACGGCGAGCTCGTCGTCGCGCCCGGCGTGCCCGGCGAGCTCTGCGTCCGGGGGCCCCAGGTCATGCTCGGCTACTACCACGCCGAAGCGGAGACGGCCCTGGTACTCCACGACGGCTGGCTGCGCACCGGGGACATCGCGACGCTCGACGGGGACGGCTACGCCACCATCGTGGATCGGCTCAAGGATCTCGTCAACGTCGGCGGGATGAAGGTCTATCCCCGGGAGGTGGAGGAGGTGTTGTTCCAGCACCCCTCTGTCGCCGAGGCGGCCGCGATCGGGGTTCCGGATCCGGCCCATGGCGAGGTGATCAAGGCGTTCGTGGTCCTGCATGCGGGCAAGCCGGCGACCGAAGCGGAGCTGATCGCCTTCGTGCGGCAGCGCATCGCGCACTACAAGGCGCCCCGTTCGATCGAGTTCCGCACTTCGCTGCCGCGGAGCGGCGTGCAGAAAGTACTGCGCCGAGAGCTACGCCACCCGCCTCCGGCCGCCTGATCGACGCGGGGAGACGCACTCCCACGCTCTCGATCGGCCCGCGAACTGTTTCCCTACAGCCCCCGAGCGAGGACGTCCCGGGCGACGATGAGGCGCTGGATCTCGTTGGTCCCCTCGAAGATCAGGGTGATGCGGGCGTCCCGGTACGCGCGTTCGATGGGGGTCCCGCGGATGTAGCCGAGCCCGCCGTGGATCTGCAACGACTCGCTGATCGCCTGCACGCCCCACTCCGAGGCGAGGCACTTGACGATCGCCGACTCCCGGGTCTTGTCCGCCCGGTCCGCGCGGGACCATTTCGCGACGTCCGTGCCCATGCGGTCCTGGTGGGCGGCGGCCTGGTAGACCATCTGGCGCAACGCGTGCTCGTGCATCGCCATGTCGGCGATCTTGAACTGGATCGCTTGGAAATCACTGATCGGATGACCGAACTGCGTGCGTTGGCTCGCGAACTTGATCGCCTCGGACGCGGCGGTATGCATCCCGCCCAGCATGGTGGCCCCCAACGAGACCCGCCCGACGTCGAGCGCGGTCATCGCCACCACGAACCCCCGTCCCACCGGCCCGAGAACGTGATCCCGATCGAGGTCGACGTGGTCGAAGATCAGTTCGGCCGTGGAGGTCCCGTGGAGACCCATCTTCTTCTCACAACGCCCCACGGTGAAACCGGACGTTCCCTTGTCCACGAGGAACGCCGTCACGCCCCCGTTCGGTCCGAGCTTGGCGTCGGTCGCCGCGAAGACGATGATCGTGTCCGCTTCCGCTCCGTTGGAAACGTACAGCTTCGTCCCGCTCAGCGACCACCGATCGCCGACGCTTTCGGCGAGCGTGCTGAGCGCTCCGGAATCGCTCCCCGAGCCCGGTTCGGTGAGGCTGAACGCCAGCAGCTTGTCGCCCTTGGCTGCCGGGATCAGCCATCGGCGGCGTTGTTCTTCGGTGCCGAAGTACAACAGCGGGGTCATGCCGAGCGACGTGTGGGCGCCGACGATCGTGCCATGCGATGCGTCGACCTTTCCCAGCTCTTCCAGGAAGATGCAGTAGCCGACCTTGCCGAGCCCGAGCCCACCATACTCCTCCGGAACGGGGATCCCAAAGTACCCCTCCTGTTGGAGCGCGCGCACCGACGCGGCCGGGAACTCCTCCCGTTCGTCCATCGCCGGGACCGCGGGTGCCACCACGCGTTGGATGAACGCGCGCGCGGCCTCTCGGAAGGCTTCCTGGTCGGCCGTGAACGAGAACTCGAACGCCACGGCTACGCCCCCGTGAACTTCGGCGGGCGCCGCTCGACGAACGCCGTGATGCCTTCGCCGAGGTCCTGGCTCGGGAGTACCTGCCCTTCGAAGATCTCCGACTCCAGCGCGAGCCCCGCTTCCAGCGACAGCTCGCTTCCCTGGCGGAGGGCCAACTTCGCGCCGGCGACGGCGCGGGGGGCCTTCTGGGCGATCGTGTGCGCCAGGTCCCGAGCGGCGCGTACCTCCTGACCGGACGGGACGACGCGGTTGACCAATCCGATGCGACCGGCCTCCGCCGCGGCGATCATAGAGCCGGTGAAGATCAGTTCCCCCGCTTTGGCGGGACCGATCAGCCGGGTCAATCGTTGGGTTCCCCCGTACGCGGGCATGAGCCCGTACGTCACCTCGGGGGCACCGAGCTTGGCCGAATCGCCGGCGATCCTCAGGTCGCAGGCGAGCGCGAGCTCGAGTCCGCCCCCGAGGGCGAGACCGTTGATCGCCGCGATCACCGGTCGGGGAAAGCGCGCGATCCGGGAGAACACCGCCTGCCCCTGAGCGACGACCTCGGGCCCCCGGTCGAGCCCCATCGCGGCGAGTTCCTTGAGATCGGCCCCGGCGCTGAAGTAGGAACCGTCCCCCGTGATCACGACGGAGCGCGCACTCGCGTCGATCTCGAGCTGGCCGATGATCTGGTCCAGTTGGGAGAGGAGGGCTCGGTTCAGCGCATTGACCGGCGGATGTCGGAGGACGAGGAGGGAGACGCCCTCGCCGTCGTCCTTGCGCCCGACCAGCTCGGCTTCGGCCACGACCCCCTCGGGTCGCGGAGGGCCGGCACGCACATAATCTGCCGGAGCCCGGAACTCTCCCGGAATCGGCGGCCGCGCACCCTGATATATCGGCCGAGGGTCGCGGCCGCGTGGAGCGCCCGACGACCTTCGCCGACGCACGCGCCGACTGGGACGAGTCCCAGTTCGTCGTCGTGGGTGTTCCCTTCGACCGCACGACATCGTTCCGACCCGGTGCCCGATTCGGTCCAGATTCGATCCGCCTGCACTCGTGGAACTTCGAATCGTACGATCTGGAGACCGGGATCGACCTCTCCGACGTGCCGATCCACGACCTCGGCAACGCGCCGGAGTTCGGCAACGCGGCCGACATGGTCGCGACCGTCCGCGAGGAGATCCGACCCATCTACGCCGCGGGAAAGACCCCGATCGTCCTCGGCGGGGATCACGCGTGCTCCCCTCCGTGCGTGGAGGCGTACCCCACGCCCGGCGAGCTCGGGGTGCTCTACATCGATGCCCACATGGACTTTCGCGCGAGCTACCTGGGCGATTCCCGCAGCCATGCGTGCTCTTCCCGGCGGATCGTCGACAAGGTCGGAGCCCACCATGTCGTCGTCCTGGGAGTTCGCTCGGTCTCCAAGGAAGAGGTCGACGACAACCGGACGATCGGGATGCCGTTCATCACCGCCCACGAGGTCGCGGCGGAAGGGATCGAATCGGCCATGCGGAGGGCGCTCACCCACCTCAACACGGAACGGATCTACGTCTCGTTGGACATCGACGCGATCGACCCCGCCTACGCCGCGGGGACCGGAACGCCCGAACCGTTCGGTCTCACCCCCCGCGACGTGAAGTACGCCATCGGGCAGGTCGCGCCGCGGCTCGCCGGCCTCGACATCATGGAGGTCAGCCCGCACTATGACAACGGCAACACCAGCGCGCTCGCTGCCCGGCTCGCGCGCGAAGCGATCCTCCGCTCCACTATGGCGCGGTCGCGCCGGTAGGCCCCCACGTGCCCGAGGAAGAGGCGGCGGCCGGTCCACCTGTCTCGCGCGGCGCCGAGGCCTCGTTGCGTCGGGTGGAATGGATGGGGCGCCCGGCCCTGCTCAAGGAGCGCGACGCCAAGAACTACCGCCCCAAGGAGCTCGACGACCGGCTCCGCCGCGAGAGGACCCGCACCGAGGCGAGACTGCTCGTCGAAGCACGCCGTCTGGGGGTGCGAACCCCGCTCGTCTACGACATCGATCTGGCCAAGCACCGCCTCGTGCTCGAGGAGCTGCCCGGCCCCACGCTCAAGCAGCTGCTGGACGAGCATTCCGCCGACGCGACCGCCGCGCTCTCGGGGGCGGTGGAGCGCTTCGGCCGAGCGCTGGGTCAGCTGCACGGCGGCGGCATCTCCCACGGTGACCTCACCAGTTCCAACGTGCTCTTCCCGGCCGGGGCAGGGGGCCCGCCCGCGCTGCTCGATCTCTCCATGGGCTCTCGCAACGCGGGGTTGGAAGAACTCGGGATCGACCTCCACCTCGTCGAGGAGGACTTCCGATCGCTCCTCCCGGAGCCCGAGCCACTGCTCAAAGCGTTCTTCCGGGGTTACGAGGCGGGCAACCCGGTCCGGGCCAAGGAGGTCCGGGCCCGCGCGAAAGAGATCCGCGGCCGCGTTCGCTACGCCTGAACCGGACCGCGTCCCTCGCCGGCGCGTCCCACGCGCTCGAGACCCGCGAGCAGGGTGGCCGGCAGCTCGGACACCACATCCGTCGCCACTAACCCGGGCCCGAATCGGGAGGCCAGCCGCTCGCCCGCATCGCCGATCCAGTAGGCCGCCAAACGTGCGGCGGCGACCGGCGCCACTCCGCGGGCGAGGAGCGAGCCCACGACGCCGGCCAGTGCGTCCCCCACACCGCTGACCGCCAGCGCCGGAGGGTGGTGCAGGTTGGCGATCGCGATCCCCGCGTCGGCGATCAGGTCCGCGGGTCCCTTGACCAGGACCGTGACGTGCAGAGCGCCGGCCCACCGGCGTGCGTGGTCGAGTCCGGCGGCGAGCCCGCCGTTCGGCTCGCCCGCGAAATCACGCTTGTACTCCGTCTGGTTCGGTGTCGCGACGAGCGGCAACGCGGGTCGGGAGCTGGGGTGAACGGCCACCAACGCCTCCAGCGCGTCGGCGTCGACGACGAGCGGCCAGCGTCCGATCAGCCGGGGGAGGAGCTCTCGCATCGCCGCCTGGGTGGCATCGAGCCGTCCAATCCCCATCCCGAGCACGATCGCGTCGGTCGGGTGCTCGGCGAGCCACTGCTCGATCGTCGGGACGTCCGCGGCACGAAAGTGGCCCTCCCCCACCGGGACCACGACCAGGTCGGGGGAGAACGACTGGACGACTTCGGCGGCGGGGAGCGGCACGATGATCGTGGCGCGTTCGGCGCCGCTGCGGAGCGCCGAGAGGGCCGCGAGAGTCGGCGCTCCGGCGAAGGGGCCCCCGCCGATCACGACGACCCGCCCGGGGCGGGGATGGTCTCCGCCGGGAGGAGGGGCCGGATAGTACAGGAACTCTCCCGGACCGGTCTGCCGCCGCGCGAGAGGGGGAATCCCGATGTCCCGTACGATGATCTCTCCGCAGCTCTCCGCCGTCATGCCCACTTTCGTCGAGGTGAGGGCGACCGTCCAGCGAGGGCGTAGCCCGTCCGGCTGGCCGAGACCTGTCGGCTCGTCCGCGGCGAGGATCGGTACGCCGCTCTGCTGCGCGGCCGCGACCATCCCCGAGAACGGGGTGCGGAGCGGGCCTACCTGGCCGGTGCCGAGGAGCGCGTCGACGATCAGGGCGTACTCGGACAACTGAGCGGCGGTCGGGACCCCCACGTGGATCGGCGTTCGTCGCGCGAGACGCTCGAAGCAGCGGCGCGCGGTGGCCGATCGGATCTCCGCCGGGGGGCGGACCGCCCACAGCTCCGGGCGGTACCCCCACTGCTCGAGATAGAAGGCCGCGCAGGCCCCATCGCCCCCGTTGTTGCCCGGGCCGGTCAGCACCCCGACGCGCGCCGGGGCCGCCGGGAGTCTCCGTGCCGCTTCCTCGGCGATGGCGCGTCCGGCGTTCTCCATGAGCACATCCAGCGAAATTCCCAGGGCGACGGCGTTGCGTTCGGCGACCGCCATGTCGAGCGCGGTCACGGGACCGTCGTCGGCGAGCGCCATGCGCCGTTAGCTCGGTGGGGGAGTCGCCTCGGTCGCCGCCTCGCCGCCCTGGAAGATGTCGATCGACGACGGGAGCAGGTTGCGCCGGGACAGATACGTGGCCTGGGTGCGGCTGTAGCGGAACAGGATGTCGGCCTTCCCTTCCTGGAAGCCCCACGGCCGCAGGATGAGCAGGTCGCCTTCTCGGATCCA
Source organism: Thermoplasmata archaeon (assembly GCA_022750205.1). Lineage (GTDB taxonomy): Archaea > Thermoplasmatota > Thermoplasmata > Lutacidiplasmatales > UBA184 > Lutacidiplasma. The sequence goes on from JAKIWD010000051.1 coordinate 10,638, forward strand.
CATCTTCTTCTTCATCTTGCCGGTGATGCGGCCCATCCGCGAGGAGGAATCCTCGCACATCACCCGGATCCGCGCCGCGCCGAGCAGCTGGCTGGCGATCCCGAAGATCTCCCCGCGGTTGCGCCGGGGCAGCGGCAGGCGACCGACCTCCTCGCCCGCCTCGATGACGACGGCCTCGATCGGCGCCGGAGTCGTCTCCGGTACCGGGGCGTCGGGTTTCTCGGGCGGGGTGGCGTTCACGGCGGCGCGCAAGTCGGCCGCAGTATTTGAGTCACGCCCGGGGCCGAAAGACCCGGCGGGGATTCTCCTCGAGGATGGCGTGCTGCGCGTCGGAGCTGATCGGCAGCGCCCGGAACGCCGCTAGATTCTCCCCGATGTCCCGGACGCCGGGACCGGGCCAATCCGACCCGAACAGGGAGCGATCGCGCACCCGCTCGAGGTCCGGGAAGTACTCGAGGAGCTTCGTCGGAGGGATGCTCGACAGTTCCAGATAGACGTTCGGGAACCGGCGGACGAGGAACATCGCCTCATCCATCCAGAGCGGCCGTCCGCCGTGCGCGAGCACGAGCGTGAGGTCCGGAAAGTCGATCGCCACGTCCTCGACCAGGAGCGGTTGCGCGAGGCGATTGCGCGCGCCGGGAAACACCGAAGTGCCGGTGTGGACGACCACCGGGACCCGGAGTCGCTGGCAGGTCTCGTAGATCGCGCGCAACCCGGGGAGTCGACCGCCCTCGTAGGCGTTGGGCGCGAACCCCTGGTGCGGCGGATGCAGCTTGATGCCCCGAATGCCCAATTGGGTGACCAGTCGCTCGACCTCGGCCCCGGGATCGCGGTGGCTGGGGAGCACGCCGCCGACCGCAACGAGCCGGTCCGGGTCGGCGCGGACGTAGTCGGCGACGAAGTCGTTCGCCGCCTCGGTGTAGCCGACCACCTCCGGCGCGACGTAGTTGATCAGGACCGCCCGTTCGACCCCGCAGTGGTCGAGGTAGTCGAGGAAGCGCGTCGGGGCCCGGTCGAACGCCTCCGCCTCCTGCGCCGGTCCGTCACGCCGACCCAGGATCGCCCGGGCCTCCGGACGCATCTCCCAGACCGGGTTGATGTGAACGTGGCAGTCGGTGACACCCATCGCGCGGGGCCACGGCCCCCGGCTATTTGGTCGATTCCCGCCCGCAAGAGAGTTTATGATGCGGCGGCCCCCGTTGGCCGGCGATGGCGGCACCTCTGGGACGCGCGGTCGGCAACGCACCACGGCTGCTGCGTGCGACGTACCTCGCCCAGAACGAGGGGATGTTACGCGAGACCCGCGCGACGGCGCTCTTCTACTTCCCCGGACCGGTTCTCCTGGTCCTGATCCTCCTCGGGCTCGACCTCGGGGCGTACTCGTCCCGGCACAACTGGTCGACCATGGTCCCGGGCCTGACCTCGGCGTTCACCCGGCTCGGCAACTACAACGCCGACGCGCTGACGTACACCTGGGACCTGCTCGTCATCCTCACCCTCCTCGCGCTGATCTGGTTGATCGTCCGCTACTTCCGCTGGATCTCGACGGTCTACGCGGTCACCAGCCTACGCGTGATCGTCCAGAAGGGGATCTTCGGGCGCGACTTTGACGAGATCCCGCTCCTGCAGATCCGCGGCGTCGACGTCCACCAGACGTTCGGCCAGCGCATGCTGGGCTACGGCACGATGTGGGTCAGCTCCGAGGGTCCGAGCGCGGGCAGCCGACTCGGCAACGAGGCCTGGAAGGGGATCCCGCGGCCGTTCGAGTTCCAGCGGCTCGTCGAGAGCGCGTCGCAGGGCCTCGCGACCCGGAACCAGACCGGCTTCCGATAGACGCGCTCCGCCGGGCGCCCGTTATATCCCGAGGGTCCCGTCGAGGGCGGGCACCGATGGCCGACGATTTCGACGCGATCGTGGTGGGCGCCGGCATGGCCGGTTGTGCGGCGGCGATCCGCTTGGCCCAGGGTGGTGCCAACGTACTCCTGGTCGAGCGGGGCGCCGAGCCCGGAACCAAGAACCTGTCCGGAGGCATCCTTTGGGGCCACGACCTCGACCGCATCCTGCCGAACTGGTGGAAGGAGATGCCCGTCGAGCGCCACATCGTGCGCAAGGCGTTCGGAATGCTGACCGCGGATCGGGCGCTCTGTTTTACGTACGACGACCCGGCCTGGGGGCAATCGCCCTACGTCGCCCATGCCGTACTGCGGGCGAGGACCGACGCGTGGCTCGCCAAGAAGGCCGAGGAGGCCGGCGCCACGGTCGTCGCCTCGGTGCCCGTGGAGAAACTGAACTGGGAGGGGACGCGCGTGCACGGCATCGTCCAGGGCGGCGAGACGATGACCGCGCCGGTGACGCTCCTGTGCGACGGCGCCAACTCCCGCCTCTCGCTCGGGACGCCGATCCGGCCGAACGCACGCCTGGACGGCGCCACCACCGAGCTCGGCATGAAGGAAGTATACCGGCTCGATGCGGCGACGCTCGAGGAGCGTTTCCAGCTCACCGGGGACGAAGGGCACGCCGAGGAATGGATCTGTGGGCTGTTCCCGCCGAAGGTGATGGGCGGTGGATTCCTCTACACGAATCACGACACGATCTCCGTCGGTCTGATCCTGAACATCCAATCGATGTTCGGCACCGACGCACGCTCCCCGGACCTGATGGAGCGGTTCAAGCTCCATCCGGCGATCGCACGGCGGCTGCGTGGCGCCGAGCTCGTGGAGTACGGGGCCAAGCTCATCTCCTCGGGCTGGGCGAGCCGACCGGCCGCGTTCTCCGGTGACGGGTGGATGATCGCCGGGGACGCGGCCGGATTCGTCTACTCCAGCGGGATCGTGATCCAGGGCATGAACTACGCCGTCCGGACCGGGCTCGAGGCGGCCGAGACCGCGCTCGCGGCCCGATCGGCCAAGGACCACTCCGCCGGGCGTCTGGCGGAGTACGATCGTCGGCTCGCGTCGAGCGGCGTGATCGGCGACTTCCGCGATTTCGAGAAGATGGACCGGGTGAAGTGGAATCCCCGGTTCTACCAGCAGTACCCGGCGATGACGGCGGCGCTGTTCCAGCGCATGATGACCGAGACCGGCGGGCCCAAGGTGCCGGTCCGAAAGCTCCTCGACCAGAGCCGGCGCGCGGCCGGCATGAGCCGGTTGCGTCTAGCCCGGGACGCGTACGACCTCTACCGGTTCTTCTAGGTCCCGCGGGCCTTGCGTACCGCGGCCGTCAGCGCCGGGACGATCGCGAACAGATCGCCCACGATGCCATAATCGGCGATCTTGAAGATCGGGGCGCTGGCGTCGGTGTTGATCGCCACGATCACCCGCGCGCTCATCATCCCGACCAGGTGCTGGATCGCTCCGGAGATCCCCACCGCGATGTAGAGCTGCGGGGAGACGCTCTTTCCGGTCTGGCCGACCTGGTACGAGACCGGGCGCCACCCGGCGTCGGTGACGGCGCGCGATGCCCCGACCGCCGCGCCGAGGGCTTGGGCCAGCTCCTCGATGAGATGGAAGTTCTCCGGCGCCCGGACCCCGCGGCCGCCCGAGACCACGATCGAGGCATCGGCCAATTCCGGTCCGGCGACCGAGGCGAGCGTCGTCCGGCCCACGACCGTGCCGGCGCGTAGGACCTCGGCGACCGGCGGCATCGGGCGCGCTTCGCTCGCGACCGGGCCCGACGCCGGAGGCGGCGCCGGGAACGCATGCGGCTTGATCGCCACCACCAGCCGGGGACCCGGAAGGTCCAGTTCCTCCGTCGCGCGGCCCCCGAAGACCGGTCGGGCCACGTGGACGCCCGCGTCGGTCAGCGCCAGCTCGGTGACCCCGCTCGCCGCCACGGCGTCCCACCGGGCGCCGAGTCGTCCGGCGAGGTCCCGACCAGCGGTCGTGCTCGCAACCAGCACGAGCGCGTCGCCCAGACCCTCGAGCGCCCCCCCGACGGCGGCGGCCCAGATCGCCGTGGTCGGAGGGTCGCTGTCCGGGAGCGCCACGGTGACCATCCGGTCGAGGCCGGCACCGGCGAACTCAGCGACGGTCTCGGGGGTGGCCGCGCCGACGAGGATGCCGACGGTCGGTCCGGCTCGCAGGGAGCGTGCCAACGCCGCCGCCTCGCGGCTGGCGCCGATCACGCGACCCGCGCGGAGTTCTCCGACGACCACGAGGGTCCGCGTCACGGGAACACCTTGGCCTCTTCCTGGAGCAGCCGTACGAGCTTATCGGCGGCCTCCTCC
>JAKIWD010000115.1 GCA_022750205.1 Thermoplasmata archaeon
CGATCCGCGCCTGGATGACCGCGTCATGGAGTTGCTATCGGAGCACCCGGGCCGCCTCGCGTTCAACGGGCTGCGGAGGACCCTAGGGGCGCACCCGGAATCCCTGTCACGTGCGCTGCGACGGCTCGAGCGCGAGGGGCGGGTCATCCATGACACGGATGGGTACTCGCTCCGACTGGATGGGGACGTCCCGATCACCCCTCGTTCGCTCGGTGACGTCGAACCACCGAGGGTCGTCGCGTCGCTCCGGCTGCCCTCGGGGGTCCGATCCGAGGACCTGCTCGGCACCCTGGCGGGTCGGTGGTTCGGCGATCTCCGCTGGGTCGGCGTCTACGAGCACCCCGGGGAACCGACGCTTGTGTGGTCGGTCGCCGACGCACCCGGGCATGTACTGCTTAGCGTGCGCCGCGGCGAGTTACGAGTCTTCGTCGATCGATCGCGCGCGAACCCCGCAGCCTCTCGCCTCGAGGAGGCAGCGCAATCGCTCCTCGGGAATGCCCTCACCCGAATGCGGCGCAACGGGCGGACGGCATCGACCGAAACGAAATTCCTCGCCGCTACCCGGACACCGCCTTCCTGGGCGGACAACTAGCCGCGCCCCTCGCGGTGTGACTAGGTTTGCACTAGTTCCGGTCAATATCCCCCTCCGAGCCGTGAGGATACTGCCGTCCAACGACGGCGGAGTGAAACATGACGCACGAGCAAGGATGTGGTGACGACGGCGACCGACAACAGTATGGACCGTGGGTGTGGACGGCGTACCGCGCGTACAACGAACTACTGCGCGAGAAGCTGAAAAAGCGCTTCGAGGCTCAGGAAGGGCCCTGGATGGACAAGCTCTCCGAGCAGCTCGTCGCACTGGTCAACGCACGCTGGGAAGGCGGGCGTAAGGGAGATCAGGTCGAGGAGGAGATCCTCCACAAGATCGACCAGCTCCTCAAGGAGTAAGGATGCCCCACCTCCGAGGACCCGGCTCGGGACCTTCGCCCGGTCCCTTGCCTCCGATCCCGCTACCGTGGCCGGGTCGCGACACCGTACCCGACTAGCGGAGGAGCCATGTCGTTCGCGGCGATGGAATCGGAGCTGATCCAGGCCGTCGACCGCCTGCGACCGGCCGTCGTGCAGGTACATCGGAGCGAGCGACGAGCCGCAACCCCTTCCCCCCTCCTCGTCCCCACGGGGACGGGTAGCGGCACGGTGTGGGATCGGGACGGCAGCGTCGTGACGAACGAGCACGTCGTCCACGATGCGGACGCGCTGGCGATCACCTTGCCCGACGGCGAGGTCCGCTCGGCCCAGGTGCTCGGGGCCGACCCCCTGACGGATCTCGCGCTGATACGGGTCGAAGGCGGCGGGCTTACTCCCGCCCCCAGGGGCCGCTCGGCGGACCTCCGTATCGGTCAGATCGCGTTGGCCATCGGCAATGCTCTCGGCCTTCCGGGAGGACCCAGCGTTTCGGTGGGAGTGGTGAGCGCGCTCAATCGGCCGCTGCCCGGCAGCGACTTCGTCCTCGAAGGACTCCTCCAAACGGACGCCGCGGTCAACCCGGGCAACAGCGGCGGGCCGCTCGCGGACCTGCGCGGTGCGGTCATCGGCATCAACACCGCCGTGGTGCCGTTCGCCCAGGGCGTTGGCTTCGCTGTGCCCGTCGATACCGTCGCGACGGTCGTCGCCCAGCTGCAACGTCACGGCCGCGTGGTCCGCCCGTGGCTCGGCATCCAAGGAATCGGCGTGGATCGAGGGATCGCCCAACGCGTTGGGTTGCGGCGCGCCTATGGCGTGCTGGTACGGGAGGTCGATCCCCGCGGACCGGCTGCTCGTGCCGGATTGCGCCCGGAGGATATTGTGACCCGTGTCGGCTCGACCGGAGTGCACGGGTTCAGAGAGCTGGTCTCCTCTCTGGCGGAGCTCCCTGTCGGTGGGACGGTGGAGATCGCGTTCGAGCGATCCGGTGAGGCTCGCACTGCGATCTTACATCTAGTCGAGCAACGAGCGTCCGTTCGCACCTCTTCGAGTTAAGCCCCGAGTCGGTCGTCGGGGAGTGTTAGGCCCCGCGACGCCACCGGGTAGACCCCGCGCCGTGGTTTCGTGGAGCAGCGGGAAGGATTCGGCGTATGCCCTGGCGGAGCTGCTTCGGATCGGTGACGTCGAGGTCGTGGGTCTCCTTACCACAGTAACCCAGGCATTCGGGAGGGTCTCCATCCACGGGGTCCGGGAGGAGCTCTTGCAACGTCAGGCCGCCGAGCTCCGACTTCCCGTCCACGTCGTACCGATTCCGTACCCTTGTAGCAATGAAGAGTACGACCGGCGGATGCGCCGTGCCACCGAGAAGCTCAGAGCGGATGGGGTCGAGCAGATCGCCTTCGGTGACCTGTTCCTCGCCGAGGTGCGCGCGTATCGGGAGTCTCGAATGCGCGAGGCGGGCTTGACCCCGATTTTCCCCCTCTGGGGCCGGCCGACCGGGTCGTTGGCTCGCCAGATCATCGCGGATGGCTGGCGTGCGCGGCTCGTGTGTGTGGACCCCCGACACCTTCTCGAGTCTTTCGCTGGCCGGGACTTCGATGAGGAACTTCTCCGCGATCTGCCGAGCGGCGTGGACCCTTGCGGCGAACGGGGCGAGTTCCACACGTTCGTCTACGGTGGACCGCTTTTCCAGTCCCCGATCGCGCTCGAGCCCGGGCCTGTCGTCTCCCGCGATGGCTTCGTCTTCGCCGACTTCCGCGAGCGATCGTCGACCCCGGATCCGACCGGGGAACTCTCGGCGATCTAGAGGAGCCGCGTCGCGGTCACCCGCACGTCGACATTGCCTTTCAGGGCGCGGGAGATCGGGCAGTTCGCGGCAGCCGTCCTGGCGGCCTCGCCGAGATCCATTTCGCTCAATCCAGCGGCCTTGGCGCCGACATCGATCTCCATCACGGTGACGGTCCAACTGTCGCCGACCTTGTCGAAGGTGCAGGTGGCGGACACCTCGAGTCGTTCGGACGGGTGCTGCATCTTGGCGAGGGTGCTGGAGAGCGCCATGCAAAAGCACGAGGCATGGGCCGCGGCGAGGAGCTCCTCGGGACTGGTCTTTCCCCCCGAAGCCTCGGTGCGCGCGGACCAGCTTACGGCAACCTCAGGGAGTCCGCCGCTGGTGCCCGTGACCTTGCCGTGGCCCCGCAATAGATCGTTCTCCCATACTGCGTCAGCCTTACGTTTCGCCGCCATGGGCGCTCGTAGCCGGGGTCCCGATTTAAAGCCGACTCGGGCGGGGGACGTCCCCCCGCGGCCGGCCGATTCGAGCCCCTCTGCCGACGAGGTTGAGAGGTCGATCCGCGCTCCGGCGACGATCGAGCCGGGATTGACCCCCCTCTGGGGGCCACGGCAGTAGAACGGTTCGCGCGCCCGGTAGCGCGAAGGCGACTCGTCTCGCGCTCCGAAGAAAACGGTGGACGGGTGCGACGACTCCAACGAGGTCTAAATACGCCCAGCCCCTCGCGGGAACGGTTGCCGAACTCGGGGTCGCCCGAGGCTCCTCCCTTCGAGCCGTACAAGGTCAAGGTCGTCGAGGCCATCCCCTTCCCGAGCCGCGAGGAGCGCGAGTCCGCTCTGCATCGAGCGGGATTCAATCTGTTCAATCTCACTAGCGACGAGGTCGTCATCGACCTGCTGACGGATTCGGGCACTTCCGCGATGAGCGACCGCCAGTGGGCCGCTCTCATGCTCGGCGACGAGACGTACGCCGGCAGCCGCAACTTCCGCCACTTCGAAGAGACGGTGCGAGAAATCACGGGATTCCCCCACATCATCCCCGCCCACCAGGGACGGGCCGCCGAGAACCTGCTGTTCTCCTCCCTGGTCAAGCCGGGAGATGTCGTGCCGAACAACATGCACTTCGACACGACGCGCTCCCACGTGATCCACAATGGGGGTCAACCGGTCAACGTGGCGATCGCTGAGGCCTACGATGCCCAACGCGAGCACCCGTTCAAGGGCAATGTCGATCTGGCCCGGCTCCAGGCGTACCTGGACGCGCGTGTGCAGGCGCCCGTGCCGCTCGTGATGGTGACCCTGACCAACAACACGGGCGGGGGCCAACCGGTTTCGCTCGAGAATCTCCGCGCCGTGAGCGCCCTGGCGCGCCACGCTGGTGTGCCGCTCTACTTCGACATGTGCCGGTGGGCGGAGAACGCCTACTTCATTCGGCTGCGCGAGCCGGGGTGCGCGCAGCGCTCGATCGCCGAGATCGGGCGGGCGATGTTCGATCTGGCGGATGGGGCGACGATGAGCGCGAAGAAGGACGGGCTCGTCAACATCGGCGGGTTCGTCGCCGTGCGGGATGGCAACCTGGCGGCCAAACTCAAAGAGCAGCTGATCCTGTTCGAAGGGTTCCCGACCTACGGCGGCCTGGCCCGCCGCGACCTCGAGGCGATGGCCGTTGGTCTGCGCGAGGCGATGGAGCTGAAGTACCTCACCCATCGGGTGGGTCAGGTCGCGTACCTCGCCCGGGAGATCGTCGCCGGGGGCGCCCCGGTCTTCCTGCCGGCCGGGGGTCATGGCGTGTACCTCGACGTCGATCGATTCCTTCCTCACCTCGCACCGGATGATCTGCCCGGGCAAGCGCTGGCGATCGAGCTCTACCGGGAAGGGGGCGTGCGGACCGTGGAGATCGGCGCCATCATGTTCGGCGACGCCCCCGGGAGCGGGCCCGCGCCCCCGGAGTTGGTCCGCTTGGCTATCCCACGACGGGTGTACACCGCCTCGCACCTCAAGTACGTCGCCGATACGGTCCTTGCGGTATGGAAGCGGCGGGCCGAAATCCGCGGGGTTCGGATGACCCACCGACCCGAGCGTCTGCCCCACTTCACGGCCCGGTTCGAGCCCAAGTAGGAGCGGTCGCCGGCCTCGGCCGACGGGGGTAGGGGACGACGGAGCGTCGCGACTTCGCCCTCCTCGTCGTACTCGCGGCCTGCTGGGGGCTCTCGTTCGTCCTCATCCGCATCGCGACCGCGGCGATCGGCCCGATCTGGCTTGTCGAGCTGCGGGTCTCGGTGGCGGCGGTGACGCTGATCGCCTACGCGCTGGCGACCGGGCGGCGGGACGCATTCCCGGACTTTGGGAAGCGACCGGCCGCCTGGTTCCTGATGGCCGCGCTCAGCGGGGCGGTCCCATTCCTGCTGATATCGACGGCCGAACTGCGTCTGTCCGCCTCGCTCGCCGCGATCCTCAACGCGACCGTGCCGCTGTTCACGGCGGTGTTCGCCGCGAGCTGGCTCGCCGAGCCGCTGCGACCGGGCAAGATCCTCGGGGTCGCACTCGGATTCTTCGGGGTGGTAGTGCTCGTCGGCGGCGGTGGGCTCGCCCTCTCCACCCTTGAGCTGGCGGCCGTCGGGGCGTCCTTGACGGCGGCGGTCTTGTATGCGGCCGGGGGAGTGTACACCAAGCGGAGGTTCGGGGGGACCTCGTCGCTGAGCCTTGCCGTCGGCCTACTATCGGCGTCCGCAATTTTGGTTGCGCCGTTGGCGATCGGGACCGGCCACCTTCCCGAGGTCGGACCGGTGGTGCTCGCTTCGGTCCTCGGGTTGGCACTCCTGTGCACGGCCTTTGCGTACCTGATATATTTCCACCTCCTCCAGAAAGTCGGCCCGACCCCGACGCTGAGCGTGACGTTTCTCGTCCCGGTGTTCGGCCTAGCCTGGAGCGACGTGTTGCTCGGCGAACCCATCGCGATCAGTTCCCTCGCGGGACTCGCCCTCATCCTGCTCGGCGTGGGCCTGGTCACCCGTAGCCCGGTGCCGGCGGCCAAGGCCCGGTAGACCGGGTTGAAGGATCACGCGTCGGGAGGGGGAGTCATCGGTCGTTATCGTAGGGTCAGGAGTGTCGGTCGATGGCTGGACGGAATTCCTCTGGAGAGTCGTTCGCCGCTCGGGGAGAGGATAAACGGCGCGATGGGGTGACGCGGCACTCTTGCAGGCGTGCTCTTGGCTGAATCCATGAACTCGTGCGAACCGTCGATAGGGAGGACGGCGGCGCAAGCTCGGGGGCTCGAAGAACGGAAGACCCGGCTCGGAGGGCACGGGGCCAGCGTGCTCGGTCTGGCTGCGAAGCAACGGACCCTGTCGCCCCGCAAGTCGGCGCTTTCCGCCTTCGGTGGCGGTCTCCTCCTCGCGCCGGCGGCGCGTGCAGACTAGTGGGCCCCGAGGAGATCACTAGAGGTGTACGATCTCGGGTTCTTCATCGCCGTCGCTGCCAGCATTTTCGCCATTGTCGACCCGTTCGGAGCCCTCCCGTTCTTCGTCGCACTGACAGATGGGTTCGAGGAGGCCGATCGGGAGGTGGTCGTCCGGCGGGCAACGCTGGTGGTCGGCGGACTCCTCGGGGTCTTCGCCGTGTTCGGGCGGTTCCTCTTTGCCGCCTTTGGATTCACGCTCGGCGCGTTTGAGATCGCCGGCGGCGCGCTTCTGTTTCTCGTCGCCTACGAAATGCTGACCGGAGAGACGGGGAGGACCCGGCTCACCCCCGCGGACCGGGAGGAGGCGCTCGCCCGCCGGGACGAGGTCTCCATC
>JAKIWD010000058.1 GCA_022750205.1 Thermoplasmata archaeon
CATCATGTCCGGGCTCATCGTCCGGAACTTCAGCAGGTCGACGGGTGTGAACGGGTTGTCCCGGAACCGCCGGATCGTGAACGAGCTCCCCCGCTTCGTCACGTGCATGCCGAGCGTCGCCTGGAGACGCGAGCCGTCCGGGACCGTCGCGTCGAGCATCGGGCTCGCCACGGAGATGTGCTTGCCCGAGCGCTGGGCGAGCCAGACGACGTAATTGTCGAGGTCCTCGGCGTTGGTGAACTTCAGGTTCGAGCGGATCGAGCCGTACTTGCGGTGGTAGATGTACAGCGGGATCCCGACCCCGTCGCAGCTGATGTCCTCGACCTCGCTGTCGGTCATCGGCACATCGACCGTGCCGTAGCCGATGAAATCCCGCTCCAGGTAGTAGAGCAGGCGCCCCTTCGTCGTGGGGCTGGGCGAGACCTCCCACTCCAGGAACAGCTCATCGACCATGCGCCGCAGCTCGCGGCGCCGGTCGGTCCCCTCTTCGGTGTCGGGCAACGGCTGGAAGAGGTCGATCAGCGCGATCTTCAGCCGGTGGAGCAGCTCGCGCTCGATCTCCGAGAGCGGCGGCTCGATCACCTCGTAGAGGTGCTCGTTGCGGGTGTTGTGGTAGGTGACCCGCACGAACGAGTAGCTCTCGCGGATCGGGGCGAGCTCGAGGACCGTGACGTTGGCGTCCTTGATGACGGGTAGCGGGGTGACCTCGCCCTCCTTGCCCTCGCCCGACACGCCCAGGCGCGCGAGCTTGACCGCGCGCGGCTCCTTGATGTTGCGACGCAGGGAAGCCCCGATCCGTAGCAGCGGGGAGAACTTCGCCGGTTTGCGTTTGGCGCTCGCCCGTCGGCGGGGCGTCTCGGGGACCTGTGCCTCGGCGTAGACCTCCTCCGCTTCTCCCGCCATCTTCTCCCCTCCCTAGGTGTTCAGCACCGGGACGACGAACCGCATGATCGCCCAGCCGCTCACCAGCATGATCGTGGCGTGCTGCATGCCCTCGGCGATGCGCCCGTTGTAGAGCACGCCGGCCATGATCCCGTCCCCGACGGCGTGGACGATGACCGCGACCAGGAACGCGACAAAGAGGATGGGCACGTAGCCGAACTGCAGCGTCACCGCGCCCGAGGCCCCCAGGCTGCTCGAGGAGATCCCCTGACCGGCGACGATCATCTGCGGCAGGAAGATCGCCGCCATGATGTAGATCGTGACGAGGAAAACGAAGAAGGCGATGTAGATGACCGTCACGTACGTCAGCATCGAGATCTGGCGCGCCTTGACCTGGAGCTGGACCTCGCGGGTGTCGTGGGCGACCATGGTGAGCACGTCGGCGACGTTGCCGCCGGCCTCGTTCGCCCGCGTGACGATCGACACGACGCGCTTGACGAGCGGCGTCGGGACGCGTTCCTGGAAGAGGCGCAGCGCGGTGGCGACCGGCACCCCCCACTCGATCTGGCTGGCCATCTTCTTGATCTCGTCGGTGAGCAGGCCGTAGCGACCGTGGCTCGCCACGACGATGGCGTCCGGGAGGGTCATGCCGAAGCGACCGGCCTCGGCGACATCGCGAAGGAAGTCGGGCAGTCGGTCCTCGATGCGCTCCACGCGGCGTTCCTCGGCGCTCTTGAGAAACCCGTACGGCGCGAAGATGGCGAGCATGCCGAAGACCAGGAAATCAAGCATCGGGTTGAGACCGACGCCCTCCCCGGCCCGCAGCTGGAAGGTCAGGGAGCCCGAGTAGCTGAGCCCGGCGAGGATGAAGAACACGATCCCGACGGCCAGGCCCACGAACAGCGCGATCTGGGTTCGGGGGAGGTGGGTCTTCTCCGCCCCGACCCCGATGCGCGCCCCGACGACCCGGCGGCCGACGTTGGCGCTCAGCGGCGCGTCCGCGGTCGCCATCTTACATCTCCTGCGCGAGCGTATACATGAAGAACACGAAACCGGCCTGGGAGACCGGGATCATCCCGCCGACGATCAGCCACAGGACGGTGATCATGAACGCCCCGCCGCCGCCGATGATCGCGAAGATGGCGATGATGATCACCAGGAACAACGGGAACGCCACCACGACGGTGACGAACGTCTCGGCGAGCAGCCCCATCGTCTCGACGCGCTGGAGCATCTCGAGCTTGTTCTCGCGCTCGTACTGCTCGGCCTTGGTCAGGAAGTACGGCTTGAGCTGGCCGCCGGACGTGGCGGTCGTGACGACCCCCTGGAGGAAGTCCTGGAAGCGCTTCGAGGGCGTGCGGATCGCCCCGTTCTTGATCGCGGTCAGGATGTCGACGCCGAGCAGCTCGGTATCGCGGGTGATCCACGCCGCCTCGCCGGCGACCTCGCCGTAGATCGTCTGGGTGGCGAGCTCCTTGAAGATCGCGTCGATGTTCACATCGGCCGACGCCATCGCCGAGACGAAGCTCATCGCCTGGCTGATCCTCAGATCGATCTGGCGGCCGCGGGATTTCGCCCGGGAGCCGGGCGCGCCGCGCAGCAGGGGCGGGATCATGAACCAGCCGGCGATCGGCAGGAGGACCGCGAGCGCGATCCCGACGAATACGAGGGGCGCGTTGATGACGACGGAGCCGAACGACGTGCTCGTGCCCGCGGCCATGGCGGCGCTGGCCGCCGAGTCGTACGCCGGGACCGCGAGGAGGAAGGCGAGCAGGATGCCCAACACGGCGAGCACCGCCGTGGCGATGATCGTCGTCCCGTAGACCTGGGCGAGGTACTCGTCGGCCCGGATGCGCATGTGGGCCTTGACCAGGTTCTCTTCCAGGACGGGGTCGGGCGGTCGGGCCGTGACCTTGTCGCGGAACGTCCGCCAGGCCCACTGCTGAAAGCCGCTCAACGGCGAGTGGGTCGGTTGGGCGCCCCGCTTGACCCGGACCGGCCGGGCCATCGCCTGGTCGATCCCCGAGCGCAGCGGTGCGTCGGCCCCCGCGGTCGCCATCTTACTCCGCGCTCCGGGCCGCTGCCGGGAGGGGTGCCGTCAGCGCGGTGCCGGGCACCTGCTGGATGCGGGCCGCGACCTCGTTCGGGTCCTTGTAGTACGAGGCGATGAACCGCCAGAGCTGGCGGTGGTCGGAGATGTTGTTCGCGGCGAGGTAGTGGATGACGGCGACGCGGCGCTGGAACTCCGCGTCCATCTCCTCGTGCGTGTAGTTGCGGACCTCCATGATCTTGTCGAAGAGGAACGAGTGGCCCTTGAACAGGAACTTGTCCGTGCCGGGCTCCCACTCGTAGACGGTGTTGGTGATCAGCTCGTTCGTCTCGGGCTCGAAGCCGACGATCTCGAGCACCTGCTTGAGGCGCCGGACGACGCCCTTGTCGGTGCGGGCCTGGACCTGGATGATGACGTTGTTCAGCGCGGAGAGCAGGATGCGCGGGGTGTTGATCGGGGGGTTCTCGAGGCGGTTGACCATCGATTTGACGCTGTCCGCGTGCATCGTCGAGTAGGTGGTGTGGCCCGTGGCCATCGCCTGGAACATCGTGTACGTCTCCTTACCTCGGACCTCGCCGACGATGATGTAGTTCGGCCGCTGCCGAAGGGCCGCGCGGACCAGGTCGAACATGTCGACCTCGCCGGCGGCCTTGCCGTCGGGGCCGCGGTCGCCCGCGCCGCTGCGGGTCGCGCCGGGGATCCAGTTCTCGTGCGGGAGGTTGACCTCGCGGGTATCCTCGATGGAGACGATCTTCGCCGTCGGGGGGATGAACAGCGCGATGGCGTTCAGCGTGCTGGTCTTCCCGGCCGCCGGTCCACCGCAGATGATCAGCGATTCGCCCTGCTCCGCGGCGAGCCAGAAGTAGGCGATCATCTGTTCGCTGGCGCTGCCGGACGTGACCAGGTCGACGGGGGTGAACGGTCGCTCCTTGAAGCGTCGGATCGTGAAGCTCGCGCCGCGCGTGGTGATCTCGCGGGCGTACGTCGCCTGGACGCGGTGGCCCTCCGGCGTGGTGCCGTCCAGGATCGGGTTGGAGACGGAGACGGACTTTCCGCAGCGCTGGCCCAGCGCGACGATGAACGAGTTGAGCGTGTCCTCGTTCTCGAACGCGACGTTGGTCTTGACCGACTCGTACTTCCCATGGAAGACGAACAGGGGCACGCCGACCCCGTCGCAGCTGATGTCCTCGACGCGCGGGTCCAGGATCAGCGCGTCGACCGGCCCGTACCCGACGAAGTCGCGCAGGATGTAGTAGACGACCCGTTCGGTCGACAGCGGGCTCAGGGAGATCCCGCGGGTCCGCAGGTACTCCTCGACCTCCCCGCGCAGGTAGGTACGCTTGTCGGTCGTGGTGAGCGTCCCGACCTCGCTGCCCATGATCTTGGCGAGCGTGTCCTTGAGGTGGATGACGAGCTCGCGCTCATGTTTGGAGAGCTGGGGCTCGATCACCTCGTAGAGGTACTCCTTGCGGCGGTCGTTGTAGCTGATCCGGGCGTAGGAGTACGGCGGGTTGACGGCGGTGACCTCGAGCTCCTTCATCTCGACCTCCGCGAGCTGCGGCATCGCCGTGATGAACGTCCCGGGCAGGTCCTCCGGGGGCGCCGCGTCGACCGGGTGGCCCAGCAGAGGGTTCGCCGGCTCGGCCGCCGCCCGGGGGATCTTCACCCTGAGGGTAGAGCTCATCGATGCCTCACTCGACACCGACTCCCATCACGATGGTGAACGCGCCGAACACCAGGGTGAAGGAGGCGATGTTCAGGAACTTCAGGTCGACGATCTTGGCGATGCCGTTGGAGGCGGTGCAGACGTTGGGCGAGAGCGTGAAGTGGGAGAGCGCCGCGCCCGACTGGTTCAGCGTCTGACTGAGGTAGCGGGACCAGGCGCACGGAAAGTGGGTGCCGAGCTTGAACTCGGCGTTGAACAGGCCCCCGCCCGTCGGGCCGGAGCTGACGTAGGCCTGGGATTGGTCGTAATGCGACGCGACCTCCTGGGTACCGGTGCTGATCGCTTGTGTCGCGTTGCCGAACAGCTGGATGAGGGCGATGCTGACGCCCACGCCCGAGCCCGTCCCGTTGATCGTGAGGAGCGGCGGGAAGGCGACGATCTGCTGGGTGTCGGACTGGCTCTGGATGACCGCGTCGTCCTCCATCTCGAAGAGCTGGCCCGAGTAGTAGCGGTTGGCGAGCGTCATCGAGAGCGTGCCGAGCGAGTAGTTCTGGTAGAGCGCCTGGCTGCCCCCGGGTCCCACCGTCATCGAGACGTTGGCGAAGACGCCGGACTCGACCGGCAGGAAGTTGAGCGTCCCCGCGGTGGGCTGGGCGAGGAGGGGCACGCCCTGCGAGGCCATCACGAACGGGGTGGTGTAGACGGGCGGACCGCCCAGCTCCAGCTGGAGGTCGATGTTCGACTTCAGCGACGCGAACGACGACTGCGTCTGGGCGGTGAACGCCGACTCGTTGTCGGTCATCCACAGCGGCAGGTACTGGGTCAGGAAGATGCCGAAGAGCGCGAAGAACACGAGCAGGGCGAGCAGCGTCCCGACGACCGACACCACGGCGCGACGTCCCCGCCGGAAACGGCGTCGATAGTGCCGCCCCGTGCTAGAACCCAAATGTCGCTCCATGCCGTGGATCAGCTCCGGGCGGCAACGCAGCCCTGAGCAACGTGATTTAGGTCGGCTCCCCGTATAAATACGTGCGCTGCAAGGTCAGCGCGGACACGTTCCCGGCCGTCATCGTTTAACCTTCTCACGCCTCAGATTGCCCGGTACGCGACCGATGGGACTCCAGGAGCTTTCCTTCCAACTCCCGAACCGACCGGGGGCGTTGTCGGGGGTCGCGCGCCTCCTGGCGAAGGAGCAGATCAACCTCGCCGCGATCTCCGTCGAATCGATCCGCAACCGCGGCAACGTCCGCCTCGTGGTCAACGCGCCGGCTCGGGCCCGCAAGCTGCTCGTCCAGGCCGGTTACCAGGTCGAGACGCACGACCTGATCGCGGTGCGATTGGAGGACAAAGCCGGGAGCTTCCTCAAGGTCCTCGATACCCTCGCGGCCTCCAAGGTCAATGTCGTCGGCGTGGCGATCCTCGTCGCCCGCGACGGCGCCCAAAGCCTAGTGGCGCTCTCGACCGACGATACCGCGCGGGCCCGCAGGGTGCTGCGTGCCGGCGGTTTCTTCTCGGAGGGTGCGGAACGTCTCATCAGCAATTCCGACCTGATCGCCGCGGCGCCCGCGATCCCGGCCGAATCGGTCGGGATGCTGATGTAGGTCCTCGCGCCGCCCGCACAAAGCTGATAGCCGAAATCGCGTCCCCCGAATCGCGCGGTTGTGGTCTAGTGGTTAGGACGGTAGCTTCCCAAGCTACCTACCCGGGTTCAAATCCCGGCAACCGCATTCACCGGCCGACCCGTTCCGAGTGAAGGTCTGGGCCCGGCCGACCCGGGTCCCGGATCTCGGGCGGCACCCGTCGCTGGTCTAATCTGCCCGGTTGCCCCGACGTTCTCCATGACCCACCGAGCGCCCCGAACGCCTCGGGGACGGTCGGGTGAACCGATGGACGTTCTCCAGAAGCTCCGGGCGGAGGTCCAACACGCGTGGGACGCGAACGCCGAGTTCTGGGACCAGCGGATGGGCGAGGGGAACACCTTCCACCGGCACCTGAACGTGCCGTTCCTCGACCGGATGTTGGGGATCCATCCGGGGGAGCGCGTCCTCGAGGTCGCGTGCGGGAACGGCCAGTTCGCCCGTCACCTGGCCGAGCTCGGCGCCCAGGTCGTGGCCGTGGACGCCAGCCCCAGGATGCTGGAGCGTGCGCGCGCCCATCCCACTCCGCCTCCGGGCAAGATCGGCTACCGGCAGCTCGATGTGACCGACCCCGACGCGCTCGGGTCCGTGCGGGACGCGCCGTTCGAAGCGGTCGTGGCGAACATGGCCCTCATGGACATCCCGGCGATCGAGCCGTTGGCCCGGGCCCTTCCCTCCCTCCTCGATCCCGGCGGGCCGTTCGTCTTCACGGTCTGCCATCCGGCCTTCAACAGCTCGTCCGTCCGGCGGACCATCTCCGAGGAGGACCCCGAGGGCCGCGTCGTCCAGACCCATGCGGTCATCGTCACCCGCTACGCCACCCCGACGTCCACCCGGTCGATCGCGATGATCGGCCAGCCCGAGGTGCAACCGTTCTTCGACCGGTCCCTCGCCGACCTGCTCGCCCCCTTCTTGCGGGAAGGGTTCGTCGTGGACGCCCTCGAGGAACGGGTCTTCCCGCCCGGGGTCGAGGGCCTTCGGCCCTTCGCATGGGAGAACTTCCGCGAGATCCCGCCCATGCTGGGGGCGCGGCTGCGGCGGTACCCCCGGGACGCCTCGGGCCCGTAGCCGGGACGACCTTACGGGCGCCCGGCGCGGAGGATCTCCGAGAGTCGGGACGTCGATGCCGCGGTGTACGTGAGCACCACGCTCGTGGGCCCCGTGGTCGCTCGCGGCCCCAGGTAGGCGCCTCCCGTCCCCCCGCCCCCTCCGCCGCTTCCGTGGTGGATCCCGAGGAGCGCGTAGACCGTCACGGACCCTGTCACGACGATCGTGACACCCGCGGGATTGCCGTTCCGCAGCGTGAGATTCGACGTCGCCGTCCAATGTTCGACGTGGACCTTGCCCGTCGAGACAGTCGCGTGGTAAAGCCCGGCGGCGAGCCAGACCGTCTCACCGGTGCCGATCGTGGTTCCGGATACCGTCAGCGTCGCCGAAGACGGGAGCGACGCGCCCGAAGGCTGCCAGGCAACGAAGGTGACCGGGAACACTCCCGGGGCAAAGACGGGGATGAGCCGGCCGGATCCGGTGACATTGAACTCCTGTCCGATCGCCGCGGGGCCTCCGACGAGGGCGACGCCCCCGGTGGTGTTCCAGTTGGTGAAGACCCACCCGGCCGCCGGGACCGCGCTCGCCCAGTGGAGACCCAGCGCGACGGAGCTGTTCCAGAACGGCACCGTGATCGACGACAAACCGTCGAACAGCTCGCTCCCGCCCCACCAGGGCTTGGCGCCGAGGTGGACGGAGGTGGTCGAGGCGGTCGAGAACCAGGCGGTCACCGTTCCCGCTCCCGAGACCATGATACTAGTCACGACGGACGACGGGGACTGAACGAGGACACCGCCGGTCGAGGTCCAGTAACCGAACGCCGCCCCACCGAACGCGTCCGCCCCGACGGTGTAGTTGCCCGCGATCAGGTCGACGGTGAAGTTCGCACCCGGACCGCCCGACGAACCGATCAGCGAGATCGCGCCCGCCCCGGAAGCGGTGAAGGCGACGGGGACGTCGTCGTAGAAGACGGCCTCGATGAACGTCAGCCCCTGTTCGAGGGTGATGTGGGTCGCCATCGAGAAGTTCGACATGACCCCGGAGGGGTTGTACAGGAACTCGACGTGGTTGTTGCCGACGCCCGGCGTGGCGGTCATCGGCCAGGTCCCGACCCGCGGATGCGCCAACCCGATCGCGTAGGGCGTGCCGTTGTCGACCACGGTCAGCGGCCCGAGCGTGACCGTTCCGTTGCCCACGACCTCGAGCTCGGCGATCGCCCCCACGGTGGTCTTGGTGTACTGGGCCGTGACGGTGACCGTCGCGGCGGTCCCCGAGACCACGAGCCACGTGTACGGGAACGCGGACGCGGCGATCGTCGCTCCCGAGTTGTTGACCGCCCAGCCAGTGAAGTTGTAGCCGACCTCGGGATACGCCTGGATCGAGTAGATCCCCGCCGAGAGCGACGCAGAGGTGCCGTTGCGGAAGGTGCCGATGGAGTTGCCGGTCCCGAGGAACGGCCCGTTGTACGTCAGCCCCGGGTCGAGCTCCACCGAGCCTTTGGGCGAGTCGAGGAAGGTCACCGCCGTCGTGCGCGGCGTCGCCGAGTAGATGGCCGTCACGTTACCCGTCCCGTTGACGATCAGGCTCGCGTAGGCGCTGGTGGGCTGGTCGACGCTGACCGCCCCGGAGGTGCTCCAGTGATCGAACCGAGCCCCCGCCACGTCGTTGATCGCGTTGAGCGCGTACAGCCCCGCCCCGACGCCGGGAACGGCGGTCGGCGCGGTGTACCCGTGCGACAGGAAGTACGCCGAACCCCCGCCGCTAGACCCTACCGTAACCGTGTACGAGGGGTTAGCGCACGTCGGGATCGAGAAATTCGTAGGGGCGTAGAACCCGAAGCCGAGCGCATTGCCCTCGATCGTCTGGGCGAACTGGTTGTACTTGCCGAAGTCGCTCGTCACCCCCGTGTAGTCCAGGGCGCCGAAGGTGAATGCGTGGTTGCGGCAGGAGAAGCTCCACCAGGGGTAGGAGCACCACGCCGCACCGGCCTGCCCGTTGCAGGCCCCGCCGCTCAGCTGGGAGACCAGCGAGATCCCGCCGAAGTCTTGCGTGAAGCCGACCTGGGCGGGGGTCACCGTCGCCTGCGCGTTGGAGAAGGTTGGGACCTTGATCGCCCACGGCTTGGCCGTGTCGTTCGCCCAGAGGCCGGGATCGTAGCTCGGGCACGGGGCCCCGGGGTCGGACGGGGTCGACTTCGGGCCGGGCGAGCAGCCGCCGAAGCTGTTGTTCTCGGGCCAAGCTCCGTTGGCGCCGTGCCCCGTCTCGAAGGCGAAGGAAACCGGGTACTCGCCGCCGGGCGTCCACTCCAGCCCGTTCTCGAAGTTGTTGGTGAGGTAGCTCGGATCGAGGGGATAGTTGCCCGTGCCGTTGAAGAGGGTGACGTTGGAGGTCTGCCCGTTGGACTGGTCGACGATGGAGAGCACCTCTCCGGTGAGGCTGGCGGTCCAGCCGGTCATGGACACGCCGATCTGGTCGCCCTGGGTCATGTTCAGGAACGCCGGGCCGGGGATGCCGCCCAGGTACATCGGCTGGTAGAAGGCCGGGTTCTCCGCGCCGGTGCTCGCCTGGATCTGCCAGACGACCGCCGCGGCGACCCAGGCGCCGTTGACCGTCAGGTTCGGGAAGAGGGGACCGGGGTTGTAGAAAGTCTGGTCCGGATAGAACTGGAGCTCCAGGAACGACTGGTCCATCCACGCGTAGGGGTCGGTGAGCGTCATGCCGAGCCAGATCGCGACGTAATTGCTCGACTGGTTGAGCGTCGCGCTGCGGTCGACGGGGAGGGAGAAGTTCCAGGTGACGTTCCCGCCGCTGCCCGGCAGGTTGGAGTAGAACTCGATTCCCGGCTCGTCATGCCCGTAGCATCCCGAGGCGTAGACGTTCTGCGAGCCCGCGCCGCCGAAGGAGGGCCAGACCCCGGTGCAGAACCGGTTCTGCCAGGTGGCCGCGCTTCCGGCGCCGCCGGATCCCCACGACCCGCTGCCGGCGGCATGCGGCGTCAGCGCCCCCAGCGCTTCCGCTCCGGGGGGAGCACCGCTGGCGCTCCAGGCGCCGGGCCGGGGCCCGGGCGCATTGAACACGACCCGACCGGTCGGAGACGGAACGGAGGCCGTACTGAGGTGGGTCGAAAAGGTCGGCACGGCGATGGGGTGACCGATCGCCGGAGAAACGAAGGCGACCCCGCCGTGCGGGGCGGCGGCCATCGAGGGGGCCGCGCTCGCCAACCCCGGTGCGAACGCGATCGTGAGGGCGACGACCACGCCGAGGCTCGCCAGCCACCGGCGCCGGAGAGAGGCGCGCGTCGAGCGGCGCGTCGAAACGAGCTGAGATGGCGGTGACTTTTGCGTCATGATACCGAAAGGGCAAGGCCCGGTCGCACGACGGATACCGGGTATAAACAGCCACGGTTGAATTCTCGACCGGACGGAACATGCGCCGCCGGTCTCGGGCCACTTCCGGACGGGTCAGCGGATCGGTCGCGGGGCCGAATCCTCCGTCGGCTGGGCACCTAGCTGGTCCCGGCTGCCTGACTCGAACAGGCGACCTGAGGATATCCACGGGGGCCGCCGGTAACCGGCGGTCTCGCCTACAGTCCCCCGCTCTACCACTGAGCTAAGCCGGGCCGAGCGCGAGGAGTGGGGGCGGGCCTAAAAGCCTTCGGCCCCCGGACCGGCTTCTCAGGCGGTGGCGGTGCGCACGCGCGCCCCGACCTCGTCCACGTCGCCCGCCGCGTTGATCGGACGCAGCAGCCCCAACCGCTGGTAGAACGCCAAGAGCGGGGCGGTCTGGTCCTGGTAGACCGTGAGCCGGGTGCGGACCGCCTCGGGCAGATCGTCCGGTCGCTGCACGAGCTCGGTCCCGTCATCGTCGCAGTGGTCGGCGACGCGCGGCGGCTGGGTGGCGAGGTTGTACGCGCGGGCGCACTTCGGGCAGCTACGGCGTTGGGTCAGTCGCTCGAGCAGCTGCTCTTCGGGGATCTCGAAGGAGACCACCCGGTCGAGCGGGGTGATGATC
Organism: Thermoplasmata archaeon; assembly: GCA_022750205.1. Classification (GTDB taxonomy): domain Archaea; phylum Thermoplasmatota; class Thermoplasmata; order Lutacidiplasmatales; family UBA184; genus Lutacidiplasma. Next base: position 11,294 of record JAKIWD010000058.1, read on the forward strand.
GCGAGCGCCTCGGCCTGCCGGAGCGTCCGAGGGAATCCGTCGAGGAGGAAGCCGGTCTTGGCCGACGGTCGGCGCAGGTTGTCCTCGATGACCTTGATCACCAGCTCGTCGGGCACGAGCTGACCGGCGCGCATGTACCGGTCGGCTTCGATCCCGAGGTTGGTGCGCTCGGAGACCGCCGAGCGGAGCAGGTCGCCGGTGGAGAGGTGGACGATGTCCAGGGATCGGGAGAGGCGGGTCGCCTGCGTGCCCTTTCCAGCCCCGGGGGGTCCCAGGAAGACGATGCGGTGCATGGTGCGAGGCGACGGACCGGCAGCTAAAGGGCTATGCGGGTCAACCGACGCTCGTGCCCCGGAAGGTGCGACCCCGAAGGGCCGCTTCCAGGTTGTCCAGGTCGCGACCCTGCACGATCCGCAGCGGGATCCGTGCCCGCGCGAGCGTGTCGGCCCCGAGCCGATCGAAGACGAACTCCTGTCCGGCGGTGTCCGTCGCGCCGGCGTGGACCATGGCCCGGAACTTCTCCCACGTCACCGTCGGGAGCCTCCGGGCGCGCGGGTGCGTGCGCGGGTCTCGGTCGTAGAGCGCATCGACGTTCGTGGCGTTGACCACCCGGGCGGCCCGCAATCGGACCGCCAGCAACGACGCGACGGCGTCGGTCGTGTGCCCGGGCTCGGTCCCGCCCAGGATCACGAGCGGACCCCGATGGGCCTCGTTCACGGCGGCGGCGATGGTCGCGGGGGGATGCGCCGGCGCCGGAGGGCCGACCCGGGCCGCGAGGAGGCGGGCGTGGAGGCGCGTCACGTCGATCCCCAGCTCGTCCAGCTCGATCTCGGTCAATCCGAGGGCGCGGCCGAGGCGGATGTATTCGCGGGCGGTACGGCCGCCGCCCACGGTGACCACGAGCGGGAACTCGCGCGCGAGCCGTCCGAGGAGCCCGGCGAGCTTGTCCAGATAGGTCGCATCGGCGTCTCCGGTCGCGAACACTGAGCCGCCGATCGACAGTACGACGGGCGCTCGCGGGACCTTCGGGCGCGGCGCCATGGCTCCCACGAGCCGACGGGGACCATCTTGCTTTCGCTCCACGAGCGCGGCCTTGTTAAGGGGGGCCCGCATCCCGCGACGTCGATGGCCGAGTACGAAGGGCTCGCGCTGGAGAAGGATCGGGCCGCTCGCGCCGCGGTCCACCAGGTCCGGAGCGGCATGCGCGTCGCGCTGGGCACCGGCACGACCACGGCGTACGCGATCCGTGCGCTCGCCGAGCGATTCCCCTCCGGGGACGGCCTCGACATGGTCGCGAGTTCCACGGCCAGCGAGGCGTTGGCCCAACAACTCGGGCTCACCGTCCGACCGCTGGCGGCCGACGACCAGTTCGACGTGATGATCGACGGCGCGGACGAGGTGACGCCGCACCTGACGCTGACCAAAGGCGGCGGGGGGGCGCTCTTCCGGGAAAAGCTCCTCGCCAAGCTCTCCCGGGAGCTGTGGGTCATCGTCGATCATACCAAGCTCGTGGACCGCGTCGGCAGCCGGGCCCCGATCCCCATCGAGGTGGTCCCGTACAGCCGCGCCGTGGTCCAGGCCGCGCTCACCCGACGACGC
>JAKIWD010000027.1 GCA_022750205.1 Thermoplasmata archaeon
ACCCCGGGGCCGACCCGGACGAGCCGCTCGTCCGGGAGGATCTCGAGGACCTGGTCCCAGCCCGTGAGGTCGACGACCACGCCCCCATCGGGCGGGACGGACTCCCCTTCCATCGAGGTGCCACCCCCCCGGGCGACCAGGGGAACCCGCTCGGCGCGCGCCCAGACGACCAGGCGCGCCACGGCATCCGCATCGCGCGGTCGCACGACTGCGATCGGCCGGCCGCGCAGGTGGGAGGCGTCGCGGCCGAACTGATCGCTGACCTCCTCGCCCGCCACGACGGGGCCAACGCCCGCGTTGCGGAGCGAGGCGATGGGGTCGGCCATCTTCGCGCCAGCGGGGACGGCGGTTTACGGCTGGCGGTCCGGGGAGGTCGTCCGGCCCGAGGCCGCCGACGCCGCCTCGACGGCCTCCATCAGGTCGTGGACGGCGAACGGCCGGCAGATCACGCAGTCAATGCCGAGTTCCTTGGCCCGCGTTTCCGTCCGGGCCGTGCGTTCCGAGGAGAGAAGCAGCACGTGGATCGCCGGGAGGTGGCGCATCATGCCGACCATTTCCGCCGACTGCTGGGGGTCCTCGATGTCGATGTCGACCACGGCCACAGCGGGCCGGACCTCCGTCGCGAGCGAGGTGACTACGTCAAAGCGTGGCCCGTCGGCCACGACGCGGTGCCGGTACAGTCGGAGCAGGCCCCGGAGGAGAAGGCGAGTCTCTTCGGTGCCGCCGACGATGACGACGTTCGCCATGCCGTTTCCCTGGCCCGGGCCCCCCGAGTCCGTCATCCGCCACGCTCCCCCCCGGAGGGAGCCCGCCCGGGGAACCCCGTGCGGTGGCAGGCGCGGTTCTTGAAAGACCGTACGCCGGTACGCTGGTGAACGTTCCGAGGCGACCTTTCCTCTAAGAAGGTATGCTTGAACCGGCCTTGGAAATCTGACGACCGGCGGCCACATGAGACCCACGCGGGGACGTCGGGGGCGCGATCTCGCGGCATCGACCAGGCCCCAAAGGGCCTGAAAACTATATAGACTGCGGAAGCTTTACACAGTTCGGCCTCGGGCACCGGTTGAAGTCGGGCGTGGGTGGCAAGTCCGAGAGACCCACGGACCGACTTCGCCGGTGCCTCCCCGATCCTCCTCGAACCCCACCTCCGCTGCGGCGATAGGTTCTTGAAACCTCCCGCGCGAGTCGAGAGCGATGTCGCTGCTCTTCGGCCCGTCGCGTCGCGACCAGGTCCACTTGCTCTCCACGCTCCAGTCGCTGCACACTACCTCGATCGCCGGCCTCTCGGCCGCCCTCTCGTGGTCCGACCGCAAGACCGAGCGGGTTCTCCGCGAGGTCCTGACGCAGACCGGTAGCGCCGTGGTGTACGACCCCCGCCGACGGACGGTGGGGGTGCGCAGCGCCGCGACATCCAATCCCCAGATCTCCACGACGGTATCCGGAGGCCTCGCGGAAGGTTCGGCCGTGGCGTCGACGCCCACGTCGGCACCGACCTCGCCGGCACCGATCCTCCCGAAGGAGTTCGGCGGCGGGGGTCGGTGCCCCCGTTGTCAGGTCCCCCTCCTCCCGACGGCTACCGGGGACGCCGCCGTCTGCCCGAAGTGTGGTCAGATGTCCACCCGACGCGGCCGACCGGCCGCGCCTGCCGCCAGTCCTTCGGCGATCGAGGTCCGTGCGCCCTCCGGCTCGGCACCCTCGGCACCTCTCCCGGAGAATGGGCGCACGGTCGTCCAATCGGGTGACCGGCGCTCGCAGGAGCTGTTCGCGGCATGGGTGACGGCCCGTCCGATCCCCTGCCCTCGATGCCGCTCGACCTTGCAGCACCGCGGCGTTGGGGAGTACGGCTGTCCGACCTGCGGGCACCGAGTCGCCTTCGAGACCTCCGGGATCGGCGGGAGTGCCCGCGCGCGGGCGGGGCCCCCAGGCCCGGGCCCAATCAACTAGAACGGAACTTCGCCGCGCACCCGCGCGATGAGCGATCCGTCGGCGATACCGGCGGCGGTCCGTTCGATGTCCTCGGCGGGCGAACGATCGGTCGACCAGGGGGCGACGCGCTCGCGTAGGGCGCGCAGGGCGGCCTCGCTGCCGGCACCCCCGCGGGCCGGGCGCCGCAGTTCGAGGGCTTGCGCCGCGACGATCCATTCGATCGCCACGATGGTGCGCGTGTTCCCGAGCACCCGGTTCAACTTGGCGCCGGCCCACGGTCCCATGCTCACGAAGTCCTCCTGGTCGGCCGAAGTCGGCAGGCTGGTCGCGCTGGCGGGATGGACCAGCGTCTGGTTCTCGTTAACGAGCGCGGCCGCGAGGTATTGGGGGATCATGAAACCCGAGCTCAGGCCGGGAGTGGGAGCGAGGAAGGCCGGCAGCCCCCGGTTCAACGCCGGATTGACGAGCCGCGCGGTGCGCCGTTCGGAGAACCCCGCGAGGTACTGCACGCCCAACGCCAGCGTGTCGAGCGCGAGAGCGAGATGCTGGCCATGGAAGTTACCGCCGCTGATGAACTGGTCTCCTTCGAAGACGACGGGATTGTCGGAGACCGCGTTCAGCTCTCGCTGGGAGATCCCCGCGGCGAAGTCGATCGAGAGCCGGACCGCGGCCAGGACCTGGGGAAGGCAGCGGAGCGTGTACGCGTCCTGGCCGGCATAGCGGGTTCGATGCCCGCTCGAGGTGCTGCCGGCGAGCAGCCGCCGCAACGTCAGCGCTTCGGCGCGCTGTTCGGGCATTCCCTTCAGCTCGCCCAGACGATCGTCCAGCGCGTCGGTCTCCCCCTGGAGGGCGTCGAAGGAGAGCGCTGCGGCGACCTCGGCGGCCGCGAGTAGGTCGCGTGCGTCGGCCACGGAGTGCCCGAGGTACGACGCCATCAGCGACGTCCCGTTGACGAGCGCGACGCCTTCCTTCTCCGCGAAGGCGAACGGGCCCACCCCGTGTTGCGTGAGGACGGCCGATGCTTCCCGCCGCTCGCCCCGATCCCCGAGGAAGGATCCCTCACCCACCAGAGTAAGACCCAGGTGAGCGAGGGGAGCGAGGTCGCCGGAGGCTCCCACGGAACCCTGTTCCGGGACGAACGGGACGAGCTGGAGATTGAGGAAATCGATCAACCGCTCCAACAGCTCGGGTCGTACTCCGGAGTGACCCCGGGCGAGGGAATTGAGCCGAAGGAGCAGCAGCCCTCGGACGAGGTCCGGGGCGAGGGGTTTTCCGGCACCACTCGCATGGCTGCGGATCAGCGACAGCTGGAGTTCCCGGGCCTGGTCGGGCCGTATCGTCGTTTCCGACAGGCTCCCGAACCCGGTGGTGACCCCGTATATCGGGCGTCCGGCGGCGACGGCCCGTTCGACGATCCGTCGGCTCGCCGCGACCCGCTCCCGGGCCTCGGGGGCGAGCGAGACCGGGCACCCGTGACGGGTCACGGCCAAGAACTGGTCCAGGCTCAGCGACTCCCCGTCGATCGGGAGCGCTTCCGTCATCGGCTCGGTCCGACCACCGACGGGGTAATAGATTCCCCGTCGGCCGCCGCGACCCGCGCGGCCGACGGAGGGGGGGCCGGCCTACGCCGGAGCCGGGTAGACGATCTCGCCGCCGGATTTCTGCATCGAGGGGAGCCGGTGGGTCTTGGCGCCCTTCGTCTGCCAGAAGATCTCCGCGACGGCCTGGACCTGGTTCAGCAGCTCCTGCGCGTCGGCGACGGAGGTTCCCTGACGCGCCTTCGAGGCGGCCTTCATCAGCTTGAAGACGGATTCGTGGAGCGTCGGATGGGCCTTGAGGTGGTCCGGGGTGAAGTAGTCCGCCCAGATCACGCGCATCTCGCTCTTGACCCGCTCGGCGTGCTGCTCCTTGACGACCATGTACCGGGCGAGCTTGGCCCCCGCCGCCTCGAGCTCCTCGGGCTTGGCCGACCCCCCGGCCTTGGGGAGCTCGGCGATCAGCTGGGTCATGCGGAGCACGGTCAGCGCGGAGATCTGCGCCTCGTGGGGATCGTAGATCCCGCACGGGATGTCGCAGTGGGCGAAAACCGGTCGGGGAGGGGCGACGGCGTCCAGAACACGTCGGCCGGCCTGGCTCCACCACTCGGAAGATAGCATGGCCGCGCATGCCCCGGGGCGGGTTTAAAGTTGCCGGCAGCGAAGCGCACGGCGAAGAATTCTGTCCTTGACACGGCGCCGTTAGGGCGGCGGTTGCGAAGCGTCCGGGTCGTCGTGCGCGACGACAGCATGCGGCCAGCGTTCCTACCGGGCGATCGACTGCTCGTGGATCGCGCGGAGTACCGCCGCCGCACACCGTACGACGGGGAGGTCGTCGTGCTGCGCGACCCCGAGGACCAACGACGCTGGCTGATCAAACGGGTCGCCGCCGGTCCGGGGGAGATCGTGCCGGGCGTGGTCGTCCCCGGCGATCCCACCCGCGTCCCACCCCGGTGCATCTTCGTGCTCTCCGATCGCGCCGAGGGCGCGCGCGACAGCCGCCGCTTTGGGCCGGTGCCGGTCGTTGACGTGATCGGCCACGTGTGGTTCCGCACCGCCCCGGCCACGCGTCGAGGGACAACGCCGCCCTAGCCCGACGCAACGGTTAAGCGATGTGTGAAGTGCACACATCGATGGCGTCCAACGCAGTCATTGCGGTCGTCGTGATCCTCGTCGCCGCCGCGTGCGCCGGGGCCGGGTTCGCCGCCGGATACGAGTACAAGACCTCACCGGCGAACAATCCCACCGCCGTGGCGAACTCGACGCTCAGCGTGCTCGGCGCCGGGACCCTCAACACCCTGTTCCCCCAGCTGGCGAGCGAGCTCGCCAACGAGACGCCGGGGATCACCGCTCCGGCCGCCGCCCAGACGTACGAAGGATCGTTGGACATCACCACGGCGATCACGTCGCTGGGCTCCAAGGCCGATGTCGCCGCGGTGGCGGACTACCGACTCATCCCGCAGCTGCTCGAGCCGACGTACGCCGGCTATGAGATCGTGTTCGGGAGCACGCCCGAGGTCCTGGCGTATAACCCGGCCCTGCCGGCGTTCTCCGGGATCACCACCTCGAACTGGGCCGAGAAGCTCGTCACGGACGTGACGACCCATGGCAACGCTCCGATGGCGGTCTGGAACGCGTCGACCGACCCCAACGGCTACAATGAGATCTTCAGCCTCATGCTGCAGGGCCTGCTCTACAATGGGAGCGCGAGCATGTTCTACAACACGTTCTACTCGGGAGGAACGTCGAGCCCGGCCGTGCCGAGCTCCGCGACCACGATCGTCGAGCACGAATCGATGGCGGCCACGCTGCTCAACACCGGCGTCGTCTCGGCCTTGATCACCTACCAATCCTACGCGGTGGTCAACCACCTCCACTTCGTCTCGTTCGACCCGATCGTCGGGCTGGCCGCCAACAACTCGACCGCGCTCGCGGACTACGCGAAGTTCTCGACGACGATCCAATCGTCCACCGGCGCCTTCATTAAGGTCGCCGCGGCCCCGATCCTGTTCGCGGTGACGATCCCCCTCAACGCGCCCAACCCCGCGCTCGGCGCGGCGTTCGTCCACCTGCTCCTCTCCCCACAGGGGGCCGCGATCCTCTCGGCCGGCGGCGCGTTCACGCCGGTCTTTCCAGGCTGGACGGACAAGCAGAGCGCCGTCCCCTCGGAGCTGGCGCCGGACGTGACAGCCTTACCTGCCTGGGCCGCCCCGTTCCTGACATGAGCCCGGGGGCCGAGGGGCGTCCTTCCCCGTTGCCCGCCCGGCGGTGGCGGACGGGCCCCCTTTGGCTCGCGTTGCAACTGGTCCTCAGCGGCTCGCTGCTGCTCCTGTTCATCGTCCCGATCGTTGCCCTGTTCACCTACGCGCCCATCGCCGCCCTCTTCTCGGCGGCGAGCAGCGTCGAGGTGCGCGAGGCCCTCTGGCTGACCTTCTTCTCCTCGGGCATCGCGGTCCTCGCCGCGGTCCTGTTCGGCATCCCGCTCGGCTACCTGCTCGCGCGGCACCCGTTCCGGGGACGCGCGATCGTCGAATCGGTCGTCGCGCTCCCGGTCGTCGTCCCCCACCTCCTCGTTGGACTGGGGCTGTTCTTCCTCGTGATCCCGGGCACCCCGCTCTACCGGTTCACGCAGGCGATCGGCCTGCCGATCTACGACACGATCTGGGGCGTCGTCCTCGTGATGGTGTTCGTCAGCGCCCCATATACCGTCCTCGCGAGCGAACTGTCGTTTCGCGCCGTCGACGAACGGGTGATCGAGGCGGCCCGATCCCTCGGCGCGGGCGGCGCGACGGCGTTCCTCACCGTCACCTTTCCGCTCGCCTTGCGCGGGATCGTCGCGGGCCTGCTCCTCTCCTGGGCCCGGGCCGTGAGCGAGATCGGAGGACTCCTCGTGCTCGCGTACGCGGTCTATCCGGGCGGCGCGTACAACGGCCCCGTGACGTCCACGATCTCGGTGTACATCTACAACCTGTTCCAGAACGGCAACCTCGCCGACGCGGCCGCCGTCAGCTCGCTGTTCCTCCTCATCGCGTTCGCGCTGTTTATCCTCGTTCGGATCGGCGAGCGCACCGGATGGGTCCCGTGGCGGCGGGGAGAGCTGGCCCCATGACCTCGCGATGGGTCGTCGAGGATCTCGAGACCGACCTCGACCACTTCCACCTGGGCCCGGTGAACCTCACGCTGGCCCCCGGGAACGCCGTGGCGATCCTCGGCACCTCGGGCGCTGGCAAGACCACCTTCCTGCGCACGCTCGCCGGCTTCCTGCGGATGCGTCGGGGCCGCATCCTGCGCGACGGGGTCGAGATCTCCGACTGGCTGCCGGAAGAGCGGTCCCTCGGCTACGTGCCCCAGGGACTCGGCCTGCTCCCCCACCGCACCGTGGCCGGCAACGTCCGCTACCCGCTGGAGCTGAGGGCACGTCCCGACGCCGATCCACGCACCGCCCAGCTTCTCCGTCAGTTCAACCTCGAGCCCCTCGCCCACCGCTACCCGTCCCGGTTGAGTGGCGGGGAGCAACAGCGCGTGGCGCTCGCCCGCGCGCTGGCCGCCGAGCCGCAGCTCATCGTCTGGGACGAGCCCTGGCAGGGCCTCGACGTCCTCGCCCGGCACGAGCTCGGCGTCGTGCTGCACGACCTGCGCGAGGTCGAGCGGGTCCCGATGGTGTTCGTCACGCACGATCCCACCCTCGCCTTCTCCGTCGCGGACTCGTTCGTCGTCCTCCAGCACGGCCGGGTCCAGGAGCAGTGCGACGCCGCCACCCTGCTGCGCGCCCCGGCCAACGCGTTCGCCGCTCGCTTCGTCGGCTTCGACAACGTGTTCGATCCGCCCACGCTGGCCAGAGGTCTCCCCGACGGCTTACGTGCCTGGTTGCGCGAGCGGGCGGGACCCGAAGGGCTGGCGTTCGCGTGCCCGGCACCGGCGAACAGCACGACCGCGCCCCCGGTATGGGATGGAACGGTGCGCAGCGCCCGGCCCAGCCCCCACGGGCTCGCGATCGAGGTCGTCGCCGACGACCTATTGGTCACGCTCCGGGTGCCCCCGCCGGTGGCGCCGCCGCTGCCGGGGCTCGGGGATCGGCTCCGGTTCCGGATCGACCCCGAGACGATCCAGCCGTTGGGTTCGCCGCCGCGGTCGGCCGCCGGGTCGTGAAGATGCGCCCGAGGATCGTCACCGACACCGACGTCGCCCTCCTCCGCGCGCTCGCCCGGGAGCGGTCGGTCGTCGCCGCGAGCCGCACCGTGGGGATATCCCGCGATCGCGCCACGTATCGTCTCGCCCGGCTCCAACGCGCGTTCGGCGGTCCCGTCGTCGCTAGCGTCCGGGGCGGTCGCGATCACGGCGCGACGCGCTTGACGACGCTCGGGGACCGGATCGTCCGCCAGGGATTCGACTCGGTCGAGCTCTTAGATGCGCGCCCGGTCGCTCCGCCGTCGCGCTCCAATCTCGTCCGGGGGATCTACCACCGGCTCCCCGCGCCCGAGGTCGCCCTCGCCGGGGGAGCGCGACTGAGGGTCGCCTTCGACGCCGTCGAGGGAGAACCGGTTACATTGCTCCTTGACCCGGAGTCGATCCTCGTCGCGCGCGGGCAGTTTCCCTCGAGCGCCCGCAACGTGCTGCCGGCGAAGGTGGAGCGGGCACGCACGGGCGGCGCGGGGTCGACGCTCGTGGTTCGTGCCGGCGCGCTTCATCTCCGGGTGGCCATCACCGGTGAGGCCCTCCGCCAGCTGCGACTGACCCGGGGGGCGCTGGTGTGGCTCTACGTGAAGGCGACGGCCCTGCGGCGCGTCGCTGCGCCTATTCGCGGATCCCGTCCGTCGTGAGCGCGAAGACCGCCTCGCCCTCGGGCAGGTTCGGCGAGTCGATCAGCCGGGCGATGCGCTTGGGCGGCTTGCTCTTGCGCAGGTAGACCCGGTACGTCGCCGCGTGGGCGACGATGTTGCCGCCGATCGGGCGCGTCGGGTCGCCGAACAGGATGTCGGGCCGGGCCGAGACCTGGTTGGTCACGACGATCGCGGCGTTGTACGTGTCGGCGAACTTGAGGAGCTCGTGCAGGTGCTTGTTCAGCAATTGCTGGCGCGGGGCGAGCTCGCCCCGTCCGGGATACTCACTGCGGAAATGGGCGGTGAGCGAGTCGACGATGAGCAGGCGGATCGGACGCTCGCGGGCGAGCTCCTGCGCCTTGGTGACGAGGAGCATCTGGTGGTTGGAGTTGAACGCGCGCGCGACGTGTATGTGGGAGAGGGCGTCCTCCGGCGGGATGCCGGCGGCCTTGGCCATGTCCACGATCCGCTCGGGCCGGAACGTGCTCTCCGTATCGATGTAGACGGTTTCGGCGCCAAGCCCGCCCTGGTCGGCGGGGAGCTGGATGTTGACGGCGACCTGGTGGGCGATCTGGGTCTTGCCGGTCCCGAACTCGCCGGCGAACTCGGTAATCGCCTGGGTCTCGATCCCGCCGCCGAGGAGCTCGTCAAGCGATTTGGCATTGGTCGAGATCCGTCCGAGCTTCTTGCGGCGCTCCAGCAACGTCGTTCCTAGCTCGAAGCTGCCGACATCGGCGGCGCGGCGGGCCTCGTTGATGATCTTCAGCGCGAGCGTCGTGCCGATCTCGGCGGCCTCGGCCACGTCGCCCGGCGAGGCGACGGCGAGCTCCATCAGGTCGGTGAAACCGGCTTCCCGGAGCTTGTCCGCGGTCGTCTCGCCGACGCCGCTCAGGTCCTCGAGGTTGACCTGGGGTTTGGGGGGAGCAGGGGGGGCGTCGTCATCGTCGGATGCGGGGCGGGCCGCCGTCTTTTGTGCCACGTCCTCAGGACGGAGAGCACCCTTAAAGAGGGTTGGGCGGGGGTCGAGAAACGGTGGATGGTGCCCCTCATTGGCCAGGGTTTCGGGGTGGAGAATCGGTCTCACTCTGAAGCGTTCGCTCCGGCATGGGGCGGCAAGGTTAACGGCGAGGGCTCCACTCGCTTGAGTGGCTCCGGAGAGCGAATGGAGTCAGCATTGTCTTCCATGGATCGGGGCGCCGCGCCCGATGACTGCCCCAGGACGCAAAGAGCGGCGCCCGAATTCTCCCGGCGCTCCCGGTTCTTGGGATTGAATCGGACTCGGCCCATCGTCAATTTGTACGCACCCCGCCGTGTGCCCCGGCAGCCAGTCCCGGACCACCGGTGCGCGCGCCCTCCCCGGCCTGTGGGGAGGGGTCTCCAACCCCTCGTGTTCGCGTTGTTCGTCGGAGTTCTGCTGTTGCCCGGTTGGGCGAGCGCCCCGACGATCGCCGTCGCCCACGCGCCGGCTCCGTCGAAGGCGGCGATAGAGGTCCACTCTCCGCACGGGGCCGCGCCGGCCGCCGTCGGCCGCGGAGCTTCGGCATCTTGCCCGACAGCGGTGGTGGCCACTATCGACCTGGAGGCGAACACCACGGAGGCCTGCAACGTCGTCAGGGCCGATGGGTGGAACCCCGTTGCGATTCTCGCGGACCCTGACACCGGCCAAGTGTTCGTCGCATGCGCCGGCACTGACAATGTCGCCGTGATCGACTCGCTGACGGATGCCGTCACCGGATGGGTCTCTGTTGGCGAGGCTCCGACCGTCCTCGCGCTCGACGCGCCCGCCGATCGACTGTTCGTGGCCGGGGCGACCGCCGAAGCGGTCACCGAAGTTGACACTTCCTCGGCGATAGTGGTCGCCAACTTCTCCGTCGACGCGGGACCTTCTTCCCTCGCGTTCGACAACGAGTCGAACCGGCTCTACGTGGGGAGTCTTGATCAGCCGAACATTACGGTTCTGAACGCGTCCACAGGCGCATGGATCACCAACATCACCCATCCCGAGACCGGTGGCGGCGGAACCCCCGTGGTGGCGATGGCGATCTCTCCGCTCTCCCACCAGTTGATCGTCAACTGGGGCTCGCAGAACGACTACGTCGTGAACACGACCAACGAATCGGTGGCCGGCCAGTTCGGTTGGTGGGAAGAACCGTCGTCAATCCTGGTGGATCCGTTGAACTCGATGGTGTACGTGACCGACACCGGGCGCTCCAACGTCACTGCCTGGCCGGAACAGAATCTAACGTCTTACTCGTGCAGCTACTTCCCCTACTGTGATGCTCCGAACTACTACAACGGGGTCGTTTCGCCCAATTCCCTCACGCTCGATCCAACCACCGGGGACATCATCGTCACCGGCGTCGGTGGCACGATCGCAGTCCTGAACGCGACGCTCGGTTCGCCCAACCCGAATGCGACGGTCGACCCCACCATCGTTTCGAGAAATTCCATGGAACTTGGAGCCATCACCGGCATCGCCGTCGCGAGCAACAATCAGGTCTTTCTGGCCAATGGCGCGTTCGAGGATTACTCCCGCGGTGACAATTCAATCTGGGTGCTCAACCGCACGACCCTCAACGCGACCGCCGTCATCCCGCTGGGGGCCGCACCAGTGTCGCTCGTCGCCGATCCCACCGACCACCGCCTGTTCAGTTTCGACGCCGGGACCGGAAACCTGACGGTCATCGACCTCCAGAGCTGGAAGATCCTCGAAGAGTTCACCCTCCGTTGGCCACCGTCCATGCTCGCGTTCGACCCTATTCAGGACCGATTGGTGATCCTCGGGGACTTCGGCGAATCCATCCTCTACGCCAGCAACCTCACCTGGTACACGTACTTCTGGGTCGGAGGGATCGACTGCTGCGATGCCGGTGACAGCGGCTACCTCGCTCCGGCGAACGTAGTGTACGACCCCATCGGGAGCGCACTTATCGCGCCCGGCACGGTGTACGCGAACCTATCGCGGTTCGACGGGACGACGCTCCGTCTTTCGATTAGCCCCTTCTGGCGCCCCTCGAGTTCGGCCTATGACGCGAGTCGGGGCGAGGTCATGGTCACCGGCCGGAACTGGTCGTGGCCCGAGGCCGGAGTCGCGTGGTTCAATGGAACCACGTTCGCCGGTAGCCCGGAACTTTCACTGGGGGGGACACCCGGTCCGTTGACCGTCGACGCGGCCAACCATACCGCCGTGGTGTTCGACTCCGTCAACGGAACGAGTTGGATCGTCAACACGTCCGCCGCAACTGCCACTCCGGGAGCGCGTTGGTGCGCCGATCCGGTCGACTCCGCCTTCGGCGGCGGAGCCTACTATGTGGCCTGCGAAGAGAGCGGCCAGGTCGGGTTCGCCCCAGCGAGTGGGCTGCTCCGCCCTTCGAACCTGAGCGTCGGGCAGCTCCCGGACTCCCTGGCATTCGACCCGAGCACGGGGACCCTTTTCGTCGCTAACCTCGGTTCCGGGACGATCTCCGTCATCTCCTCCCGTCCCCTCCTCCCCACTTTCCCTGTCCGGATGGTCGAATACGGGCTACCCGCCGGCACGACTTGGACGGCCTCCCTCGACGGCCTGCCCACCTCGTCGGCGAATCAGACGATTGAGTTCGAAGCCGCCTCGGGGCTGCACAACTACTCGATCGACGCGCTCCCGTTGTACCGACCCGTCCCTCCCGCCGGCGCGGTGGCCGTCAACGGCACGGCGGCTCAGGTGGTCATCACGTTCGTGCCCTCCCTACCGGTAAAATTCTGGCTCAACTTCACGGAAACCGGCCTCCTCTCCAACCTGACTTGGACGCTCTTCATCGATGGAGCCGGGTACGCCGCCCCCGCCGGGAGCGCGATCGCAATTCTCCTCCCGGATGGAACCTACGACTTCGTCCTCGGGACGCTCTATGACTTCCGCGCCTCTCCCGCGTCTGGCACGATCACCATCGCCGACTCCGACGTGTCCCAAGCCATCAATTTCACCGGCCCGTTCGTGCCGGGCGTACAGCGTCCGCCCTACTCTGTCGTGTTCGACGAGTCCGGGCTCGCGGAGGGGACTGTTTGGACGGTCGCCGTGAACGGCGGGTTAGAGGCGTCGAACAGCCCATCGCTGAACTTACTACTCGAGAACGGATCGTACAACTTCCAAGTTACTCCGATCACCGGGTTTGTGGCCACCCCCCCGAACGGGACCTTTGACGTGGCTGGGCATGGGACCAACATTGCCCTGAGTTTCATTCCCGCTTCAGGCCTTTCGTACTCGGTCTGCTTCGAGGAAACCGGACTCCCTGCCGGAATCCCCTGGGGGGTTCGGATTGGCAACCAGTCCGTGCTCGCGGAGGGCGACATCGCGTCCACTTTCTTGCCCAACGGGAGCTACGCCTTTACCGTCGAGCCAGCCCAAGGATACGTCTCCAACCTGACATCAGGGATCGTCAACGTTGCCGGAAGCCCGAGCTTGGTATCCGTTCGATTCTCTCCTTCGGCCGAGGCCTCCGGGGCCAGCCCCTCGAACGGTTCCGGAATTCCCTGGCTGACCCCACTGGGGCTAGGTATCGCCGCAGGCGTGGCAATAGGGGCGACAGCATCGATATGGACCCTCAGGAGCCGACGCCCGCGGCACCCCCGCCCGAGCCCGGTATAACAAACGATGACCGCGGAGCGACCGCCGACCCCGTACGTGCAACACCCGGAGAGTTCTCCCGGCGCGGTCCTACGGGGGACGCTCCGGAGCCCGGCGGATCTCTGGCATGCACGCCCCAAGCGGACTAGGGCCCAACCGCCTCCCGGCGTTGACGGTGATAAATCCGATCTACTTGTCCCCGGCACCCGGGGCGAACGGTCGCCCGGTGAGCCGCTGGAATACCGTAGTGTACAGGCGGCTCACTTCGTCGATGACGAGGGGAGGCAGCGGCGGGATCGGCGGTTCGGGCTGGTTCGATTCGCGCGCCTTCGTCAGCGCGTCGTAGTACCCGATGCTCCGGTAGTGCTGGCGGACGAACTCCTTGGAGAACTCCACGGGTCGGCCGCGCGCGAAAGCGTCCCGGTCCCAGAACCGGTCCTCGTCGGCGGTGCCGAAGGTGTCGACGACCATCAGCTGGCCGTTCGGGTCGATCGCGTACTCCTTCTTCCCGTCGACGTGGATCATGCCCCGCGGTTCGATCTCCTGGTGCATCGCCGCGTCGATCTTCAGCGACATCTCCTTGAGCGAATCGAACTGGCGCCGGTCGAGCGCGGAGAGCTCGAGCGCATCGGCCTCCGTGAGCAGGCGGTCGATCGGCTCGAGCTTGGTCGTGACCTCGAACATCGGCTGGGGCAGCTGGTCGCCGTAGGCCACGGCCTTCCCGGAGGGGAAGCCGAGGGATTCGGGGCTCACCTTGCCGGCCTTGACCCGGTCGAGCAGGGAGCCGGCGACGTAGTACCGCACGATCACCTCGAGGGGGACCAGGTAGTTCTTCGGGTGGGGGCCGAGCGTGCGGGGCTGGGGCACGACCTCGACGCGTCGCACGCGCATCGAGGTAGGCCCGGAGCGGCCGAGAAAGTGGTGGGGGATCCCCAGGCGTCCGCACAGCTCGAACCAGTGCGTGGCGGTCGAGGTGAGCGTCTCGCCCTTGAACGGGATCTCGCTCGGGATGTGCTTGTCGAAGACGGAGATGTCGTTCGTGAACCGGAACTCGAGTTCGGTCGGGGAAAGAGCGTAGACCTCCTTGACCTTGCCACGCCGCAGGAACTTCGGCGCCGCCGTGGCCGGGGTCGAGCCCGCCGGGGGGTTCGGCATGGACGTTCGAGCGACTCGGGGCTCTTTAGAGTTCGGGCCCGGGGCGCTCACACCGACTTCGCGTGGAGCGAGGTGATGGGCCGGAAACCCCGTTTCGCGTAGAACCGGACGGCGATCTCGTTCTGGGTGGGGAACTCGGCGGTGACGACGCCGGCGCCCTTTTCCTTGAGCCGGGCCGTGGTTTCCCTCAGCAGGAACTCGCCGACCCCGTGGCGCCGATAGAGGGGCAGGAGGTAGATGTCGAGGATGACGCCCTCCTGCTCGGGCGCGTAGAACAGCCGCTCCCGGACCTGCGCGCGCACGACGCCGATGACCCGATCCTTGTCGGCGCCGACGCCTTCGGCGGCGAGGACCACGCTGTTGGGATTGCCGAGATCGGCCCGCAGGACCTGGGCCGCGCGCTCTTCGACGTCGGCCCGGACCTTCAGGAGCGGGTCGAACTCCTCGTTCAGGCGCTTTAAGCGCACGAGCAGCGGCACGAGCGCCGGGATGTCGGCCTCCGTCGCCGCCCGCAGGTGGATCGGGACGCTCGCGTTCGGCCGGGACGACTCCGGTGCGGTGGGATTCTCGCTCATCGTTGACTCCGTTCGGGGGGGTGCGGCGGGTCGGGCATCGGCGGAATGAGTCCGGCCTTGGTCAGCGCGTCGACCAGCTCGGTGCCCCGTCGCATCCGTTGCTGGGCGCGCGCAAGGAACTCGGCATGGCTCAGCCGGTGGCGGGCGGTGCCCAGGGCGACCGCCTTCGACGCGACGGCCGCGGCGACGTGCGGGAAGACCTCTGACTCGGCCATCGTCGGGAGCAGGTGGTCGGCGGTCAGGCCCTGGTCGGCCGCCCGGGCGGCCAGCTCGTGGGCGGCGGCGAGCACGACCTCGTCGTTGATCGAGCGGGCCCGGGCGTCCAGGATCCCGCGGAACACCGGGGGGAAGATCAACGAATTGTTCACCTGGTTGGGAAAGTCACTGCGGCCGGTCGCCACGATCGCCGCACCGGCCTCGTGGGCCGCCGATGGCCAGATCTCCGGCACCGGGTTGGCGAGGGCGAAGACGATCGACTCCTTGGCCATCGCATGGACCCACTCCGGGCGCACCGTCCCCGGTCCGGGCGTCGACGCCGCCAGCAGCACGTCCGCTTCGGCGAGGGCCTCGGGGATGCCGCCGCGGCGGCCGCCCCCGTCCGTGTCGAGGGCGAGGTGGTACTTCCACGGGTTGTGCAGCATCAGCTCGTCGAGGTCGTTGCGCTCGGCGGTCAGGATCCCCTTCTGGTCGACGACCGTCACCCGGTGCATGTCGTGGCCGAGGGCCTTCAGCAGGCGGGCCGTCGTGACGTTCGCCGCGCCGGCGCCCAGGAGCACGGTGCGGGCGGTCTTGATCGATCGACCGGTCAGCTTGAGCGCGTTGATCAGCCCGGCGACCGTGGAGGCGGCCGTGCCCAACTGATCGTCGTGCCAGACGGGGATCGGGAGCGTCTTTTGCAGTTCGTCCAGGATGTAGAAGCACTTGGGGGAGGCGATGTCCTCGAGGTTGATCGCCCCGAACGCGGGTGCGAGCCGCTGGACCGTTTCGACCATCTCCTCGCGCGTGCGCACGGCGAGGGGGATCGGGATCGCGTCGACCCCGCCGAGGAACTTGAACAGGAGCGCCTTACCCTCCATGACGGGCATCGCGGCCGCAGGGCCGAGATCCCCCAAGCCGAGGATGCGGCTGCCGTCCGTCACGATCGCGATCGTGTTGCCGCGACCGGTCAGCTCGAAGGCGGAATCGGGGTCCGCGGCGATCGCGTGGGAGACCGCGGCGATCCCCGGTGTGTACCACAGGCCGAAATCCGCGAGACTCCGGACCGGGACCTTCGGCACGGTCTCGATCTTTCCTTGGAAGTGGCGCGCCAGCGCCACCGACCGCTCGCCGAGCTCTTCGGTGTGCTTGGCCTCGTCCGCCTCCACCGGAGGCGGCGCGCCGTGCTCGCGTCGCTTGGGCCGGTCCACCGGCGACGGGGCGGCCTGCACCATGGGAAGGCGAATCATCGGCGGTATCCCTTAAGTTCTTTCCCGGGGGGAGCTTCTCAAAGTGCCGCTCCCGCTGGGTTCTGGCCGATCGCACGCCGGGCGACGCCTACATAGGCCGTCGCCGGCATCTCGGGCCGATGGCGGCCGGTGCACGCGATCCACCCCATCCGTACCCGCGCCCGCAGCGGTTCGGTGCCGTTCCACTGATCTCAGTCTTCGACCTCCGAAATGCCTTGGCGGGAACCACCCCCCTCACGCTCCTGGACGTGCGCCCGGCGGCCGAGCGGGCGGTCGCGCGCTTTCCCGTCGACCGTTGGATCCCGCTACCGGAACTTCCCCGTCGATTGGCGGAGGTGCCGGCCAATCACCCGGTCGTCGCCTACGACCAGTTCGGGGCCAAGGCCCGGCAGGCCGCCCAGCTCCTCGGTGTGGCCGGACGCGATGCCGCCGCGCTCGAGGGCGGGTTGGACGAATACGCTCGCCTGATCGATCCGACGATCCCCCGCTATCCCGCCGGCCTCGCCGACGGGGCATTCGAGCTGCGGCAGCTTCCGCGAGCCGAGACCGGTTGCCTGGCCTATTTCCTCGGGGACCCGACGAGCCACGAGGCGGTGCTGATCGACCCGGGTCACGACGTCACCCCGTACCTCGCCCTGCTCAAGACCGAACCCTGGCACCTCACGGCGATCCTGGAGACCCACACCCACGCCGATCACCTGGCCGGGCACGCCGCGCTCCACCAGCGGACCGACGCCCCGATCTACGTCAGCCGCCGTTCGCCGGCCGCGTACCCGCATCGGCCTCTCGCCGAAGGGGACCAGGTCGAGTTCGGGGGCACCGCGATCGAGGTCCTGGAGACGCCCGGGCACACCCGTGATCATCTTTCGCTCCGCGTCCGCGACAAGGTCCTCACCGGCGACACGCTGCTCTTGGGCTCGTGCGGGCGCACTGATCTGGGCGACGGCAGTCCGGAGTTGCTCTGGGGGAGCCTGACCGAAAAGTTACTGTGCCTGCCGGACGAGACCGAGGTGCTGCCGGCCCACTACGGCGCCCACCACGCGCTGCCCGACCGCTACGCCTCCTCCATCGGGTTCGAGCGCGCGACGAACGAGGCCCTCGGGCAAGGATCGCTCGACGCCTTCGTCCGGTACATGACCGAAGGATGGCCGCCCAAACCGTCGGATTTCGACCAGATCGTCCACGAGAATCTCGCCGCGTTCTAACTGGTCGGAGCGGTCGTTTTCCCCCGATGCAACCCGGTTGACCGGGCCGCACCGCCGCCGGCCGGCGACATGGTTAAAGCGCTCGGCCGGGTCCCGCGGCCCCGATGGACGTCAAGACGTCGCTGACCGGTCCCTACCCCCGGTCCGAGGCGCTCGTCGCCGCCACCCGCGACCTGGACCGGGGCCGCACCACGCCCGAGGCGGTCGAGGAGCTGTTCCGCGCGGCCGAGGGGGAGGTCGTCCGCCTGGAGGAGCGGTTGGAGCTCGACACCGTCACCGGCGGTTTTCTCCGGTGGGCCGACCTGTTCCGCCCGTTCGCCGAGACCTGGAGCGGCAGCACCGTCGGGCCGGTCACACGCTGGTTCGAGACGAACACGTTCTACCGCCAGCCGATCCTCCACGCCCCGCCGGAGCGCGTCGCCGGGGCCCTGGCCGAGCGGTTGCCCCCGACCCCGCGACAGCGCGCGATCGACCGCGCCAAGGTCGTGCTGCCGGGTCCGTACACCTTCACCAGCCTCCTCGACAACCGCTCGGGGGAGACCACCGAGGGTCTCATCCACCGGATCGGACGGCTGCTCGCCCAGGAGGTCAAGGAACTGCGGGGGCTCGGCTACGCTCACTTCCAGTTCCAAGAGCCGTCCCTCGTCGTCGATACACCCCAAGGCGCTCGGGCCGAGGCCGTCGTGGCCGCCTATCAGGGGATCGCCGAGGCCGCGGGTAAGGCGCACACCATGGTCTGGACGTTCTTCGGCGACGCCGCCCCGGCCCAGCCGCTCCTGGGACGTCTGCCGGTCGGCACCCTTGGGGTCGATCTCTCCGAGACGGACCCCGAGACGCTCAAGCCGTTCCCCCAGCGCCAGGGCCTCGGGCTCGGGGTGATCGACCCGCGCACGACCCTGATCGAAGAACCCGAAGAGGTCGCGCGCATCGCCCGCACCGTCATCGACCGGGTCCATCCGAGCGCGCTGTGGCTCGGGCCAGGGGCGCCGCTCGACCTGTTGCCCACGGAGCCGGCCGCGCGCAAGCTCCACCTCCTGCCCGCGGCGCGCCAGGCGCTCGCCCGGGAGGCCGGACTGTGAACCATCCGTTGTTCCCGACGCAGGAGATCGGGAGCCTCGCCAAGCCCCGCTGGCAACTCCTGGGACAACGCGGCGAACCGCTCGACGCGCCCGCCGTCGCGGACTTCGGCCAATGGAACGCCCGGCTGAACTTCGCCGATCCCGCGGACCCGACGGTCACGAAGTTGCTCGCCGGCCGGTCCCGGGGCCTCGGGACGGACGCGGTGCGGGACCTCGGCGCCCTCTTCGCGTTGCGATTGTTCGAGCACGCCGGGCTCGACCGGGTCTACGACGGCGAGGCCCGCCGCATCGAGATGTACGAGTACCCGATCCGGCAGATGCGCGGGTTCCGCTTCCTCGGCCACGTCCGGTCTTTCGACAACAAGTACTACCTCAAGGCCGCCGTCACCGGCGAGATCCAGCTCGAACGGCCGTACCATCTCGAGGAGTTCGACTTCGTCAAGGCCCACGCCAAGGCCGAGCCCAAGCTGCCGGTCACCGGCCCGTACACGCTCGCCGACTGGTCGTACAACGAGTACTACCTCGGGCGCCAGCCCGGCTGGAAGGGTCGAGCGACCCGCCGCAGCGCCCAACGAGAGTTCGTCGTCGAGGTCGCCCGGCGCGCGGTCCGGCCGACGCTCCAGGCGTTGATCGAGCGCGGCTGCCGCGTGATCCAGATCGACGAGCCGGCCGCCGGGACCCACCCGGACGAGGCCGACCTGGTCGCCGAGGGGTTCAATGCCGCGACCGAGGGGCTCGACGCCGAGTTCACCATGCACATCTGCTTTTCGAAGTACCGGGACCTGTTCCCGGCGATCCTCGAGGCCAAACGCTGCTCGCAGTGGGCCTGGGAGTTCGCCAACCGCGACACCGAAGGGCACGACGGCTACGAGGTCCTCAAGCTGTTCAAGGAGTACGGCGACACCCGCCAGATCGGTCTCGGTGTGCTGGACGTGCACCGCGACGCGATCGAGACCACCGCGAAGGTCGCCGAGCGCATCGAGCGGGCGGCCAAGATCCTCGGCGACCCCTCGCGCATCTGGGTCAACCCGGACTGCGGCCTGCGGACCCGTTCGCTCGCCATCGCCGAGCAGAAGCTGCTCAACATGGTCGAGGGGGCCCGTATCGCCCGGGCCGCCTACGCGCGTCCGGCCGCGTGAGTCCGCCCGTCTCCGTGCAGGGCGCACGACCCGGTCCGTCTCGACCGCGGAACTCCTGCTCCATCCTCGTCACGTACCGATCCCACACTCGATTGAACAGGGCGCGGTACCGTTCCCGGCTGGGGGGTCGGCCGACCTTCCATCGCTCCTCAAAGCGCATCTCGATCCGCGTCAGCCGGGGCCCCACGGGGACGAGCCGGTAGCGCCCGATCTTGTCGTCGGTCACGCTGAACTTGCGCAAGGTCCACCGGTCCGGCGGCGACAGGGAGATGATCTCCACTTCGGTGCAGCGGTTGCGGTCCTTTCCCGGTACCACCACCTCCCGGACGACGCGGTCGGCTTCCCTCAGGAGGATCCGCGTCGAGTAGTGATAGAGGTCGTCGGTGAGCCGGTCATCGTCCTCGCGGTAGTCCGTGCACCACCGGAACACGAACGGAAGCGAGGCCCGTACCCGCTTACGGAACTGCAGACTCCGTCGGGTTCGGTACCGGGCGTCGCCCCGCACCGCGTGGCCGGGCCCCGACCTCCCGCTGAGTCTCATGCCGCACGATCGCAACTCCCCTCGCCGTCCATAAGGCCGCCGGGACGGGGTGGTGAACTAAGGCAGCCGGGTCAACACTTCGGCGCCGTCGGCGGTGACGAGGACGGTGTGCTCGGCCTGGGCCACGAAGCCCCCGCCGCGTTCGACGAAGACCGGGTAGCTCTGCAGGTGGCGCCGGCCGCGTTTGAGGGCGGCGGTGTCGGCGTCGGAAGTCGCCCAGCGTGCCGAGAAAGGAAGCGTCTGGAACCGCCTATAGAGCGCCTGGAGCACCGGCTCGGTCGGCCCCGGGTCGCGCCGGAACCGTTGGATGTTGCCGAACTCGCCGTTCTCGATCGAGCCGGCACCGTTCGTCGCGAACGGCTCGATGGCGATCACCTCGCCCTCCTCCAGCCGCTCGTGGCTCATCCCGGTGACGTTGGGGATCGACTTTCCGGCGTGGAGCACGTAGCGCTCGATGCTATGGCCACACAGGTCCCGGATCGGCTTGAGGCCGCGTGCGTGGATGACCGACTCCACGGCGCGACCGATCTCGTTGACATCGACCCCTGCCTGGACCACGCGGATCCCCGCCTCGACGCCCTCGCGGGCGGCGAGGCGCAGGTTCTCGAACCGGCGGCCACCCCCGACCTCAACGGTCGTCGCGGTGTCCGCCACGGCCCCGTCGACGTGCGCCCCGACGTCGACCTTGAGCAGGTCGCCTTCGGCGAGCGTCAGCGTATCGCCGACCGCGGGCGTGAAATGGGCGGCCTCGACGTTCCGCGATAGGTTCGCCGGGAACGCCGGCTGTGCGCCGGCCGCTCGGATGGACTCCTCGATGAGGTCGGCGAGCTCGCGCATCGAGGCACCCGGCACGGCCCTGCGGGCGCCCAGTTCCCGGGCCTCGGCCGCGATGCGGGCCGCCCGGCGCCAGTTCTCGAGGTCGGGTGGGTAGCGCGTCATGAGCGGAGGGCGACCGTCATCGCCTGTCTCGCCGAAGCGGTCGGGCGCCCGTAAGATCCACCAAGGCAGAGGGGCGGCCGCGGGGACGAGGTTCCCCGTCGAGATACACCTGAACCTGGCGCCCCAGGGCGGAACGCGCCTCCGCCGGCGTACGGGCCGCATGCGCACCATGCCGGTTGGCCGACGTAGCGGTGATCGGGCCCACTCGCCGAGCGAGCTCCCGGGCAACGGGATGGTCGGGGACGCGGATCCCCAGAACCCCGGATTCGCTGACGATCCCCGGGGCCAGGAGAAGGCGGGCTTCGGCGGAGGACGGGAGGAGAAGTGTCACGGGTCCGGGAAGCTCGGCCCGGACGAATGCACGCCGGGGGGCGTCCAATTGGGTCCATCGTTCGATCTCTTCGGTCGAGGAAACGACAATGGAAACCGGCTGACCGGCCGAACGTCCCTTGGCGGCCAGGAGACGGGCGACCGCGGTCGCGTCCGTGGCTCGCGCCGCG
>JAKIWD010000158.1 GCA_022750205.1 Thermoplasmata archaeon
CGACCAGATCGCGGAGGCGATCCGGATCCGCAAGATGCGCGAGGCCGGCAAGGGGGCGATCTTCCGCTACGGGGACGAAGGGCATGCGTACGACGGCACCCCGCCCGGCCCGACTTCGGGCGAGATGCTCACCCACGGGTTCCTGCCCCAAGCCCCCGCCGCGGGGCCGGGGAAGGCGTGGTTGTCTTCCTCCTCCTCCTCGGATCTGAGAAAGGAGGTCGCCGACCTTCTGCGACTCGTGCGGATCAACGACCCCGAGCGGATCCTGAACCTCTATCCCCACGAGCTGAGCGGAGGGATGCGCCAGCGAGTGATGATCGCGATCGCCCTCTCGGGGCGCCCCTCGCTCCTCATCGCCGACGAGCCGACGAGCGCGCTCGACCTGACGATCCAGGCCCAGGTCCTGACCTTGATGAAGGAACTGTTAACCGAGCTCAAGACTTCGATCCTGTTCATCAGCCACGACCTCGGGGTCGTGGCCGAGATGGTCGACGACCTGGGCGTGATGTACGCCGGCGAACTCGTCGAGTTCGGCCCGATCCCCGAGCTATTCCAGGCCCCGCGCCATCCGTACACCAAGGCGCTGCTCCATTCGTTCCCGACACTGTACAAAGATCAGGGGGCCCTGCCGGCGCTCCGGGGCTCGGTTCCCAATCTTTCTCGCCTGCCCCCGGGTTGCTCGTTCGCGCCGCGCTGCGCGCTCGCCAAGCCGATCTGCCACGTCGACCCGGGGCCCCGTCTCCGCGTTCCCAAGAACGCCCCGACGCCCCGGCACGAGGCATCCTGCCATTTCGCCGAGGAGGTGACCAACCTCCCGTGACCGCGCTCGTCGAAGCCGAAGGGCTCGAGAAGCGGTTCCCGCTCGTGCGTTCCGTCGCCGAGGTCTTCCGGCGAGACGAGAAGCTCGCGATCCACGCGGTCGATGGGGTCTCCCTGACGATCGATCCCGGCGAGACCCTGGGGCTCATCGGTGAGTCCGGTTCCGGCAAAACGACGCTGGGTTGGTTGATCGCGCGACTCTCCGACCCAACCGCGGGGACGATCCGCTTCCGCGGCGAGGACGTCACGCACCTCAGTGGGACGGCGCTGCGCCGATGGCGCCGATCGATCCAGGTCGTGTTCCAGGACCCGGTGGGATCGTTGGACCCGCGCATGCGCGTCTGGGAGATCGTCAGCGAGCCGCTCCGCGCGCAGGAAGGACTACCGAAGTCCGAGCTCCGCGCGCGGGTGGCCGCCCTCTTGCCGACCGTCGGACTCCCGCCCGATTGCGTCGACCAGTACCCGCACGAGTTCTCCGGCGGGGGCCGCCAACGACTGGGCGTCGCCCGGGCGCTGAGCGTCCAGCCCGAACTGATCGTGCTCGACGAGCCGACGAGCGCGCTCGACGTCTCCGTCCAGGCGCAGATCCTCAACCGGCTCGTCCAGCTCCAGCGCGACCGACACGTCGCCTACCTGTTGATCACGCACAACGTCGGCGCGGTCCGCTACGTCGCCGACCGCGTCGCGGTGATGTACCTCGGCAAGCTCGCCGAGGTGGGCGACGTGCGGGCGGTCCTCGAGCGCCCGGTCCACCCCTACACCAAGGCCCTGTTGGCCGCCCTCCCCGTCGCGGACCTGGGACGACGGCACACCATCTACAAGGTGACGGGCGAGGTGCCGACGCTCCTCCATCCGCCTCCAGGGTGCCGGTTCGCGGGGCGCTGCCCGTTCGTCATCGAGCGCTGCCGCGTCGAGGAGCCGCTCCTCCGCACTTTCGGCGAGGGGGGCGGACACCTGGTGGCGTGCCATCGGGCCGAGGAAGTCGCCGACGTGCGACCGGAGACCTTGCGCGCGGCGGCGCCGGTGGCCCCGGCTCCCGCTACCGCGTAGCGCGCGTGGCTACGTCCCGTGGAACGTGTTGTACGCCATCACGTACGGGATCGCACTGCCCATGGGGTTTTGGTAGAATCCCTGCAGGGCATCGGAGTAGACTCCGAAGCTGGTCGGCACCACCAGCCACGCGTCCGTGTAATTGTTGTACATGAATTGCGTGATGTTGGAGTACAGTTGGGCGCGCGCGGTGGCGTCCACCGTCCCGGCGGCCTGAAGCACCCAGCCGTCGAGGGTCGAGTTGGAGACGCCCGACTCGCAGGCGTTGGCGCTCCCGTAGCTGATCGCGTCGTTCATCGTCCAGTCGTCGGGCGAGATGTAGTCGGACGTGTAGAACTCCTGGCCCATGTAGAACGGACCGCCTGCCTGCGTGGAGTTCGTCACGCACTGGCCGTTGGCGCCGTACCCTTGCTCGACGTAGAGTTGGTCGAGGGAGATCGGCACCGGGTTGATCGTGAGGCCGATCTTGGCGAGGTTCTGTTTGAGGATGAGCGCCACCTCTCCCCAATCTCCGAGGTTGATGTACTCGTAATTGATCGTCGGCCCGTATCCGTTCGGATAAGGTGACGTGGCCATCTCAGCTTGGGCGAGGGTGAGGTCATACGAGTAGTTCGCCAGACCGGAAGGGTTGTAGTCGGGATAGGCCGGGGGCACCGGCCCCACCCACTGCTGGGCGAACCCGCCGAACGCATCCGCGATGATCTCCGGGTAGTCGATGGCGTGGACGACCGCCTCGCGCACCGAGAGGTTGTTGAACGGAGCGACGGTCTGGTTCATGTAGATCCACCATGAGCCGCTCGTCGCCCCGAACACGGTCGGGAGCGGCGCGACGGTGACGCACTTGACGTTCTGCAGCTCCGTCACCGTCGAAGGCCCGACGTAGGCGAAGGAGACCGCGGCGGCCGCACCGTCCCGGAGGTTCTGGATGTCGATGGAGGTCGTGCTTTGGAAGAGGGTCTCGATACTCGATGTGGCCGGTTGCACTTCATTGTCCCACGGCATCTGAGCGGCATCGGAGATCGCCCAGTAGTTCGGGTCCGGCGTCAGGGTGAATCCCGATGACAAGCTGTAGGACGTGAGGGTGAAGGGCCCCGACCCCAGCATGTTATCCGACATCCAGGTGTTCGATGAGTTGGCGGCGACCCCGCCATTGGCGTCGACGACCTTCGGGTCTACCGCCGCGCCGTTCGGCGCCGAGAGCTCGGGTAGGACGTAGGCGTACGCCACCGTGTACGGCGTCGAATCAAGGTAACCGAGACCCAGATTGATCTCGATCGTCGTCGGGTTGATGACCTGGAATGACTGGTTGGGCGCCTCCATGTACTGAGCTTCCGGCGCCGTCGGGGAGCCGAAGTCCCAGGTGTTCAGGTCGGTCGTCAGCGGACCCACGACGGAGTTGTTCCAGTTCACCGAGCCGTCGGAGGCGTAGTACGACTGGCCGGGGAACCAGAAGTTCTCGCTGAGGATGAACGAGGACGCTTGGTTCATGACCAGGTCGCGGTAGAGCGAGTACCACACCACGTACGCGTTGAGGGTGTCGCCATTGGAGAAGTGCTCGTTCGCCCAGAGGGTGAAGTTGACGTGCAGACCGTCCTTCGTCTCGGAGAAGTTCTTCGCCAGCTCACCGACGAAGCTCGTCGTGCTGCTTTGATTGTACTGGATGAGGTTCTGGTACACCTGCTGGACGGCGGCCCACCCGGGCGTAGTGAACGTGACGGCCGGATCGAGTGAA
>JAKIWD010000106.1 GCA_022750205.1 Thermoplasmata archaeon
CGACCGCCTCCTCCGCAGAATGGGGGCTTCCACGGGGAAACCCCGTTCGTTGGCGTCGGGAGAGTGAAGTAGTCGGCCCGCTCGTCCGCGGTGGGATGGCGACCCCCGGACGTCCCGGGCCCAAGCCTAAGCGGCTGTACGTCCGGACGGTCCGCCTGCCGCCCACGCTCGACGAGGAGGACCTCCCACCCCCCCGAAAGATCCGGGCCCTACTGGATGAGCTCGAACGGATCGGGCGCTTGGTCGCCCACGGCGAGCTCACCGAACCTCGCGGGGATCTGCTCATCATACGGGCGAACGACATGGCCGAGGCCGACCGGGCGCTCCGCGTCGACCCGTTCCGGGCCGTCCCCGCCGCCAGTTACGAGATCGCCGCCTGGAACCCGGGAGAGGTGGGGAGTGGGGTCAATCTGGATCCCCCTCCGGCCCGGGGCGCAGGGCGGCTGACACTCCTGCAGCGGGTCGCCGTGGCCGTCCGCGACCAGGAATCGGCGCTCGCGTTCTACCGCGATGTCCTGGGGCTCGTCGTACGGGCGCGCGACCCGGACAGCGGCTACGTGGAACTGGCGCTCGGCAAGGGCACCGCCGGGCTTTCGCTCATTGCGCCGCGGCCGGAGTGGGGGGAGCCCTACTACTCCGAATCGAAGGCCCGTATCGGAGCCCGGACCGGCATCGCGTTTGAAACCGATAGCGTCGCGGCGCTTGAGATGCGCCTCCGCACCGCCGGCGCCCGAGTCACCGAGGCCTCTCGACCCCAACCGTGGGGCGGCGTTGCCCTGCGCTTTAGCGACCCGGATGGGAATGAGTTCCTCGCGTTCCAACGGATGGACCCGGCGCCCGGTGCGGGTTCGTCGAAGGCACCGACGGCGCCCCGAAGA
The DNA here is from genome assembly GCA_022750205.1 of Thermoplasmata archaeon. Classification (GTDB taxonomy): domain Archaea; phylum Thermoplasmatota; class Thermoplasmata; order Lutacidiplasmatales; family UBA184; genus Lutacidiplasma. The sequence continues at coordinate 879 of JAKIWD010000106.1, forward strand.
AAGCGCCATTAACCGCCTCCCGCTACGGGGCGCCGGAGCTGCCAATGTCGGAGATACTACCGGGCGTGCACATGGTGGAAGGGGTGGACCCGTCGCCCGACTTTTCGACCCATGTCTACCTTCTCAAGGACCGCGGTGCCACCTGGACGCTGATCGACACCGGCCTTCCCGGGTCCGATAAGGCGATCCTGGCCTATCTCCAGAAGCACAAGATCGAACCGACGGCGATCAAGCGGATCCTGCTGACCCACCTCCACAAGGATCACACGGGGAACCTTCGGCGGATGGCCGAGCTGACGCACGCGCGGACTTTTTCGCACTGGATCGAGGCAGCGTTCATCGCCAATCGCCCCCGGTACGATGGGCCCGGAATGCCTCCGGACGACCCGGTCTCGGTCGACGAGACGTTCAAGGACGGCGATCCGATCGACGCCGCCGGCGGACTCATCGCCTGCCACACCCCCGGGCACACTCCGGGCCACACCGCGTACTACCACCCAGAGCGCAAGCTCCTCTTTTCCGGGGACCTCTTCTTTGGCCACGAGGGCAAGCTGATCCTGACCACGGCCGACTTTACCCATCATATGCAGACGGCGCAGATCTCCGCGCGCCGGATGGCCCAGCTCGCGGTCGAGTCGATCCTCAGCTACCACGGCGGGCCGTTCCTGACAAAGGCCGGCGGGCAGCTGCGGACCCTCACTGAGAGCTTCTAGCCGCGCGTTGCCGACCGTGGACGCGGAGGAGGCCCGCCAGCTCGTCCGCGCCACCAACTTCGTGACGTGGCGAGCGCAGGCCGGGTGGGACCCGGTGCTGGTCGAACGCGCCGAGGGTTCGACGTTCTGGGACAGCAGCGGCCGCGCGTATCTCGACATGGCGTCGCAGCTGATCGCGACGAATCTCGGACACGGGAATGCGGCCGTCATCCAGGCGATCGTCGACCAGGCCCGGCAGCTGGCCTATGCGGGGCCTTCGTTCGCCACGCACGCACGCGCGGACCTGAGCCGCGCCCTCAATGAAGTCGTCCCCGGGGACCTGCATCACTACTTCTTCTCCACCTCCGGAACCGAGGCGAACGAAGCGGCCCTGAAGATCGCGCGGATGACGACGGGGCGGCCCAAGGTGTTGAGCCGACGCCGTTCGTACCACGGATCGACGGCGGCGTCGATCTCCGTTACCGGTGACTTCCGCCGGCAGCCGGTCGACGGACTCGACACCGTCCCGGGGACGGTGTTCGCCCCGGATTGCTATTGCTACCGGTGCCCGTTCGGCCTGACGTACCCTTCCTGCAACGTGGCGTGCGCCGCGCAGGTGGAGGACCAGATCCGGCACGAGGGGAACGTCGCGGCGATGATCGTCGAGCCGATCGTCGGCACCAACGGGGTGATAGTGCCGGTGCCGGAGTACCTCCCGATGATCCGCGAGATCACCCGACGCCACGGCGTATTGCTGATCGCGGACGAGGTGATGACCGGATGGGGACGGACGGGCGAATGGTTCGCGGTCGACCACTATGGGGTCGTCCCGGACATCCTGACAACGGCCAAGGGGATCAGTGGCGGGTACGTCCCGCTCGGGCTCACGGCGACGAGTGGCGCGATTCGGGCGACATTCGAGGACCGTTACTTCGCCCACGGGCACACGTACGAAGCCCACCCCCTGATCCTGGCCCCGGCCGTGGCGGCCATCGCGGAATATCGTCGGCTCGGTCTTCTCCAGAAATCGAAGACCGACGGCCAGTACCTACTCCACCGACTGCGCGAGATGGCCGAGCGCCATCCCAGTGTGGGGGACGTGCGGGGGCTCGGGCTGTTCGCCGCGGTCGAGCTGGTCCGCGACCGCGCGACGAAGGAGCCGTTCAACACCCCCGAGGACAAACTGGCGGGCCGACGGACAGTAGTCGAAGAGGTGCAGCGGGCGATGATGGCAGACGGAGTGTACGCCTTCGCCTGGGTCTCTCACCTCATCCTCGCCCCGCCGTTAATCATCACTCGCGAGGAGCTGGACCGGGGGATCGACGCACTGGACCGGGGGCTCACGATCGCGGACGCACAGGTGCGTTCCGGCTCTTCCGGCTAGACGGCAGATCGTCCGGGGGTTGGGCTCGGAGGCGAGGAGTGGCGGCGATGGGACTGGCCAGATTTGAACTGGCGTCTCGGAGTCCCGAACCCCGAAGGATGGACCAAGCTACCCCACAGTCCCACGTGGGCGCGGGGCGCTCCACCGTCCGCCATTATATGAATGTGAGCCGGAGCCGGTGCGCACCTCGGTTCTCGCGCGCGTGTTTCGCGACCTCACCCGTGCGAATAAGAGCGTACGGCGACTAGCGAAATTGTGACCTCGACGGAGTCGCCCCCTTTCTCGGAACTCCCCGCGATCGGATCCGTCACCTGGAGCATCCCCGGACTTCGGGAAGATCCGACGATGTGCCTGCGGTGCCGCTCCGCGCAGTTGCTGTGCGGCAAGCCCGTCTGCCCGATCCTCGTCAAGTACCAGGCGTTCGCGAAGACCATGCCGCTGCTGGGCGGCCGCGATCTGGACGGGTCGGTCCCCCCCGGAGTGTTCGTCGGTCGGTTCGGGTATCCCAAGGTCTCCTTAGGTCCGTTGTTGTCCCCGCTGCACGGCGACACCTTGCTCTACGACACTCCCGAAGAGTGGGTCGGTCGTTCGGTCGGGGAGGTCGTCGGCTTTCGCACCTCGCTCGTCCGGGGCACGCACCGGGTGCACGTGCTCGATGCGGAGAAGGGGCTACCGATCGTCGACCGGGTCCAGGAGATCGCCCTCTCGGCCGAGTCGATCGAGGTCGAGGCCCGGTTCAAGCGCGCCCCCCGCGGCCATCTCACGCTCTCCGACGAACTACCTCCCTACGGACCGACGGCGCCGATCGAGTCCGTCCGGCTCAACGTGCGGCGGGTCGACCCGCATCTGGAACGATTGACCCGCGACACGGACGCGAACGCCCGGGTCGCGGTCAACGAGCTCTATGGGCGAGGGGTTCGGGTCAGCCGGATCCAACGGGCGTTCAGTGCCGGCACGCTCGGACGGCACGGTCGTCGGCGATTCGTGCCCACGCGCTGGTCGATCACGGCGGTGGACGACCTGGTCGGGAAGCAGAACCTCGACCGGGTGCGTTCGCTGCCCGAGTTGAGCGAGATCCTGCTGTACCGATTCACCGCGCTGGACAATCGATGGATCGTGGCGTTGCTCCCTGGGGCGTATCGCTACGAGTCGATCGAGGCCTGGTACCCCAACACCCTCTGGAATCCCAACACGACGAGCATCATCATGCTCGGCGACCACGAAGGGCACTTCGGCCGCACCACCTACGCCTCGATGGGTGGCTGTTACTACGCCGCCCGTCTCGCCACCAGCGAGGAACTCCTGCGACGCCAGCGCCAAGCGGGCGTGCTGGTGCTCCGGGAGGTCCATCCCGGGGAGATCCTCCCGCTCGGGGTTTGGAACGTACGGGAACATCTGCGGGCGGCGTTCCAGCAACGACCGGAGCCGGTCGTCGACCTGGACGACCTGACTCGGCGGATCGCCGCGAACTTCGCCATCCCGCTGGACCGGTGGATGCGTCAGAGCGCGCTCCTGCACGAGGCACGTACCCAACGCCGACTGGACGAGTGGATGGCTCCCGTCCCGCTGGTCGGCGCCCTTACCCACTGATCGCCACGCCGCACTTGGCGCAGAACTTGTCCTCGAGGTCGCTCGGCACGCCGCAGGACGGGCACCGCGCCGGTCCGCGCAGCGTGCCGCAGTAGCGGCAGAACCGATCGGCGGGCCGGAGCTTCTCGCCGCAGCCCGTGCAGACCAACGTCTCTTCACTGGGAGGGGTGTTGCTGGCGTTCGAGGCGGCCGAGGGAGGCGGCAAGGTCTCGAGCCGGCCTCCGATGCGGCGTCGAGCCTTCAGGGCCAGCCGCAGCGACTCGGTGTAGTCCCCTCCGGTTGCGGCCGCGGCGGCCTGATCGCGCAGGGCGGTCGCCTCCTTCACCGCGCCCGCGGAGGCGGGGTCCTGGGCGGCCCGCTCGAGCTCCTCATTGAGCAGGGTCAACTGGAAGTGAGATTCCAGCTTGTTCCGAGGCAAGCGCGCGGGGGGCGCGGGCGCATCCGTCTCCACCGCGGAGGGAGTCGACCCGGTGTGGGGCATCACCGCCATCGTGCTGAGCGCGGGAATAGTGGACGGTCCTACCCCTCGACCGGGCGCCGAACGGGGGGGAGGTAGGCTCGTCATCGTCCCGTCCTGCATCTTGGCCATCGCCTCGCGGGCCGAGCGCGCGAGCGCCAGCGCGGTGTCGTGGTCGCCCCGTTGCTGGGCCAATCGTGCGTCGGCGATCAGGGTGCGGCACCGGGTGACATCGATCCCCCGATTCGCCAGCGCGTTCGCCGCGCTCTGGGCGAGCTGTATCTGATTGTACGCCCGATCCTCGACGAGCTCGCGCGAATTCTCGAGTTCCAGCGACAGGGATCGGCGCCGGCGACGCAGCCGCATGATCGCGTAGTATCCGAAGAGCAGGACCACGACGATGGATAGAACGGCGAAAACCACGAGCAGAACGCTTGGACCGTCGGTCACCGAAACTCAGGCCGGCGCGGTTGGCGCCGGGTGCGGTTGTTAGTATGGGTGGGAGGCAGTATTTAGAGGGAATCTACCGTGGCTCTCGGCGCAGTTCCGCCGGGGAGGCGCGAAGAGCCCCCGGGCACCCCAGAACCCCCCGGACGGACCGCGAGAGATGGCCAGCGCCGGAGCCGCCGCGAGGCCCCGGCGGTGAGGAGACGGCCCCTCAGAACACGGACAGCTTGTCCGTCAGCAGCTTTTGGGGGATGGTATCGATCGAGTCGAACCAGCGCTGGGCGACGGCCTCCGCCTCGCGCTTGACCTGACCGAGCTTGACACCGGCCGCGGGCAGGATCTGCAGGCTCGCCACCTGGGGCTGGTCGACCGGTTTGCCGATCTGGGAGAGGATCTTGACGTGGACCTCTTTGACGTTCCCGCCGGTCTCCTGGACGATGTCCTGGGCGATCTGGATGCCGAGCAGGTTGTAGATCTTCCCGACGTGATTGACGGGGTTCTTTCCGGCCGACGCCTCCAGGCTCATCGGGCGGCAAGGCGTGATCAGCCCGTTGGCGCGGTTGCCGCGTCCGACCGAGCCGTCGTCGCCGGCCTCCATCGAGAGTCCGGTGACGGTGAGGTAGTAGCGGCCGAGCTCGGGGTCGTCGGCCGTGTTGACGTCGATCTGGACCTCCCGGGTGGTGAGCTTGCTCGCCTGGTCCGCGAGCCGGTCGTGAATCTCTTCGCAGACGTTCTGGTACTCGCTCGCGTCCTTGATCTCACTGTCGACGAGGGCCGCGGCGACGGTAAGGCGGATCCGGTCGCCGTCCCGGTACCCCATGACCTTGACATCCTCGCCGAGGGCCTTGAGCTTCTTCTTGAGCTTGAGCGTGAGGAACCGCTCGGATTCCAGCACGAGGCGCTCGGTATCGGAGTAGGGCGCGAACCCGACCCCGAACGACGTGTCGTTGGAAAGGACGGCCTTCTGCTCGAAGACGCCCCGGAGGTCGACCGACCCCTGGCCGATGCGGCAGTCGAACTCTACCTGCTTCTTGACGTCGAGGTGGGCGCAGATCGAGCCGACGTACTGCTGGGCGGCCTCCACGGCGATCTGGCGGAACGGGAGCTTCTCGCCGTCGACCTCGGTGGTCGCCCGGCCGACGAGCAGGATGTAGATCGGATGGGTCATCCTCCCGCCGCCGAACTTGGGGATCGAGGCGCCGCCGACGACCTGGGTCTCGTCGGTGTTGTGGTGAAGGATGCGGCCGAACTCGTCGAGGTACATGCGGCTGAGGGCGCGGCTGACCGACTCGGAGACGCCGTCGGCGATCGAATCCGGGTGTCCCAGCCCCTTGCGCTCGACCAGCTCGATGTTCTGTTCTTCGATGTGGACCGTGCGGAGCGGCTCGACCACGATGTTGCGGGCCATTGGAGGACTCTCGGGTTCGGCGGAACCGGCTCATCCCTTAAGGCTTGCCCAAAAACGCACGCGCAAGCACCGCCGGTGTTGCATCACGGGAAAAGCGGTTTCGCCATGTGCGGTCCTTCGGGGGCGAACCCGCGCCGGCGGTAGTACTCCCGGGTCCCGACGGCGCTCGTCACGAAGATCCGGCG
>JAKIWD010000182.1 GCA_022750205.1 Thermoplasmata archaeon
GACCTGGGCCGCCCGGCGTTCGGGATGAATCCGCTCCGCCTGGTCGGCGACCGGCCGCTGCCGGTGGAGGCCGGAGCGATCGCCGACAACGTCGTCGCCGCGCTGCTGGATATCAACGAGAACCAGATCTTCATGTCCAGCCGCCGGTACCTCAACCATGCGGTTATCGGCGCGATCGCCCTCGCGCAGCGCGAGCAGCGCCGGGCCAAGTTCGAGGACGTCTACAACCTGCTGCTCCCCGCCAAGCAGGACTTCAGGCAGACCGTCGCCGAGGCATGCGCGGACCAGCCCGACCTCGACCAGACCGCCGCGTTCTACCGCTACGAGCTACCCGACGAACTCAACCGGGCCAGCAGCGCAACCACCCAACGGCTCGACGCGCCGCGCAACAAGGTCAGCCTCCTCCTCCAACAACCATCGCTGCGGCGGTTCTTCAACCACCCGTCCGACATCGCGCTGCGCGAGATCATCGAGGCCAGGGACATCCTGATCGTCGACGCGAACATGGCCGTGCTGGGTGAGGAGAACAGCAAGGCATGCATGGTCTTCCTGCTGCGGATGCTCCACACCCAGATGCAGCGCCAGGTCCACCGCCCCGAGCGCGAGCGCCCCCGCGTGCCGCTGCTCGTCGACGAAGCCCACTACATCGCCGGCGTCGAGAACGTCGTCGACCAGATCGCCACCCACCGCCGCGCCGGGCTCGAGCCGGCATTCGGCCTGCAGTACTTCGCACAGCTCGGCTCCGGATCCCAGCACGAGCAGAAGATCCGCAAGGGCGTCCTCAACCTCCTGCAAAGCCGATTCCTGTTCCGCATGGGCGACGCCCAAGACGCCGAGGAAGCCACGCGGATCGCGATGGCCGTGTACTCCACGATGATCCGTGACGACCCCGACTCCCGCGCCCGGCTCCGAGTCACGCCCGAGCAGGCGCTCAACTTCCCCAACCACTACTGCCTGGCCTCGTGGATCGCCAACGGATCGCGGATCCCGAGCTTCATGGGCGAGACCTACCCCCTCCCCCCCGGCGGCGACCATTGGGCCCGCCACCATCTCGAAGCCCAGACCTCCCGGGTGGCGCCGTACCCCGAGCAGCTCGAATCGACGCTCGACGCTCACGCGTCCGACGAAGGGTCCGACGGCGAGAACGGATCGGCTCGCGGCGAGGCGGCCGACCGGGAGTACATCGTCGTGCCATACGAGGAGAAGAACGACGCCAAGCGCCTCGGTGCGCGGTGGGACGCATCCGCCCAGAGCTGGTACGTCCCCGGGGGCGTCGGGCCGGAACCGTTCGCTCGCTGGCGACGCTCGGACGGTGCGGAGTCCGAGGAGCGACTCGGGCATACAAGGAGACGCCGCCCCCGGGCGAGCCCAGCCGACCAGCAACCCCGCCGAGAGCGATCTGAGGTCATCGGACGATGGCGCGAACGGTGGGCGTCGGCGCGACGTCCAGGTGGATTACGAGGCCCCGGCCCCCCTCCCGAACATTGCCGACAGTCCGGTCCGGCGCGTGGTGGGACGCCGGGTACCCGGGCCGCCCCCGGGCGAGCACGACACGCCCGCGCCCGACAGCCTCCGCGAGCTCGCCTACCTGGATCGCATCAACGAAATCGGGGCCGGCGACCAACTCGACGGCGCGGCCCACCTCCCCCGTCTCTACGACGAGGACTACGCCATCCTCGCCCTCCTCGACCGGGCCGGGCTCGCACCCAGATCGCTGATCAGCCGCGCGGTGTTCCCCACCCGCAGCGCCAACACCACCGCCCACCGGCTCACCAAGCTATACCGTCACGGGCTCATCGCCCAACACACCACCGGCCTGCGCGAACACCGACGCGCGGACGGTAAACCGCCGCTGCTCTACTCCATCACCCGCCGCGGCCTCGACGTCGCACAGAACCGCAAGCCCGCCCCCGCGATCTCCCCCAAGCGAGAGTGGCGAGCCCTCGAACAGCGCAACGCCGGCCGACTCGGGCACGACCTCCACGCGCTCGCGTGGACGATCGCCCTCCACCAGATCGTCGGCCCGATCGCCACCGACCACTGGCGCACGCCGCGCTATGCCACCGGCCGCTACCCGGTCCCCCAGACCGGCCCCGGTCGCGACCGACACCCGATGACACTCGGCGAGATCCCCGTGCCAGACGGACAAGCGATCATCGACGTCGAGCTCAAGAGCTTCACCGAGGTCAAGCCGGACGTCTCGCTAGAGCTCCGGATCGACACGCTCAAGCTGACCTTCGACCTGCTCATCGAACTCGACCTCACCGCCCGCCCGTCATACAACCGCGAGAAGTTCCTCGCCTACGACGCGTTCCTGTGCGGCTGGAGCCTCGCCCACCCCCGCTACCGAGCCCAGGGCACCAGACCCGTGGTGGTA
>JAKIWD010000143.1 GCA_022750205.1 Thermoplasmata archaeon
AACCATCGGCGCACGCGCCAGAGAGGACCGGTGAGCAGCCTCGCACCAGGTCTCGAGGGAATGGCGCCCCGAACTACCCTGCACCGGGGCCCAACCGGTCGCGCTAGTTGGAAGCACGAAACTGGAGCTCGCCCGACGACACGCGCGTCTCCCCGGCAGGTTGACCGGGTAACGCAAACGCTTGAGCGCCCTCTCCGCCGGGTCCGGCGTCGCTACGGGGGGGGCCCGACTCCCCGCGGAGGCGCCGGTTGCGTTTGGTTCAGGGGAACCGTGCGCCTTCTCCGCCCACGCAGCAGGAGTAGCGCGATGACCAGTGCGACGATGACGGCAGCGCCTAGCCCGTAGTAGAGGAGGGCCGACCCGCCAGTGGCAGGGCTGGGGGGGGTCCCGGGGTTGGCGGGGGATGACTGAACCGTCACCCGCGCGCTCCCATTCGCCTCGGCGCCGAAGTCGCCGGTCACCGTCACGCGGACATCAAATATTCCTGTCGCTGTCGGCGTGCAGTTTATCGACGTGGTGTTGGCAGTCGAACATCCGCTCGGCAGCACCGAGTACACGTAGGAGAACGGGCCAGCGCCACCGGCGACGCTTGTCAGGAGGGTAGTCGATGCGCCGAGAGTAAAGTTAGCGGGGGAAGCGCTCAGGCTGGCCGTGAATACAGCGGAAATGGCCGTGAAGTTGATGTCAAACATTTTCGAGGCGCCCGCGAGGAGGACGGAACCCGCGCTCGGGGAACTGGCGAAGCCCGTCACGGCCGCTACCGAGTACGCGTAGGTTCCGTTCACTAGTCCCGAGAACACGATCGAGTTCGTTGAGGAGCCGCTCGGCGTCGATGCCAAGGTGACGCTCCACGGAGTCTCCGGGGCAAGTCCGGTTTCCTGGAATGAGACGGTGTAGGTCGAGGTTACCTCGGCGGTGACAACCAGGATCAGAGAGGACGCGTTCGTCGCTCCGAGTGATTCTTTGACCGCGAGCTGGGGGTCAAACGTTCCGGCGGTCGTGTAGGCGTGCGAGGGATTCTGAAGTGAGGAGTTCGCCGACCCGTCCCCGAAGGACCACCCGTAGGTGTACGGAGGCGTTCCACCGCTGGCCAACCCCGTAAAACTGACGAGTTGGCCCACCGGGGCCCGCGTGCGGTTCTCCCCCGCACTCGCGGCGAGCGGCACGGATGAGTTGGCCATTAGGGTCCAGGTGTCGTAGCCGGCGACGCCGTCTTCGTTCCCACCGAACAGGACGAGATAGCCATCGTGGCTGTCGTTCGCCAAGCCGGCCTCCTCGCGACCCGGCGGGGTACCGGTCGGTGCGGCGGCGGTCCAAGTCCCCGCGTGGAACACCCACGTCTCAGCGAGGTCGGAGCGGGAGGAAGCATTGTATCCGCCGAACACAACCACCTCGCTGAGCGTTTCATCATAGACGAGGCCGGCGAGTTCCACCCCGGGAGGGGCTACCGCGGTAGAGATGTTCGTCCACGACCCCCCGACGAACTTCCAGGTGTAGTTCCACTCCAGGCCGAACCGGGGCCCGCCGCCGAACAGGAGCACATACCCGTCGGAGACATCGTACGTCATCGCGGACCGGAACGCCTGGTTCGGCTGTGGCCCGGACGTGATATTGGTCCAGGCTCCTCCGATATACTTCCAGGTGTAGGGCATCCCGGCGCTGCCGGAAAGCGGGTCGACACCGCCGTAGAAGAGCAAGTAGTGGTCAGCGTAGTCGTAGGTCATGGCTGCCCACGCGTACCCTGGAGGATGGGCCGTGGTTACGATCTGCGACCAGACTCCCGCGCTAAACTTCCATGTCTCGTTGAGGTACCCAATGCGGCACCCGGGAGCGGGGCCGGCGCACGGCAGACCGTTCGTCAGGACGACGTAGCCATCGGCGGCATCGTAGGCGAGGGAAATGTCGGCGACCGCCGGAGGTGAGGAAACCGGAGTGATGTTGGTCCACGTTCCCGACTGGAACTTCCAGGTGTCGTTGTAGAACGTTGAGACGTTTCCGCCGCCAAAGAGCACGACGTAGCCGTCCGAGACGTCGTACGTCATCCAGGCCACGCGGCCGAGCGGGCTAGGGGTGAGGGGACCTCCGGTCCAATGCAGCGTAGAGGTCCCAGGCGCTGTCGCGGCGCTTCTAGGGCTGGAGTCCCGAGGGGTCGGGGAAGAACTACACGACGCGATCTGCACTGAGTCGACGGGACAAGTCATCCGAACCCCTTCAGCCGGACCGGCGCCGTTCGCCAGCGAGGCGGCGGCGACGCGGATCGGGTCCGAGCCGCGTCCACCGGGTCCGGAGTCGACTCTGGCGGACGGGGGGGTGACGACGGGAAAACTCCCCACGATGATCAACAGTACGATAATGCACGCACCGGCGGACACTCCGACCAGCCGCCGGGGCCCGAATTCCGCACTGCGCGCGCGTCGTGGAGGTATCGATGGCATTGCGAGCGAACCACCGATAGCGGAGTTAAGCATACTGGATGCCCCGTTTCCTGAGATTCCGGGCCCTCGGGGCGGCTCGGGTGCGATCCATTGGGAACCCATCACCCTCCCCCTGTCGCGAGCTGATGGCTCCCAAGAGTTCCAGCTAGACCACGGACGGCGGATCAGCCCTTCCCGCGAGAAATCCCGGTGTGGCCGCTCCCTCAACCAGAACCTCGGTCGGACGGCGCGCTCACTCTAGGACACCTAACGGCCGGGGGGACGTCGGTGCAGATCCAACAGGGCCCAGAGCGCGTACCGGGGACTCGGAACGCTCCCCTCAGCGCGATCGTGACCGACCCGGCTGGGTTCCAACGTAGGCCGCGAGGTGCGCGCCCGTGAGGGTGGAGTGTGCGGCGACAAGATCGCCGGGCCTGCCGGTGAAGACGATCCGTCCGCCGTCGTGGCCGGCGCCGGGTCCGAGGTCGATGATCCAGTCGGCGTGCGCCATGACCGCCAGGTGGTGTTCGATGACGATGACCGATTTGCCGGAATCGACGAGCCGGTCGAGAAGTCCGAGCAATTGCTCGACGTCCGCAAGGTGGAGGCCGCTCGTCGGTTCGTCGAGCACGTACACGCCACTTTTCTCGGCCATGTGCGTGGCCAACATGAGCCGCTGCCGCTCGCCACCGGAGAGCGTACTGAGTGGCTGGCCCAGGATGAGGTACCCGAGCCCAACGTCGACGAGCCGGGTGAGGATGATGTGGGCGGCCGGCGTACGGGCCTTGCCCTCGCCGAAGAACTCCCGGGCCTCGGACACCGACATCGCGAGCACCTGGCTGATGTCGCGGCCGCCCAGGTGGTACTCAAGTACCGACGGCTGGAAGCGCTTCCCTTCGCACTCTTCACAGGTCGTCTCAACCCCCGCCATCATCCCCAGGTCGGTGTAGATGACGCCTGCGCCGTTGCAGGTGGGACACGCACCTTCGGAGTTCGCGCTGAACAGTGCCGGCTTCGCCCCGCTCGCTTTCGCGAACGCGTCGCGGATTGGATCGAGCAGCCCCGTGTACGTCGCCGGGTTGCTCCGTCGCGAAGCGCGGATCGCGCCCTGATCGACCGACACGACCCCCGCTCCGGCGGGAATCGACCCATGCACCAGCGAGCTCTTCCCGGAACCGGCCACGCCGGTAACAACGACCAGCACGCCGAGCGGGATGTCGACGTCAACGTTCTGGAGGTTGTGCAGCGTCGCACCGCGGACCTTGAGCGTCCCGCTGGGCGCTCGCACGGTCGCCTTGAGTGCAGCGCGGTCAGCGAGATGGCGGCCCGTTACCGTTGAGCTGGCCCGGAGTCCCCCTACCGTGCCCTCGAAGCAGATGGTACCACCTCCCGCGCCGGCACCCGGACCCAAGTCGACGGCGTGGTCGGCGATCGCGATGGTCTGCGGCTCGTGCTCCACGACGAGGACCGTGTTGCCCTTGTCCCGCAGTCGCAGGAGGAGGTCGTTCATCTGCTGGATGTCGTGGGGGTGCAGCCCCGTGGTGGGTTCGTCGAAGACGTACGTCACGTCGGTCAGCGACGAGCCGAGGTGGCGGACCATCTTGACGCGCTGCGCCTCGCCGCCCGAGAGCGTGCCGGACGGCCGATCCAGCGACAGGTAGCCGAGACCGATCTCGACGAACGAGTCCAGGGAATGCCGTAGCGCTCCGAGCAGCGGAGCCACCGACGGCGCGTTGACGCCGCGGACCCATTGGGCCAGATCGCTGATCTGCATTGCGCACGCCTCGGCGATGTTGATCCCCCCGACGCGCGACGACCGGGCCGCCTCACTAAGCCGGGTCCCTCCGCACGCGGGACACGTCTGGAACGTGACTGCACGGTCGACGAACGCTCGGATGTGCGGCTGCATCGCCTCCCGGTCCTTGGAGAGGAACGACTTCTGAAGCTTGGGGATCAGGCCCTCGTACGTGAGGTTGACACCGTTGATCTTCACCTTGGTCGGTTCTCGGTGGAGAAAGTCGCGCAGCTCGGTCTTGGTGTATTCTCGGATCGGCTTTTTCGGGTCGAGGAATCCGGAGTGCGTGAAGATCCCGACCGTCCACCAGCTGTCCACCTTGTAGCCGGGAATAGTGATCGCCCCCTCGGAGAGCGACTTGGAGTCGTCGTAGAGCTGGGCGAGGTCGAGATCCGACGCCGTGCCCAGGCCCTCGCAGCGCGGGCACATCCCGCCGGCCCGGGTGAAG
>JAKIWD010000008.1 GCA_022750205.1 Thermoplasmata archaeon
GTCCCGCTCGAGCCGGGCGATCCGACTGCTCACGGTGGTCGGCGCGACCTTCAGCCGCTGGGCGATCAGCCGATGGCTGCGTCGGGCATCGATGTTCAGCTCGGAGAGGATGTTCCGATCGAGCTCGTCGAGGCTGGACGTTTGAATCACCTGGTTATTGTAAACAGGACATGTTTATGAAATTATTGTTGTAAATTGGACGAACGTCCAGAATGGCCGACTGAGGGTTGAAGTACGGGGAGGTCGTCCCCGCGCCCGGGGGAGCGACGTGGGAGCGATAGCAGCAGAGCAGGTGGCGGAGATGGGAACACCGACGGAACGTCCCGGAGCGGCGGACGTCCTCGACCAGATCCGGGCGCTCAAGCTGCGCTGGGTCGAGCTGTTCTACACCGACCTGCTCGGCGGTTTCAACCACATCCACCTGCCGGCCGAGACGATCGACCACGACTCGTTCGTGGGCGGGATCCCCAAGCTCGACGGTTCGTCGGTGCGCGGGTTTCGCGAGATCTTCGAATCGGACATGATCCTGCTCCCTGACCCCTCCACGTTCGGGGTCGTTCCGTGGGGCGCCGAGCACGGCGGCACAGGACGGTTCATCGCCGACATCCTCGTCGGCGGCTCCAAGGAGCGGTACGCCCACGACCCCCGGGGGATCGCACGGCGGACCGCCGAGGTGCTCGCCTCCGCCGGGTACGACAAGTCGTACTGGGGACCGGAGATCGAGTTCTTCGTCTTCGACAGCGTCCGGCTCATCCCGTCCGCGCACGCCGTCCGGGACGCCTGGGGTGGCGCCGGCTATCTCCTCGACAGCTCAGAAGCCCCCTGGCAGACCGCCGACGGGCATGGCTCGATCCGCTTCAAGGAAGGCTACCACAAGGCGGCGCCCGGGGACGCGCTCGAGGGGATGCGCTCGGAGATCTGCAACATCCTATCGGACAACTTCCACATCCGGATGGACGCCCACCACCACGAGGTCGCCACGGCCGGTCAGGGTGAGATCAACATCCGATTTGACGAGCTGATACCGGCGGCCGACCACGTCCAGGATGTCCGGTACGTGATCAAGAACGTCGCCAGCCAGCACGGCAAGATCGCCTCGTTCATGCCCAAACCGGTCTTTGGCGACAACGGGATCGGCATGCACATGAACCAGTCCCTGTGGAGCGGCGACACCAACGCGTTCTACGATGTCGACGACAAGTACGCCGAGGTCAGCCAGACCTGCCGGTACTACGTCGGCGGGCTCCTCGCCCACTCCCGGGCGCTCTGCGCGATCACCAACCCGACCACGAACTCGTACCGCCGGTTGGTCCCGGGCTACGAGGCACCCGTGTTCATCGCGTGGAGCCGGTCGAACCGGTCGGCGAACGTGCGGATCCCGTTCTACCACAAGGGGCGGGCGATCGCCAAGCGCATCGAGTACCGCACGCCCGATTCCGCCGCGAACATCTACCTGACCGAGGCGGCACTGGCGCTCGCGGGACTCGACGGGATCCGACGGAAGATCGAGCCTCCCGCCCCCGTGGACCACGACATCTACAAGCTGACCCCGGCCCAGCGCAAGGAGCTCGGCATCCGCGAGCTCCCCGGCTCGCTCGGCGAGGCGCTCGAATGTCTGGCGTCCGACGATACGTTCCTGCGACCGGTCTTCGGCGACTCGGTCCTGGAGACGTACCACGAGATCAAGCGGGAAGAGCAACTGCAGTTGAACCTGCGGCCGCACCCCTACGAGTTCTACCGGTACCTCGACGTCTAGCGCCCTCGGTCGAACCGGGCGCGCCCTTCATCGGGCGCGTCCGCCTGCCCCCGTCGTGGAGACCCCCGAGCCCCACGCCTGGGTCGGCGGCCGCATCTTCACGGGGACCCGGTGGGTCGAGGCGCTCCTCGCGGAGAACGGACGGGTGGCGGCGGTCGGGAGTGGGGCTCAGGTCCGTTCCCGCTCCCCACCGGGCACCATCACCACCGCCCTGGACGGGCGCCTGGTCGTCCCCGGGTTGATCGATCCCCACCTGCACTGGCTCGGCTCGGTCGTGGACGCGGCCGGCGTCGACCTCCGGGGAACCCGGAGTGTTCCGGAGCTCCAGGATCGGTTGGCTCGCGCGGCCGAGCAGCACCCTCGCGGCCCGCTGATCGGATCGGGATGGGACCAGGAGCGGTTGGCGGAGCGACGATACCCCACGCGTGCCGACCTCGACCGGATCGTATCCAGCCGGCCCGTGGTCCTCTACCGCATCTGCCACCATGCCGCCGTGACCAACACCCCTGCCCTCGAAGCAACCGGGGTGGCGAAAGACACGCCGGACCCGGTGGGCGGACGGATCGGGCGGGAGAGTTCCGGAGAGCCGAACGGCCTGCTGTTCGACGGAGCGTTGCGGCGGTTGCGCTCGCTCTCGCTCGAGACGTTCGAGTCCCGAGCGTCCGAGGCCGCCCGCTTTCTCCACCATCTGTCAGCGCGGGGGCTTACCACGATCGGGGCCATGAGCGCCCTCGCCGGCGAGGCCCGCATGGCGATCGAAGCCCACGCGGGCGCTGGGTTGCCCGTCCGGCTCCGTTTCTACCTCCTCGCGGACGAGTGGGACGGTCGGACCCCGGCGCGCGGGCGTGAGAGGGGCGCTCCGAAGGTCATCGGGTTGAAGTTCGTGCTCGACGGCTCGCTAGGTGCCCGCACGGCCTGGTTGGAGGCACCGTACGCCGACGATCCGGCGGAACGTGGTATCTCCCTCGCCCCGCACGCCGAGGTGGGAGCGTGGCTGGACCGGGCCGCCAATCGCGGGATGGGGGTCGCCCTGCACGCGATCGGCGACCGCGCCGTCCGGGAGGCCGTGAGCCTGCTCGGGACCTTTGCGCGCGGGGCCTCTCCGCCGCGGATCGAGCATGCGTCGGTCCTCAACGCCGGGCTCCTCGAACGGCTGGTCGCGCTGCGACCCGTCCTCGTCGTCCAGCCCCAGTTCGTCACCTCCGACACCTGGATCCGGGAACGGTTAGGACCCGAGCGGGCTCGGTGGGCCTATCCGTTCCGCACGTTGATCGACCGGGGATTGGTCGTCGCGGGGTCGAGCGACGCGCCCATCGAGTCGTACGATCCCTGGGCGTCCATGGCGGTGGCCGTCGGCCACTGTGGCTTGACCCCCATCGAGGCGCTCGGGCTCTACACCGGAGCGGCGGCGACGTCGCTGAACGAACCGGGTTTGGGGCGGCTGGAGCTCGGCTCAGAGGCCGACCTCGTCTGGCTCGAAGCCACCACCGTGGAGGGCGCGATCGCCGCCGGCGGGCCGGTCCGCGGCACGTGGAAGGCGGGAAGCCCGGTCGGCGAGCGAGCGCCGGGGTAGGGGCTAATTAGCCCCGCCGCTCCCGGACCCCGATGCCGGACGCGTCCGAGGTCCCTACATTCCGGGAGCTCTCTCCCTCCATGAAGGTCGACGCGTTGCTCTCGGACTGGAAGGCCGCCCTTCCTGTCGAGCTCTCCCCGGAAGAACGCGAGCAGCGGTTGTATGGCCAGGCCTGGGAGGCGTACCTCGAAGGGGACTTTGGCTTCGGACTCTGGTGTTGGCATGAGTGCGACCGCCTGACCAACGCCATGAACGGGTCGGTCCGAGAGGTCACCCGGGTGCTGGGGGCGGGTCGCTATCTCGGTTTTTCCCATCGGCGGGCGATCGCCGAGAAGGTGCCGTTGGAACGGGTCTATCGGCCCCGCAAGGGCGACATGAGCACCCCGAGGCCGGAAGCGGTCGTGCTGCCGAACTACCAATTGATGTGCGTCTACCTGGTGAAGGCGGCCGCGGGGGACCGCAAGGCCCAGGCCCAGTTCGAGATCGCGTTGGGAGAGCTCGAGGAACGCCGGCGGGCCGATCCGTACCTCCGACACTTCGAGACGTTCCGGTCGCTCCTGGAGCGCCAGACCCGGAAGAACAGTGCGGCGACCACCGAGGCGACCTCGGCGATGCCCAAGGGCTGATAGCGTCCGACCCGTTGCACGCGCCACGACCCGCTGGCTGGTGCGCTTCGGCTACGACGGAGCGGGGTTCTTCGGTTGGGCTCATCAGCCGGGACGCCGGACGGTCGAAGGAGAGATCCTGGGCGCCTTGCGAGAGCACCGCCAGTTCGGCGCCCACGCGCCCCGCACCCTTCCGGTGGCGAGCCGGACCGACCGCGGCGTCAGCGCCCGCGGCAACGCCCTGGCGCTCGAATCGGACCTGACCGCGTCCAGGCTCCTCCGGACGCTCAATGGCCTGGTCCCGGACGTGTTCTTCACCCACGCGGTCGAGGTCGAGGGCGGGTTCCTGCCCCGTCGAGCGGCGGGCCGTACCTACCGCTATCTCGAGCCCATCGGCGATCACGAGGTCGGGCGGTGGCGGGCCCTCGCGAAGGGCTTCGTCGGCTCGTTCGACGTCCGGTCGTTCGGGCGGGGCCTGCCGGCGGACCGTCCGACCGTACGCACACTGACCCGCGCGGACGTCACCCAAGAAGGCGAGTGGCTCGTCGTCGAGCTCGAGGGCCGCTCGTTCGTTTGGGGCATGGTCCGCAAGATCATCGCCGCGCTCGATGCCGCCGAGTCGGGCGCGCTCTCGGAGGCGTCGCTGGAGGCGGCCCGGCGCGGAGATCGTCGCCTGGCGCTCCCGCTCGCTGAGCCGGAGGGGTTGATCCTCTGGGAGGTCCACTATCCGTTCGGTTGGGGCGCCGAGCCGGCGGCCCTCAGCCGTCCCCAGCAGCGGTTCTGGGACGATCAGCGACTGCGCGGCGCGCGGCGTTCCGCCGTGCTTTCCCGAGTGGCCCCGACGACGGGCTCCCGGGAGGAGGTGGGCCCGCGCGTCTCACGCTGACTCCCGCGAGAACGTACGTATCGATGGGTATTTCTTCGGGGAGCCCTACGCGCCCTGAGGTACCGGCATGATGGGAACTGCAAGTCGAACCGCCCTGGTCGCCCTCGTCGTCCTCTTCGCCGTCCCGTGGATGGCCGCCGGCGCGCTATCGGTGGCGGCCGTCCCGGCCCAACACAGTGCGGCACTCCCGACCCTCTTCCACACGAACTCGACCTCGAGCACCAACTGGGCGGGCTACGCGGTGAGCGCCAGCACCGGGTCCGTCTCGATGGCCAACGCCTCGTGGGTCGAACCGACCATCTCGAAATGCCCCACCAAGACGGAGTACGCGGCGTTCTGGGTCGGCATCGACGGCTACACCTCCGCGAGCGTCGAGCAGACCGGGACCGATTCCGACTGCTCCCACGGCAAGGCCGTCTACTACGCCTGGTACGAGTTCTACCCGAGCCCCTCGCATCGGATCAGCTCGCTCACGATCTCGCCGGGCGACGTCATCTTCGCCTCGGTCAACTACGACTCGACGACCGTGAAGTTCACGACCGTCCTGACCGACACCACGACCGGCAAGACGTTCAGCACCTCGGCCGCCGTCAAGACCGCTGCGCGGTCCTCGGCCGAGTGGATCGCCGAAGCGCCGTCCTCGTTCTCGGGCGTGCTGCCCCTGGCCCCGTTCGGGACCGTGGGCTTCGGGTTCGACCACACCTCGCTCGCGTCGACCGGATCGGCGACGATCGGGACCACCACCGCCTTGATGGGGACCTTCGCGGGGCTCGTCTCGCTCACGATGATCAACCACACCGGGAAGATCGTCAAGGCCTCCACGAGTGCCGTGTCGACGGACAACACCAGCTTCACCGTGACCTGGAAGAACGCCGGTCCCTAGATCGCGCGCCGAACCACTGACGGAGCGGAGACCCTCCGCTCCGTCCCACTATTTTTTCGTCGGTAGGCGGACCTCGCGGCGAGCGTTCACGGGCGCCCGCACCGTAGTATGGTGAACTGCAGCGCCGTGGCACCACGATCGGGTCCCACAGCCAGAGCTTATGACCGCTCGACTCAGGCGGACAAATTGTCATGCTTTCCGCGCTTCACCCGGTGCACACTCCGCGCGCCGGACCGGGTAGCGGCCGGTGACTCCTCCCGCCTCGCCGGAAGCCTCCGGCACGCCGGTCGTCGGGCCGCCGGTGCACCGCTGGCGCAACGCCCTGATCGTCGCCGGGGTGATGCTCGCGCTCTTGATGGGCGCCCTGGACAACTTCGTCGTGCTCACCGCGCTGCCGAACATCCTGACCGAATTCGGCCAGCCGAACAGCGGGACGTTCGTGGTCAGTGCCTACGTCATCGCCTCCACGACGGCGGTGCCGATCTTCGCCAAGCTTTCCGACCTCTGGAGCCGCCGGAACGTCTTCATCGGCGGCCTCGTGATCTTCATCGGCGGCTCGATCCTCGCCGGCTTGAGTCAGAACCTCTCGGAGCTCATCCTGTTCCGCGCGGTCCAGGGCTTCGGCAGCGGCGACTTCTTCCCCGTCGGGATCGCGATCGTCGCGGTCACCTTTCCACCCGAAACGCGCGCACGGATCACGGGGCTACTCTCCGGCGTCTTCGGCATTGCGACCGTGGCCGGTCCCCTCCTCGGGAGCGCGATCATCGACCACGCGACGTGGCGCTGGGTGTTCTACGTCAACATCCCCGTCGGGCTCGTGGGTTTGGGGATCATCCTCGCGACGCTCGGACCGTTGCGCCCGGAGCGGACGCGTCCGTTCGACATCCCCGGCGCGATCCTGCTGTTCGGCTGGGTCGGCGCCCTGATGTTCCCGCTCATCCAGGTCTCCGACGCCGGCTGGGGCTGGACGGATACGCGCGTCCTCGGGCTGCTGATCCTGTCGGTCGTCCTGGCGGTGATCTTCGTGCTCTGGGAGCTGAAGACGCGCGAGCCGCTCGTTCCCCTGCGCTTGCTCTCGCAACGGGTGGTGGCCGCGAGCGGCGGCGCGACCTTCATGATCGGGATGGTGTTCTTCCCATTGGCCACCTTCCTCTCGCTCGTCGTGGGCCTGGTCCTTTCGGGCGGCGTCAACGCCGCGGACACCGTCCGCGACGTCCTCTATGCGCTCGTCCTGCCCCTCGTCGTCGGCGCTGCACTGGGTGGGCAGCTACTGACGCGGGTCAGCTACCGCACGATCGTGCTGATCGGCGTCGTTCTGGGCCTGATCGGCATGGTCGCCCTGACGAGCCTCACGCCGACGACCCCCACCTGGAAGCTCGCCTTCGGCTTCCTTCCGGTGGGCGGGGTCATTCTCCCCCTGATCCCGCTCGGTTTCGGGATCGGTCTCACGTTCCCGGTCTTCCTGCTGGCGACCCAGAACCAGGTCGCCGCCAGGGACGTGGGCGAGGCCGGCGGGTTCATCCAGTTCCTGCAGTCGCTCGGCGGCGCGATCGGACTGTCGATCCTCTCGTCGATCCAGCAGCTACGCTTCCAGGCTCTCGACCCTTCGCCGGACCCGAGCTGCGCAACTACATCACCGGCGATCCCCGCATGCCTTCCCTTCCTCCAGAAGTTCCCCGGGGCCGCGGTCAGCTCCTACGACCAGGTGTTCGCGGTGATGGCGGGGCTACTCGTCGTCGCGCTCCTTATCGGGATCTTCCTCCAGGGCCGGCTCCCCAAGGGCCCCCATCCCATGTCCCCGGGCGCGCCGCCTTAGGCCGCCGGGCGGACCCCGGCCTCGGTTCGGTCCGGGCTCGGCGGCGCCGGTACCCCGGCGGTCCGGTACGCCGGGTGTCTTCCCGCGGGGGCCCCGCCCGGGTCGGCTAAAGGTCCCGGAGCGCCCGCTCGATCTCTTGGCCGGCCTTCTCCAGATCCGTCGCGACCTTCTTGGCTACCTTCTTCGTGGTACCCTTCGGATCTTCGGCTGCCTTCGCCGCATGGTGCGCGAGACTCTTCGACAACTTCGCGCTCGCGACGATCAGCTCCTTGGCGGCCGCCTTGACGTCTCGTGCGAGGCCATCGATCGGATCGGGACCTGGAGAACCCGGCGGAGGGGGCAAGAGGGAACGGCCGCACGACGCGCAGGTGGCAGCTCCTTCGGCGTGCTCCGCACCACATCCGTCACAGTTCATAGTTCAACTCCGATTCCGACGTCGATTTCGGATGATTTCCCGATTCCCCGCGCGCGGATAGCGCTGCGCCCCGACACAGGGAAGGGGTCGATCGGACAGGAATTGGAGCCAGCGAAACTCACTCCCTCGAGCCCACCGTCCGAAGGTGTCCCCGACTCGTCCCTCCCGCTGCGATCGCCCAACCACCACCACACCGTTCAGCCGTCCCCGTTCCGATGCGAGAGGTCCGGGCACTCGTAGAGGGGTTGCCGCTCCGCCGCCCGGGGTGGGCCGTCAGGTTCGCCCGGGTCCACGATGTCGAACGCGCGAGCTAGGGGCGGGACGCTACCGCTCCGGGGCAGGGAAGGGGTATCCCTCGACGCCCGCTGATCGCGGTGGCCGACGCCGCCGACGACCTCGGGGTCACCTCCAACGACGATGGAGGGTTGGCGGTCGGCCGAGTTCGCGCTCGTCGAGGAGCGTTTCACCGGGGTCGCATCCGTCCGAGCGTCCGTGTCGTCGCCGGACGATCGACCGCTCGGCGCGGTCCGTTGGGCACCTTGCGCCCACCGGCGGCACGACCGAATCTCGACTCAAACCGGTCACGTGCGACCCCCTTCCTGGGAAGTGCTCCTGCGACTTTGGCTAGCACCTTCGGCGGGCCCCGCTTCGAGCATCGAATCCCCAAGCCGGATCACTCCGCTACCCCTCCGGTCGAGTTCAGGGCGACCAACGTTTCCACCGCCGGGGAAGCCTTTACCACCCGCATCCCCTCCCCCGAGTAGGGGTACTCGGTACCCTCGCGGGTCATCCGGTGCCGCGCACAATACGGGACGTTCGGAACGACACCCTGCCTCCCGCCGAAGTTGAACGGTTCATAATCGGTTGGTTGCGACAGAACGAGTTCGCCACATTGGATCCGCGCTCCAATGGTTCCGAAAAGGTCCTCCCCCACTTCCAGGGCGACACCGTACTGCATCCGAGGTCGGGGAGTTTGGTCGCTCTCCAGGCCAGAACGGGAGGAGCAAGCATCGTACTCGAGGTGAGCCTCCAGGGCGGCGCGAACTGGACGTCCGTCCACCTGGAAGGGTACACCACGGGACGGGGACCCGGCTGGAAGGGCAAGGAGTACGACTTCGTCCCGAGTGCTCTGGCCGTCGCCGGGATCCCTCGAAAGCACGGGTTGGCGCTGATCGGGAATTTGGAGGGTTCGCTGAACCGACTCGCGGCGGCCCCTCCCCCTCCGCCCACCCCACTTCCGGCCGGGAACGCCGGTATCCCCCCACCCGCGATCGCCTCGCCGCTCCCGTCACTCATCCCTTCCCAGGACGCGCGGCGTGCGAAGGACAAAGTCCGCCAGAAGCAGTTGGCCACGGTGACCTACTCCGGACTGGCGATAATCTTCCTTGGCTTCGGCGGCCAGTTCGTGCTGTCTGCTCTGGGGGATCATGCGGCGGCGAGTGCAATCCTGTCCCTGTCGTTCGTCGGGATCCTCCTGGTGGCGGTCGGGGGGTTCGGGCTGATCTCGCTGGGCAACCGGCAGATGCGACGGCCCATTGGAACGGGCCCGGTTCCGGTAGCCTCTCCGCACCCGTACTACGCCTCTGTCCCGTTCCTCGCTCCGCCCGTTCCGAGCCTTCCGGACCTGGCGCCCCCTCCCTCGAGGGCCTTCGACCTGGCGGCCGAGGCCGCCGCGTACCGGCACAGAATGCGAACCCCGGTCCGAATGCGGCAAGGAATGTACCTGTACCTCAATGGCCTCGGGATCGCGTTCATCGTCTACTCGTACCTCCGGGGAAACTTAGCCGGCGGTCTGGTCCTCGGCGGATTCTTGATCGCGTTCGGGCTGATTCTCTTCGTGCTGGTCGGTCAGGTCGACCGCGCACCCCTCAGCATCACGGTCGACCAGGACGGAATGCACTTCGAATACCCCAAGTCCAAGCGGACGTCGATCCGCTGGACGGATCCGAAGTTCGGCGTGCGACTGTCGACAAGATCAGCGGAGGTCAATCAGAACTTGGACCCCCCCGTTTCGGGGCCTACGTACTCTCTGTTCACCGGGAGGGGCTCCGGACAAAGGAGTGGGCCAAGAGTACTGACGGACATCCCGCGGGAGTGTTTCGACCTACTGCTGCAGCGGGCCCAGCTCGCCGGCCTCCAGGTCAATCCCCGGGTGGAGGGCGTTCCCGGAACGATCTCTGAGCGGCTTACCTATCGAGTACACGCGCGTGCACCATCCGCGGGGATGCGCACCCACTGACCGCTCGCTCCGAACCGGTCCCTCCGGCTCCGAAGGCCCGAACCCACCCAAATCGTGGGCGGCTCCTATGTTCAAGCTCCTGGGATGGTGAATGCGCTTGAGGACAGTGCGATGAACGGCGGTCACGCCGGACTCGTCTCCATCACCGTAAAGCGGGCCAGATAGGCCCTAGTATTCCGGGTCGCGCCTCGGACGGGGTTGGGAAATTTCCGCGAACCAGGCCGATCCACCGGGTGCGCAAGGCTCGCCAAGAATCCGACTGGAGCGATGTAAACTGTCCAAACTCCTCCGCCTCTGGGAGTTGCCCGCCAGGTCCCGAACTCAACAAGGGGGCCGTACTGCGTAGCTCGTCTCGATCAGGGGACTACCCACGGCGGGGCCCTACCCAGCCGGGCCCTGACCAAGTCTGCGAAGCAGCGGACCTTCGGTAGACTGAACCGACCCTTGGGGGAGACCATCTCGACAGTGCCCACGTCCGGAACGTGGTCGTCGAGTACGGAAACGAGGCGTCCAACGCGGACGTCCTCGGCGGCCACGAACGCCGGGAAGAGGGCGACGCCGAGCCCGGAGAGCGCGGCTTGGCGCATGGCTTCGAAGCTGTTGGTACGAATCCTTCCCCCAATCCGGATCCACTCGATCCCGCGCTTCGACCGAAACGGCCAACCCCGGCCAGCCTCTTCCATCACCAGCTCGATGCAGTCGTGGTCCCTCAGGTCACGCGGAGTCATAGGACGTCCCCGGCGCTCGACGTATTCTGGGCTCGCACAGTACCGGATCTGGGCCGACCCGAGCGGGACCGAGACCAGGGACTTGGCGCCAGGGTGACCGACCCAAAAAGCGAGGTCGAACCCTTCGCGCACCAGGTCGGGGAAGGCCCGCGTGACGGTGAACTCGATCTTCATCTCAGGATTCGTCGAGAGGAACTCGTTGACGAGGGGGACGATGAATCGTTCTCCGAAGAGGACATCGGCGGTGATCCGGAGGGTTCCTCGAGGTGCAAGCTGGGCCGCGCTCACCGCGAGCGAAGCCTCGTCGCTCAGCCTGACGATCTGCTCGCATCGAGTGGCCAGATCGACCCCGATGTCCGTGAGCCTCAATCGCCTGGTGGTCCGATGGACCAGCTCGGCGCCGAGGGCGCGCTCGAGCTCGTAGAGTCGACGGCTGACGGTTTGCTTGGGAAGATCCAGGGATTTCGCCGCTGCGGTGAGGCTTCCGGTTTCGGCGATCCTTGCGAAAATCCGGAGGTCGTCGAGCCGGAGCATTGTCCCACCAACGGGACATTAGGTCCTCCTTCCCTTATCAATGTCCCGTCCAGTGCCGCCATTATGGATGTCGAGTGCGAGACCCATGTGGCCCGCCCAAGGAGTCAGGTCGCCGGGTACATGTTCGACCCCGCAAACGACGGTCGATGGACGACCGGCGTCGTTTCGTGCCGCCCCCTGGTAGCCGGAAGGCTTCGCGCAGGATCGCGAGTCGAGCGAACCGTTCGGTTCGGCGGAAGAGAGTTCACGTATGAGTACGCGGTGACCGCCGCCGAAGGGGATCGATTCGTCGAGATGACCGTGGAGAAGCCCTTCCCCATGTGGATCCGCTATGAGCTCGAGGACGAGACCGCGGGAACCCACGTGCGCATCCGCACGAGGGGCGATCCGAAGGGGTTCTTCCGTCTCGCAGCGCCGTTGATGAAAGGGAAGGTCCGCAAGAGCATCTCCGCCGATCTGGGCAACCTGAAGCTGCAAGTGGAGGCCCTGCCGAGGTAGAGCACGAGTCTCGCCGCGCACGGGCTCTTGCATTAGGTCCCGGCGATCGGAGGCGAGATCGTGGGGCGACGGGGATGCTCCCGGCGGGTTGTGAACCATTGTTGGTTCACAACCCATCCGAGGGGGAAGCTCTGGAGCTTTCGAAGGGCCGGAACATCCAGGCCCGGAACAGTGAATTCGGGTGAGGACACGGCCGAGGAACCCGAACCCCTGGGAGCTCTCGGAAAACTGCTCCCTGAGCAGGTGGGGGTCCCTCCTTCCCGATCTGGCCCATTGGGTGAGGTGGATAGTGCACTCAGGAGTAGGCTGCTGGCGGCTCACCATTCAGTTCGCTTATGATAACTCTAAGTATGTCTAATTCATGATAAGCAGCGATGCCGTCGCTCAAGCCCGATACCTCTGCGGGGTTCCACCCTCGGTTGGCGGTGGGAGATGACATCGGCAGACCGGCTGTCAATTGCCTTCGTCTTGACGGGGTCCTGGAAACCCGTCTGCTCTCGCCAAAAATTCATGAGATTCTGCTCGGAATGTCCCGCGTCCGCAACGCGGTCAGCAGCTTTCGCCTTGAGGGCGAAACCGTCGAATTGAATCGGGCCCGTGAGCTCTGGGAGGGCCGGAAGCCCGCAACCCCCTCCGAACTTGGCGTGTTGAAGTTGGCCAAGGAGTACTCCACACTGGGAGAGGCAAGACCTCCCGGGTTCACGATCGAGGGGGTCTGCGCTCTCCATAAGCGATTGTTCGCGGACGTTCTCCAACCCGAATGGGTCGGGGTTCTGAAGCCTCGGCAGAACTACATCGTGAACACTGGCTCGGATTCTCTTCGGTTCACTCCCACCCCGCCCGAACGAACGGCCGGGGAGTTGGAGGCCCTATTCCGCTGGTACCGCGACAATCAGTACGGCCTGCTGCCTCCGATAACCGCATCCCTCTTCTTCGCCGAGTTCCAAGCGATCCACCCATTCATGGACGGGAACGGGCGGATTGGGCGATTCCTCAACATCGCATTGCTAACCGATCTCGGTTGCCGTAGAGCTCCGCTCATCCCGCTTGACACTCGATTCTTTCGAACGAGTGACCATTACTACGACTTCTTAGGATCCACAAACGCCGGGGAGAGCTACTCGCTCTGGTCGAGGTACTTCGTCGGAGAGGTCGAAACCGCTTACAAGACTGCCGCCAAGCAAGCCAATCTCGGGCCGCTGGTCTCGAGTTTCTCGCGCGAAAGTACCCGCACCATGCTACGGTGGATTCTCTCTGGGGACGGAGGCTGGTTCAGCCGGGGGGAGTACCCGAATCCGAGCAAGTACAGTCAACCGGCCCTTTGGAGCGCGCTGAGCGAGCTCCTGAAGGCCGGAATGCTGGAAGCCCAGGGAGAGAAACGCGGTCGAAGGTACCGACTTCGCTCTAAGTTCTTGGCCGATGTCTACTCCAGGCGATTTTAGCCGGCAGTCCGCGCAGGCGGAACGGATCCCCCCATGCCAAGGTGGCGGGGGGGACATTGGAGAAAAACCCTGCCCCCTTGGGAGCCGCAGGCCTCGAACTACTGCGTCTATTCCCTCGCAGGTTGTGAACCATAGATGGTTCGCATTTCCTTCGCGCGATGGCATCCTCCCCGAGAAGGGATCATGCTCCCGGCGGGATTCGAACCCGCGTTGACGATTCGAAGGACCGTCATCCTTGGCCGGACTAGACTACGGGAGCCTGTCGGAGTGTGGTCCCCCCACCCCTAAACCGTTTCCGCCTCGAGGTCGGCCACGTCGACGCGCCGACTCCGGGGGGTGCTGCTCGGCGTGCCGCCGGTTCAAGGTGGGGTCTCGATCAAGCGCGTGGAGGCATGCGGTCAACCGACGTTGATCGACACGGTGAGCGGGACGATGTAGGTGCCCGCCGTGCCTGGCGCTGTCAACTCCACCGTGAACGGCTCGGAAAGGCCGGCGGCGATCGGTGTCGATGTGCTGGGACTGACGGAAATCACCGAGAACGGACCGGAGGTGGTAATGCGGAGCACCTCCTCGGTCGCTTTGTTGGGATTCGTCACGTTTACTCCGAGTGCGAATCCTTGGCCGCCGACGAGCGCAATCGGGCATTGGTCGCAAATGTAACCCGCAGTCGAAAGGGTCATGGTTCCGTTGGTCACGAACTGGTACGAGAATGTGACCCGATCGCCCTCGACCACGACATGGTTACCGTTCTCGGGGTGTAAGTAGGGTACGCTGTTGTTGTACCCGGTAACCATTACGACGAGAAGAACGATCACCACGACGAGCAGTAGGGCGGCGATCCCTGCCGCGATTCCGGACGAGGCCGGCATCTCGGGTCCGGGCAGATTCCCCGGCTCGACTTCGGCGGGGACCACCGTCGGACGCACAGGGTCTACCGCGGAGGGGACCGGTGCCTCAGCGCGGCTCATCCTTCGAACCCTCTACCGCCGCTCCGCATGCAACGCCAATAATGGGGAACTCCCCCCGGGGCGGACACCCGGGGGGAGCGGAAGGTGTTCAGGTCAGCACACTCCTTGATCTTCCTTAGACCTGGTAGATGCTGATCTCGTTCGCCTCCGTGGCGAACGCCTGGTTGTTCGACGGGTCCTGGACGAACTGGAGCAGCCGGAGCGTCTCGCCCGTGGGGTTGCCGAGGGTGACCCACTGGAAGGGACGCCAGCCAGCGTAGCCGGTCGTCGCGGTCATGCCGGTCTTGATCGACGAGGCGATCGTCCCGCTGCTACCCAGCGACGGCTGGATCGCGCTCGTCTGGCCGATGCCCTGGAACGCAATGCCGCACACCGCCGTCGCAACTCCCTCGCAGGAGACGCCGGAGGAGGCTACACGCGCCAGCCCATCGGACGCGAAACCGAACGCATCGGGGTGCCCGGCGACGTACGAGATGACGCCGGGGTTACCGAGTTCGGCCACATCAGCCGTGATGCCGCAGCTGCCCAGTTGCCCATCGCTGCCACAGCCGCCCCAGTTGCCCAGGAGGCTGCTGAGCGAGGAAACCGGGCTGGTTCCGCTGATCCCGAGCAGGCGGGCCGTGAAGCTCTGCACGGTCCCTCCCGGGTCCGACCGGGTCACGGTCGAAATCGCGTTGTTGGCTCCGCCAGCGCAAACGGTCCAGCCGCACGGGGTGGTCGTGGCGGCACAGATGTCGTTCGCGAAGGGCGGGGCGCAAGGGGTCACGGTCGCGCCGGTTGTCGTTGCGGTCTCCGTCCCACCGGCGCATCCCGTGCCGGTCGACTGAGCCACGCACGCTGGAATCTGGTTCCAGGTGAGCGCGGTCGCCGAGACGGGCGCGGCGCCATTCACCAAGTGCACGTACGTGCCCAGGAAGGGCGTGCTGCTTGCCTGGATATAGACGGTGAGCAGCGTGTCCGCGCTCATCGAGATCAGGCCGTGCGCGTTGGCGAACGAGGTGATCAGGTCGACGCCATCGTACGCCACGGTGGTGACGACGGGCTGGTTCAGGCCGCCCTGGGGGCAACCGTAGTTGGCCTCGAGGTTGGCGGGGGTCTGGAGCGACGAGGTCGCGCCAATGTCTACGTTAGCGCCACACACGGCGATCATGCCCGCGCCCGAGCCACCTTGGTTATCGCTGACCACGATGTTCGAGTTGTTCTGCTGGAATTGGGCGACGGCCAACTGGTCAAACGGATAGACCGACGTGCTGCCACCGATCGTGATGGTGTACTGCGCGGTCGGGCTCCCGATGCTTCCAGTGACGCCGCCTTGCCAGGCGACCAGCCACAAGTAGAGTGCTGCCGCCGCCGCGACCGCTACGAGGATCAAAATCAATGTAGCGACCACGGGCGACACTGCACGCCCCTCGCGGATGGCGCTGGCGCGCTTGCGCCGGATCATCCTTCTCGTCTGTCTCGCTCCCATTTTCTTCTCCCTCTTTTCCAACCTTTTGGTTGTTTTCCGCGACTACTCGGTCCCGCTGGGCAGTCCCTTTCGCCGCGGCCCAACCATGCCATCGCGGCGGCATATTCGTCGCCGAAGGTGAAACCGTAAGGCGAGCGAGCCTCGGAATGTGCCGGGAGCGCGCCCGTGACATACGGGGGTTGTGGGACCCTACGGAGATTACGAGGACTCCGGAGGATTGGTTAATCCGACCCGTCCGGCTGGTCAGCCGAATGAGCACGGGAGAAAGCCCACAGAGCCTCGAGCGGGCGGTGCAACGTCGCAACGAGCCACGAGTCCCCCGCCCCACCGGTGTCTCGAAGCCCATCGACCGGGCGACCCTGCGTCGCAAGGTCGCGGCCCTCGAGGTGCAGTTCCATCCGGCGTCCCCGGGGGACGCCAAGACCGCGATCCAGGCGGAGCTCTCCTACATGCGTCGCCGGCTGCTGGAGAGCCGTGCGGCCGTGAACCTGACGTACCCGGTGAGCCCCCCCTACGCATTCGTCCATATCAGCTTCGACAACGATGCCGGCGAGTTCTCCTACGCGGTCCTAGAACCCACCCTGCGCCCCGGAGAGCAGGAGACCCTCGGACGCGTGCGGGAGAAGATGGAGGCGATGATGGCCCAGGAGGAGCTTCCGTTCACCGACGCGGTCCGGATAGACGAGTCCGAGACCCTCCGGGAGTACCTGAGGGCGCGGTTCCTCTCGGTGCTGGATCTGTACGACATCGACGTCTCCGAGCGCCGACGGGCGCCCTTGCTATACTATCTGCGCCGTGATTTCCTCGGACTCGGTCGGACCGACGCGGTGCTTCGGGATCCATTCCTAGAGGACGTCAGTTGCCTCGGACCGCGCGTTCCGCTCTACGTCTTTCATCGGGTCTTCGGCTCGATGCGGACCAACGTGGTCTACGAGGGCGAGCTCGAGCTCAACAAGTACATCCTCCGCCTGGCCCAGCTCTCGGGCAAGCACATCTCGATCTACCAGCCGATCCTCGACGCGACCCTTCACGACGGGAGCCGGATCAACTTGACCCTGGGCACGGAGGTCACGCGGAAAGGCTCGACCTTCAGCGTGCGGAAGTTCGCCTACGATCCCGTTTCCCCGATCGACCTGCTGCGCTTCGGGTCCGTCTCGGCCAGCCAGCTCGCGTACCTGTGGATTCTGGTGGAGAACCACCGGTCCCTGCTGATCTCCGGGGGCACCGCGAGCGGAAAGACGACGCTCCTCAACGCGGTGAGCATGTTCATCCGGCCCGAGGACAAGATCGTCTCGATCGAGGATACGCCGGAAATCCACATCGACCACCAGAACTGGATCCAATCGGTCGCGCGGGCCGGCTACGGGACCGGTAGCTCCGGCGCGTCGGGGGTTTCCGGCGCCTCGGGGATCTCGGGATCCGGCCCGAAGCCGCTCGGGAGCGTCACGCTGTTCGACCTCCTGGTCGCGGCCCTGCGGCAGCGTCCGGAGTATGTGATCGTCGGCGAGGTGCGCGGCGCCGAGGCGTTCACGCTCTTCCAGGCGATATCGGTCGGTCACGCCTCGATGTCGACCATCCACGCCGGCTCCATCAGCGAACTTCTCCACCGGGTCGAGAACGAACCGATGAACATCCCGCGGGTCCTGTTCCAAGCGCTCGACGCCGTCGCGTTCCCGGCCCAGGTGGCGGTCCGCGATTCCCGTGTCCGCCGCTTGACGAGCGTGACCGAGGTCCTCGAGATCGACCCGACGACGAACGAGCTGTTGACGAACGACGTTTACCGATGGGACCCGGCGGTGGACCGGTTCGGGTTCCTCGGACGGAGCCTCGTGTTCGAGAAGATCGCGAAGGCCAGCGGGCACAACGTGACAGAGTTCGAGGCGGAGATGCGGCGCAAAGAGCGCTTTCTGGCCCTGATGAGCCAGTTGAACATCACGTATTACAAGAACGTAAGTCACGAGATCGCCAGCTACTACGTCAACTCGGAGCGTGCCCTCCGGGAACTGGAGACGCGGGTCGCGTCGGGCTAGGCAGCATGTTCGAGACCCCGCAGACCCCGGCCTCGGAGGGGGCGAGTGACCCGGAGATGGCCCTTCGCGCGCGCAAGGCCATGCCCTCGAGCTTCCTGCGTCGCTACCGGGCGTTCTGTTATCGCGTGCTCGGACAGCGGCTTGACGAGCGCGCCGGTCAGGAGGTGCTCTCCGAGCGGTTGAAGCAGGCCGGGGTGAACTTGACCCCGGGCATGCACCGGTCCGTCCTGATCATCACGACGGTCGTGGCGGTCGGGAGCGCGTTCGACTTTTCGGCGCTCTTGTTCCTCGTCGCCCTGGGGCTCCCTACCTGGTACCTGTACACTGGGCTGATCACCCTCGTGACCGCCGCCGCCGTGACGGCCACCTTCCAGTTCATGGTCGGCTCCCGGATTACCAATCGCAAGGGGCACCTCGAACAGGAGCTGCCCTTCACGTTGAGCGAGCTGTCCGTCCTCGCGAGCACCGGGATGGCCCCGATCGAACTCGTCCGCCACATGGCGCGACGCACCCATGACCCCGCGATGACCGGCGAGTTTCGCCGGGTGATCTACAAGACCGACATTCAGGGGAAGGACCTGATCACCGCCCTGGCCGAGACCGCCAAGGAGTCCCCCTCGCTGGTCCTTCGGGAGACGTTCTGGGACCTCGCCAACATGATCCACCAAGGCGGCAATCTGGACGAGTACCTACGGGCCAAGTCGGAGGATGTCCTCAAGCTCAAGCGCGCGTCCCAGCTGGAGTTCATCGAGCGCCTGCAGGCGTACCTCGACATGTACGTCAGCTTGGTCCTGGTCGGGGTCCTGATGATCGCCGTGGGCGCGTTCCTCATCAACGCGTTCGGCAGCACGTTGGCCGGTCTGGACGCCAACGCGCTGCTGCTGGTCCTGGCGTACGGACTCGTGCCGCTGTCGGTCATCATGACGACGGTCCTGATCATGATGGCCTATGCCCGGTCGGAGTGAGCCTCATGCCGAGGAGCGGAGCGCTGGTCGCCCTCGCTCTGTTCGTCCTCGTCGGACTCGCGATCCTGCCGTGGGCGACGGGTATTCCCCCGGCCGCCGCCCACGCGACGCTTCCGGAGGTGGGGAGCCCAATCACCATCACCCCGGTCTCGCCGGTGCCCGGTGGCGTCTCGCACACCAACGTGCCCAACATCAGCGCCACGTGGACCGACAGCGCCGGCGCCATCGACCCGGGCCAGGTGGTGATCGACGTCAACGGGATCAACATCACCGGTGTCCAGAGCGTCGTGATCTCGTCTGCCGGCTTCTACTACGACGTCCCGACGATCCTCAAGCTCCCCTCCGGCAACAACACGGTCTCGGTCTTCGTCGCCGACGGTGCGGGGAACCACGCCCAATCCTCCTGGGGGTTCGTGGTCAACACGGCCCCGGTGGCCGGACCCGGCGCGCTGGCCGGCTTCAGCCTGGAGGGGGTTGTCCTCGACATCGCCGTCGGAGCCGGGCTGTTCGGCGCAGCATTCGGTGCGTACATCCTCTACCTGAAACGGACGCGTCGGTTCACCTTCCGAAAGTACTTCGCCACCCACCCGGTCAACAAGGAGTACCTCGTCCTGTACGTGCCGTTGATCCTCGCGTTCCTGGTCGTGCTCTTCGGGCTCTTCTACGTCACCGCGACGCCCCAGCTGCCCCTGTTGTCGCCCGAGTACGTGGTCATCATCGGGATGTTCGTGGGACTGACACCGTTCGCGCTCGACTCGCGGCGGGAAAAACAGCGGATCCGCGCCTACGAGCGGGCGTTCGCGCAGTTCCTCTTTGAGATGGCGGATGCGATGCGGGGGGGCATCGACCCCGCGAAGGCCGTCATCGAGCTCTCCAAGACGCAGCGGAACATCCTGCGCACCCCGTTGCGGATCGCCGCCGACGGAATCCGGGTCGGTCGGCCGTTCGAAGCGATCCTGCGAGACATGGCGGCGCCGATGAAGAGCCCGCTCATCATTCGCTACGCCGGTCTCATCGCGGACGCGTCGACCGTCGGCGGTGAGACGGCCGCGGTCATCTATCGAGCCGCCAAGGACATGGACGACTTCGTCAAGATCGAGGTCGAACGCGTCAACCGGCTCACGATGCCGGTCGCGGTGCTCTACATTGCCTTCGGCGTCCTGCTCGCGGTGCTGTTCGCGCTGCTCTACATTGCGCCGACCCTCGGTGGGCTCAGCTTGACCTTCCTCGGCTCCACGCCGCTGAGCGGTACGGGGGCGAGCGCTTCGGCCGGAGCGACGTCCATCGGCGCCGCGACCCTCAAACAACGCTTCTTCGACCTCATGCTCGTCATCTCGATCGGCACGGGGGTCATCATTGGCGCGTTCACCGAGGGGAAGCCGAAGTACGGCCTGCTCCACTCGCTCGCCCTCGTGGCCGGAACGGCCGTCGCGTTCTGGATCGTCTTCCCCGGCTAGCCGGGGACGACCGCCGCCTACGGATAGTGGATCAGGTCGGTGGCCAACAGCCCGTCGCTACTGGTCACGGTGAGCGTGATGTTCTGGGGGACCAGGGTGTTCGCCGGGAACGGCGCGATAGCCCTTTCTCCGGTGAGCGTGACCGGTCCGGGCACGACCGTCCAGGTCCACGCGACGAGGGTCGCGTTCCCGGCGGATGGTTCGAAGGACGAACTCCCGTCCAACACGAGAAACGGCACGTAGGCAGTCCCGTTCCAGGACTCCTGGGTCGAGATGAACGCGAGGGCGGTCGGCGGGATGAAGACCCGGGAAAAGTCGTTCGCGAACGTGGTGAACACCTGGATCTGGATGTAGTCGGTCGACGGAAGGACGAACGACGGGGTGTAGAACGAATAGTTCGCGCCGACGCTGAAGTTCACGAGGACGTTGAGAACCTCGCGGGGGTTCAGGCTCAGGCTGCCACCGGCGGCGATCGTGGCCCAAAAGTCCTCGCCGGAGGTCAGGTTGAGCCGGTAGGCGCTATAGTTCTTGAGCGGATTGTTGTTGATGCTGATCTCCGTGATGGTCGATGGATTGATGTCCAAACTCGCCACGCTGAAGTTCAGCAGCGAGTAGTTGGAGCCTCCCGAGCTAAGCGTCGGGGCCACCTGGAGGATCTTGATGGATTCCAGATCCCGCTCCTGGACGACGGCCTGCTCGGCTTGGGCCTGCTTCTGGTAGCCGGCGACGAACACCGCGAGCGTGGTCGCGGCCGCGACGACGATCAGGACGAGCATCAGCGAGCCGACGATCTCGGAAAGGCCGCGGCGGTCGCGGGAGAAGGCGCGCATCACTGGCCCAGCGGCTGCGCCTATCATAGGGGTGCCCCCCATAGTTCCCGTATTTCTTGGTAGGGCTCCGAGCTTTACCGATGGCACCATTAAGGGACCCGGCCCGGTGGCGCCAGCATGGGTATCCCCATCGAGGTGCCGGGGCTCGACACGATCCTGCCGGACCTCGGGACCGGGCGGGTGATCGTCGCCGAAAGCGGCGCCGACCCGGCCAAGAGCTTCTTCGTCCGCCGGATGGGACTGACCGCGATGAAGTTGAAGCTTCCCTTCACTATCGTCACGTCCCGCGACCGGGAGGAGGTCCAGGAGATGATGCTGCGCGAGAGCGGCGCCCAGCCGTGGGTCGAGTCCGAGCTGAGCGTCATCGAGGAGGACAGCGTCACGACGTTGGAGCCGTTCGCCGGGGACGGGGGATTGTTGGCGGTTGACTCGTTCTCCTTTCTCACGCTTGACCTCTCCGGGACGCGCATCGCTAAGCTGCTGCGGGAGGTCCGCTATCAGTGCCGGGCCGAGAAGACGACGGTCCTTCTCGGGACGGACCGAGGCATGGCGGACGCGCGTTCCGAGGCGGTCGCCGCCCACCTCGCGGACGGGGTCATCCAGTTCCACGCTCGGGAAGGGCCCGAGGGGCTGATCCGATTCCTGCGCGTCCCGAAGTGGACTGACGGCAAGTTCGTGGACCGGAACATCTATTACTCGTACGATGGGAACCGAATCGCCGTCGACCTGCGCCGACGGGTGCTCTAGCGAACGGGGGAGAACGTGCCAGTCGCGTCGTACGAGCGCTATGGGCTCACGGGGAACCCCTTCCGGGACTTGGCCAGCGAGAACTTGGAGGACGTCGAGATCTTCCACGTCAACCTGCAGATCGACGACGCGCTCCGGAACATCCGGGATGAGGTGCTCGACAAGGAGAACCACGCGATCGTGGGGATCGTCGGTACGCTGGGCACGGGCAAGACGGAGCGCCTGCGTCTCGCCCTCGCCGCGGGCCGGGCGCGCAACGCGCTGACCCTCTATGCGGAAGTGCCCCCGCGCGCCGCAGAGCTGGCCAAGTTGATCGCGGTGCAGTTCCAGCAGCAGGCGTTGCCCCGGCTGGGAGGTTTCGCTCGCACGTTTTCCCCCCCTCCTTGGTACACCGCGGTCGCCGGTCTCCAGCGATTGAAGGCCGACACGAAGTTCGACGCGGCAGGGGCCGGGAAAACGATCGCCACGGCCCTCAACGGTAGCGCCCCGGCCTTCCTCCTCCTCAACGACATCCACAACCTTTCCGCGGCCCCCGAGGCGGGCGCGCTGGCGCGCCTGCTGCAAGGCCTCGCCGACTCCCTGCGGCCTGGCGTGCTGGTGATGTTCGGCACGTATCCCGGGTATTGGGCGGCGGTGAGCAAGGCCTACCCCGCCCTGGCCTCCCGAATCAACCGCACGTTCGCGCTTCCCGGTCTTGCGCACGAGGAGGCCGCCCTCCTCTTGGCCAAGAAGCTGCTGGCGAAGCGACTGGTCGAAGACCTCGACCCTACCTACCCGTTCGATCGCGAGGCCATCGGTGCGCTGAACGAAGCCGCGACCGGCAACCCTCGGAGGCTCCTCGAGCTCGCGGACCTGGCCATCGAGTACGCGGTCGACCACCGGGCGTACCGGGTGGACGACGAGATCGTCCGACTCGCGCTACTGTCCCGGAAGCCCACCGCGGTGGTTCCGGCCTCCGCCGCGCCGGGCACGCCGAGCACCAAACCCCCGGCCGCCACGAACCCCGCAAGCGGGAACCCGTTGGCCTCGACCGTGGCGCCGGTACCCCTCGCCAAGGGCAGCGCCGAGCGCACGGCGTGAGCCCGCCCGTTCAGGAAGCCGCCGGCTCCGTGAGCACCGCCCAATTGATCGCCTGCTCGGCGATATCGGCGGCGTAGCTGGCGGTCCTCCCAAGGCTGTCGACGACCGCTCCCAGCGCCAGGAGCTCCTCGCCCTTGCGCGTGGCGACCCGGTGCGACAGGGCGTCGATGAGCTTCTGATGTGCGGCCCGTGCGTCGATCGCTTCGTTGGCGAGGTCGATGTTGCCCGTGAGCAAGGAATTGAACGCTTTATCCAAGATGGCCACGGCAGACACCTTCGCCTCCTCGATCTCGCGGATCAGTCTCGCGTCGAGGCCCTTCCCCCCAATGACCGTAGGGTACGTCTCGGCGATCCGCTGGGCGTGGTCGCCGATCCGCTCCAGGAGCTTTGCAACAAGCCGGTGGTTGTGGAGCCCCGGCGCGGTCGACGAGCCGTCGGGGGGCCGGCCGTTCTTGATCGTGTGTTGCTTGGCGACCATCCAGTAGAGCCGGTCGACATCCTGGTCGCGGAGCGCGACGTCGTGGGCGAGCGTCGGGGCACTCGTCTTGAAGGCCAAGACCGCATCGTCGAGCATGGCCCGTACGATGAGGTGCATGCGGCGGAGACACTTCTCCGCGCTAAGCTCCGAGGTATCCGAGAGGTCCTGGATGACCAGCGCGTTTCGCTGCTCCTCGATGACCTCGGGCCCGATGACCAGCCGACAGAACTCGCGGGCGACGCGCCGGACGAACGGCCCCCGCTCTGCCGAGTACCGCACTTCGATGAGATCGAAGCCCGACACGTAGGCCCCGATGAACTTGCGGAGGAGGTGTTCTCGCGCCTCCTCCCCCTTCTCATGGAAGACCTTGCGCCGCGCCGCGGGCTTCTCGACGGACCGGTAGCGGACCGACACCGAGCCGTCGGGCTCCGCCTCGAGAAACAGCGTGTCGCCCGCCTTGAGCCCAGCGCTCGTCACCCAGCGTTTGGGGAGCGAGACGACGTAGGTCGACCCACCGGCCAACTGGAGCTTACGGCCTTCCATGAAGTACCCTCGAGTTCGTCGGACTCGTTACGTAATCTTAAGCGTTTTTGTTAAATCTATATATGTCACGGTATCTACAGCTAGTCGCACCCGCACTATGGAGGAGGCTCGGTCGGTCCACCGCCGGGTCCCGAGGCGCGCAAGGGGGGAGGCCGGCGAGCGACGCGTCGTCGCGCTCGCCAGAGGAGCCCGAGGCTCACGATCGCCACCGTAGTCGCCACCGTGATGCCCGTCACGAGCTCCTCCACGGTAGCAAGCGAGTACGTGGCGGCCATGGGCTTCGGAGGCAACGCGACGTAGACCACCACGATGAGCGCCCCGGGCCCGGTGACCGTGAGCAGCCCGGCGCCGACCGTCAGGTTGTATCCTGGGACAGTTCCCGCCAGATAGCTGTACGTCCCGTTCGTCAAGGAGATCGTCAGGCTGGCAGTGTCGCCGCCCTCCTGTAAGCTCCCGAGGACCAGGGTCCATGGAGTGTCGGGGGCCAGTCCATACTCTTGGAACACCACCGAGTAGCGATCGGCGAAGTACGTGATCGTGAAGGAAAGGTTCGAACGCGGTTCGGACCACGGACCGCCCGTTGCGGGACCGGAGAGCGAGAACCCTGGCAGGGGCGGCACCTCCCAGGAGATCGTCGCGTTCGGCGCGTTCGATTCCGGATAGATGATCGGGCCGGGCGCGTCGGCGGTGAATCGGGCCCCGTTGATGACCAGGCTCCAGCTCGTGGCCAGGAGGAGCCCCGACTCCGTGAAGATGGCGTAGTTGGGGACCCAGGGAGCAGTAAGCGGATACCCGTCGGTTCCTAGCGGCCCTAGCGCGAGCGGAGTGTCGACGATGCCGTCGCTCCCGCTGGTCGACTGATTCGGACCGCTGAGGACATCTGGCCCCGTGTGGTTGCTCCAGAAGTTCCCTCCTTCGGGGTACCCCGCATCCCCGGCGATGGACTGCGGGCCGGCTCCACCAACCCAACCGCTATCGTTCCCGAAATTGTTGTGATAGATCGCGACGCCAAGGTTTCCGGCCACGGAGAAGGCCAGCGAATCGTCCCAGACCCCGTTGGCGGCGATCAGCGACTCGGCATCTCCCGAGAGGGTGAGGCCGATCGCAGAGTGGGTGAGATTGTTTCCCACGGCGGTCGCGCCGGTGGTGTTGGCCAGGGACAGCGCCTGATGGAAGCCGGTAAGGTTGTTGAACGCGGCGGTCACCGTCGTCAATCCGTAGGCGAACACTCCATCGCCCGAGGGCTCGCTGGGCTCCTGTCCGGCGTTGCCCCACAGGGTCACCCCCGTACAGTTCAGGAGCTCCAGTCCGAAAGCTCCGGTGTGCTTGAAGGAAGTATTGCCCAGTTCCACTCCCGTCGAATTGGCGGCAACGATGCCGGCCACACCCGCCCCGATGATCGAGTTCTCCGACAACACCGTACCGATGCCCCGGTCGAGCGCGATCGCAGTTCCGCTGGCGTTGGTGATCGAGTTGCGGAGGATCGACGTTTGTCCGTCCCCCTGGAGCGAGATCGCCGGACCGGGCATCCCGCTCCCGACCAACAGGTTCTCGTTCAAGGTAAGGCCAGCACTTCCGATGTCGACAATCCCGAACGGGTCGCCATCGGCGACATTGCCGTACTCCGTGACCTCGCGATCGTCGACGGTCAGGAACGCGGTCGCCTGAGGACCGGTCCCGGAGGACGCGACGTTGAGCGAGGCTTGCGCGTTGGATACATTGCTCAGGGTGAGTCCGGCGACCGTGAAATCAGACAGGTTGTTCGACTGGAACTCGAGCGACCCGGACGAGTTCGCTTCGATGGCGTTCGCGCAGCTGATTAGGGTGCTGTCCGCGATGCTGATATTGGAGCTCGATGCCAGGGACACCCCCGTCCCGAATCCGGAGAAGCTCTCGCGGCTGGCATTCACGAAGGAGGATCGCGTCGCCTGAAGACCGTAGCCGCCCGAGGTCCCGGCATCGCCCATGAGGTCCGCGTGGAGCACATCGCTCAACAGGATCCCGGTCCCAACCCCCGACAATCGGGTCGATGAGATCTCGAGGCCGCTGACCTCCGTGGCGTTCACGCCGATGGCACATTGACCGAGCACGTTCCCGACCAGCGTGGCGTTGGTGGAGTCCTGGATCTCGACACCGTCGGCCGAATCCGAGGCGTTGTTGCTGGTCAACCAGAGCCCCGTACTCTCTGCGATGGAGATCCCGACCAGCCGACTGCCGGTGAACGAACCGTTGGAAACCTCGACGGTGGAAGACCCGAGCACCGAGACCCCGATATCGGCCGACGGCCCGACCGTCACATTGCGGAGGGTGACGGACTGCGCGTTGGATACCAGAATCCCGAGTCCGACGGTCACGATCTGGAGGCCGAGTACCATCACCTCGTGAACATCCCACAGCTCTAGCTCAGGCGCGTCCCCGGCCCCGCCCGAGAGGGTTTTCCCCTCGGCCAAGATCGTGCTCCCGTTCCGCTCGTCCACGAGGGTCCCTTGGAAACTCCCGGTGAAGGTGTACTCGTTGCCATCCACCGAAATGGGGGCCGAGCTATTGTCGACCGAACCGTTCGGCTCGATGACCGTTGTTCCCGCCGAGAGGTGCGGAGGCGTCAGATGAGGGTGCACGTAAGGGAGACCGAGCTCCGGGGCGACCCTCGCGCCGGCCGGGGGCACGCCCGCACCTGAGGCGGCAGGAGGCGCTGTCGGCACCTCGGCCAGAACGGGGGCGAGCATCGCCGCGACCAGTAGCAGGGTCATGCACACCCCGTCACTGAACATGCCCCGCACGGGCCGGAGTCTTCGGACGCGAGCATAAGGGTGGCGTGCGCGCGCCGTGCAACCGGGGAGGATTACGGCGTCCTTCGTAATCTACCACGATTACGGAGGCACCGCGTACTAGCGGCGTCCACCCGCTCGGTGATCTCGGCAGGTCGGGTCCGAATCCGGTGAGTGCTCAATGGGGGCTACGGCTGGAGCCCGCGCGCCCGACGTTCACGCAAGGCGATCTCGGTCTTGAGGGAGTTGACCCGATCCCGGAGCCGATCGCGCACGTTGCGGAACCCTTGGTCGTCGAGCGACGCCGGATTCGGAAGCGCCCAGTCCACCGTCTCCAACGTCTTGAGGTACGCCGGGCAGCTCGCATCGTCCATGCAGCCAAGAGTCACTCGAATCCGAGCTTCGTTCATCCGCTCCGGGGTCAGAACTTGGGGTGGATGGGCGGGTAGCGCTAGCCCCAGCTCGGCGAGCATCGGGACCGTACGCGGATTCGGCGCCGGGGCCGGCACGGTGCCGGCAGAGTCGGCCTGCCATCCGGGCGGAGGGTCCGCATTGAACATCGCCTCGGCCATGAGCGACCGGGCCGCGTTCTCGATGCAGATGAACAGCACTCGTTTCTCGGTCATTCCGACTACCAAGCCCCGGGTCGCGAGCTCGCGAAGGCCTGCAGGAGGCATGACGCTCCCTTCGACCGCATCTCGGCGCCTCGCGACCCCTGCGAGGCCGGATTCAGGCTTAACGGGGCCCTACGTACATGCGAAGTGCCCGCTCCCCGAACCCTTGCGCTCCCTCCAACGCGGGGTTGCTCAGGATCGCTCTGGCCCGACCGAACCGGCTCATGCCACGGGCCACCCGAAGCGGGGTGAGTGCGAATACACCCGCGTCGCGGCCCCCACGCCGTGGGGTGTTCGCCGGTCACCTATCGCCCAACAGCGGGGCCCGAGGCGGCGACGATCCCCGACGCGGAACCCCGCCCGTGAAGTGACGCGTGTTGAATGCCGCGGTTCCCGATCGGCCCGGCCCACGTCTGTATCGAAAACCGAACGGGGAAACCAGGAGAGTGCTCAAGCGAGCGGCGTGTGTGGGTACGAGCGTGACGAGCGTATTCGATAGTCCCTACTTCATCGCGGGGGCCCTCTTGTGGGCGTTCGCAGGTGCGGTGGCTTACTTTTGGTTGGTCTCGTTCCTTTTCGGTGCCGGCTATCAAGGCGCACCGAGGAAGTCCGTCGACGCCGCATTCCGACTCGGCCAGGTGGATCGCACGGACACCCTGTACGAGATCGGGGCCGGTGTTGGGGCGATCGTGTTCCCCGCCGCCCGCGAGTACGGGGCTCGCGTGGTAGCCGTCGAGATCGAGCCCCTTCGGGTAATGATCCTCAGGCTTCGCCGGGCGACCGGCCCGGCGAAAGATCGAATCGAGCTGCGGCGGACCAACATGTACGGGATCGATTACCGGCCCGCGACGGTGGTCACGGCATTCCTGTGGCCCGGAGCGATGGCGCGGCTCCGCCCGAAGTTTGAGCAGGAGTTGCAGCCCGGGGCCCGCGTGCTCAGTCGCTGCCATCCCATCATCGGCTGGAGGCCCGCCGCCTACGACCCCGACGCGGACGTTTACCTGTACCGTTGCCCAGAGTCAATTCATCTACCCGAGTCTGCCGCGAGATCGTAGGGTGCTGACCCGTCAACCGATCGACGCGTAGATTCCGCCCCGGCATGATCGAACCCGGCGGATCACACGGCTCGGTCCGGGAGCGGGGAGCGGGAAGGGGTTAGTGCCGCCGTCCGGAGGACGATGTGCGGCGAGGATCGGTCCCACCGCGCCGGCTGCCCTCGATACAACGGTCGGGAACTTCTTCGGTTAGGATGACCCGCCGGACTCTCCGGCGATTCCCAGCCTGCGAATCCCCGTGCCAAACCCTCACAACCTGTATATAGGCATACGGTGATATTCATACACTACGGGAACTCCGTAGAACTGATGATCCTTTTCCGAATTTCGTGGGGCCGCCTGGCGCGGGGGGTCGGCGCCTTCGTACTCGCCGACCTCATCACCGGTCTGGCGGCGTTCTCGCTGATTACGCTCGGCGGGCTCTGGTTCTTCGCGTTCACCTGGATTCGGATGGCCAGCGAATCGACACCCCTGGGAACCGAGCTCGGGGCGCCCTGGCAGCTAGACATCGCGTGGCTGGGGTTGGTCGTCGCGCTCCCGCTCATGATCGCCACCGCCTATCTTGCCCTCGCGGCATATCGCCTCCCGCGAAGGGTCTGGGCCGGGGGAATCGCCGTTCGGCCGCACGGTCCGTCGCACGCGCTACCCTCGCTCGCGTTCCTCGGCGGGATCCCCCCGCCCTCGCTGCGACGTCACCGGTAGGGCATCATTCTTAGCGGTGCCGGCGCTAGCCTACCCGCTCCCAGCGTTCGAGCTTCTGCACGCGGCCGAGCGTCGACCCGCGCTGGATCTCCTCGCGCACCCGGTTCTCGTGCTCGAGGACGTCCAGCGCACGATTGGCCACCTCGGCCGCCCGCTCCCGCGGCACCACCACGACTCCGCTGAGGTCGCCGACGATCCAATCGCCCGGACGGACCTTCTGCCCGCCGACGACGACCTCGGTGCCGATCTCGCCGTGCCCCTTGGGCTCGCCGGCGTTCGGCGACACATACCGGCTGAACACGGGGAACCCGAGCTGGAGGATCGCGTCGATGTCCCGGGCCGCGCCGTCGATCACGACCCCCGCGATCTGACGCCCGTGCGCGCTCTCGGAGGCAAGCTCGCCCCAGACGGCGGTCGTCCCGCCGCCCGCGTCCACGACGAGGACGTCACCGGCCGCTGCGCGGTCGATCGCCTCGACCGGATTGGCCCAGTCCCCGTCGCGCGTGACGACCGTGACGGCCGGCCCGGCCATGCGGACGGTCGGGTCCTTCAGATGCGGGAGGAGGCCGTGGAGCGCGCCCTGCCGCTGCAGGGCATCGGAGATGTTGGGGGTCGAGACCTTCAGGAAGGCGACCCGGACGTCCTCCGCCCCGTACCTCCGGAAAAGCTCGGTGGCGACCTCCTTCCGGGACCGGATCGCGTCGACGATCTGCCGTGTGGCGGTCCGGATGTCGGCGCTCTTGGTGATCGCCCCCCCGACGATGAGGATCTGGGCGCCCGCGCGCGTGGCCTGCGCGACGGTCTCGCTGTTGAGGCCCCCCGCGACGGCGACCGGGACCGGCGAGGCCTTGGCCACCGCCTCCAGGGTCGCGAAGGGCGTCTTGCCCTGCATCTGCATGTCGATACCGATGTGGAGACAGACCGCCGCCGCGCCGAGCTCGGCCACGCGCCGGGCCCGGGCCGCCGGGTCGGCCACGTTGAGCAGGTCGACGACGACCTCCGCCCCGTACTTCTCGCCCCCCCGCACGGCGTCGGCGATCGTGTCATCGTCCGCGGCGCCCAGCACCGTGATGATGTCGGCGCCGGCCTTGGCCGCGATCTCCACTTCGAAGGCGCCGGTGTCCATCACTTTCATATCGGCGACGACCCGCTGCTGCGGGAACGATTTCTTCAGCTGCCGGACGGCGTCGAGCCCCTCGCTCTTGAGCAGCGGCGTGCCGGCCTCGACCCAGTCGGCGCCCCCCTCGACGGCCTCCTGGGCGGCGAGCAGGGCCCGGGAGAGGTTCTCGAAGTCCAGGGCGACCTGGAGCACGGGCCGGTCCAGGCGCATGTCGGCCTCGAGCGGCCGCGAGTATTAACCGTCCCGGCAGTCCCACGGAAGACGTGGGTTCCGGCACCGACCCGCCGACCGCGCGCATCATCGAAGGGGACGCGCGCAAGCTCCCCGGGATTGCGGACCGCTCGATCGATCTGGTCGTCACCTCACCGCCCTACCCGATGCTGCCCCAGTGGGATGAGCTGTTCGCGGGACTGGGCGCGAACGGGTACGGCGAGATGCACGCACTCCTCGACGACGCGTGGGCGGCCTGCGAGCGGGTCCTGGTCGACGGGGGCCTGCTGGCGATCAACGTCGGGGACGCCCTGCGCCGCGTGGACGGGGAGTTCCGGCTCTGGCCCAACCACGCCCGCATCCTCCACGCCGCGGATCGGCTGGGCCTGAGCCCCTTGCCGTACATCCTCTGGAAGAAACCGACGAACAAGCCGAACGCGTTCCTCGGATCCGGGTTCCTGCCGCCCAACGCCTACGTCACCCTCGACTGCGAGTACATCCTCCTGTTCCGGAAGGGACGGTTGCGTCGCTACCCGCCGCGCGACCCCGGACGTACGGCGAGCCAGCTCACCCGGGCGCAGCGCGACCACTGGTTCAGCCAGGTCTGGGACGACGTGCGGGGCGTCCCCCAGGGATCCCCGGGCGTGCGGACCGGTGCCTTCCCTGCGGAGATCCCCGAGCGGCTCATCCGCATGTTCTCCTGCCTCGGGGAGACGGTCCTCGACCCGTTCGCCGGAACCGGGACCACGCTCTGGGCGGCGACGAAGCTGGGTCGGCAGGCCGTCGGCGTCGAGATCGATCCGGCGCTCGCCGAAGCGCTCAGGCGGCGGGCGAAGGCGTCGACGCCGGCTCCGGGGTCGGGTGGCGTTGGGTGACCTCCTCGTCGACGGCGTGCTTGAGGTATCCGAGCGCCGCGTCGCTCAACCGGTCCATGTGCAGCAAGAGGTAGTGCAGGTAGATCCGCTCCGGCCGACGGGAAGGTCCCGGGGCATGCGGGCGGCTACCGGGCTCGGCGAGGTAGGTCTCGCCGCGGACCGAGTGCAGGGTCGCGTCGTGGTGCTCGTGGTCCGGCCCGTGGAGGGTACGGCCGGTCGACCCGACGAGGGGCGGGTACACGCGGTCGACCGGGTCGGGCTCCCCGCCCTCGTCACCGTGGGTCGGGCCGTCGACGGGCCGTCGGGGCGGCAGGCGCACCGGCTTGATCGTGAGGTACGGGTGAACGGGGCG
Source organism: Thermoplasmata archaeon (assembly GCA_022750205.1). Lineage (GTDB taxonomy): Archaea > Thermoplasmatota > Thermoplasmata > Lutacidiplasmatales > UBA184 > Lutacidiplasma. The sequence continues at coordinate 31,638 of JAKIWD010000008.1, forward strand.
CGAGGGGTCCTGGAAGTCGTCGATCGGTCGTCCGGCGACGTTCTCGACGATGTCGCGCAGGCTCCAGCTCTCCCGACGCCGCCCGGGTCCTTCGACGGACGAAGCCACGCCGTCGACCATGCGGACCGCTCCCGTGACCACGCTAGATAAACGTGCCGTTCGACGGGTAGGTCCGGCTCCCCGCCGAGGCGCCGGGACCCGTGAGCACCGAGGTGAGGAACTCGAACTCGGGCGTCGAGGCGACGCACGCGAGCGGGAGGTGCGCCGGCCCGTGCCGGAGGAGTCCCTCGGAGTAGCCGGCCTCGCGGGGAAGTCGCGCGCGGGGGATCCACTCGGCCTCCGCATCGGTCAGGTCGAAGAACTCCCGGCACGCGCGCGAGACCTCCGGGAGACGCAGCAGGACCGTCGCGCGCAGGTTGCGGAGCAGCGATCGTCCGCTTTCGTTCTGGAGGAAGTCGTCCGGGTTCTGGCTCAACAGCAGCACACCGCCCTCGAAGTGGCGGATGTGCCGGACGAGCCGGTCCAGGAACGCGGCCGTCACGGGATCGCGCGCCAGCAGGTGCGCCTCGTCGATCAGCAGGAGCGTAGGGACCGCCGCGCGTCGCACGCGCCCGTACACGGCGTCGAGCACGTAGGCGAGGTGGAAGGCGAGCTGGGAGTCGGCCGCGCCGGACAGGTCGACGCACGTCGGGCCCGACCCCCAGTCGACGGTGCTCGGACCGTCAAGCGAACGGAGCGAGCCGGACCGGAAGACTTCGAGAAGGACCGAGAGGCGCGTGCCGGCCCCGCCCCGCTCGACCTCCGCGATCAGGTCCAAGAACGTCGGGGTCCCCCCGCCCTGGTAGATCCGCTCGAGCGCGCTGTCGAGCCGGGCGGCCTCTTCGTCCAACAGGCTCGGGAACAGCGCGCGCAGGATCGCGCCGACGCGCGCGGCCTTCTCCTCGCGGTCGCCGCCGGTCGTCGTCGGGTCAAGCGGGTTGAGCCGGGCGCTCCCGTCCCGCGCGAGCGAGACGACGGAGCCCCCGAGGGCGCGTACGAAGCCGCCGAACTCCCCCAGGGGATCGAGCACGACGAGGTCCAGGGCCGGGTGCATCCAGTGCGTGCGCAGCGCGGTGAGCGCGGCGAGGAACGTCTTGCCCGCGCCCGTGGTCCCGAAGATCCCCCACGAATGGCTCGCGTGGTCGAACCGCGATAGGAAGACCGGGGCCGCATCGTCGAGCAGCAGCCCCACGAGGATCCCGTTCGGCTCGGCCACGGCCTCGTCGAGGAACGGGAAGAACGCCGCGACCCCGTCGGTGTGGAGGGTATGCCAGTAGCCCGCCGGCCTCGGTTCCGCGCCATCGAGCGTCGGAGGCGCCGTGGCCAACCCCGCCTCGTACAGCGGCCGCCGCAACCGGAAGCCGAGCGCCTGGGCGCGCCGGACGAGATCGGCGCGGTGTCGCTCGGCGCGGCGCGGGGACGGCGCGCGGCAATGGAACGTCAGGCCGACCCGGAACAGCTGCTGCTCGCGTTCTGCGACGCGACGGCCGAGCTCGTGGGCGCTTGCCGCCTCGCTTTCCAGCTGCGCCGGGGCGGCCGACCCGTGGCCCCCGCCGCCGACGAGCTCCGATGCGGCGACGGCGTCGGCCTCCTGCAACAGCTCCAGGGCCCGGCCGTGGGGCACCGGGTGGAGCTGGAGCCGGATCTCCACGGTCGTCGACGTCGGGATCAACCGGCCGAGCACGCCGAACGGAACCTCCTGCGGGAACCGCTCCACGAGCAAGGGCGCGTCGACGGACGACGCGCGTCGGACCGTGGACGGTCCCTCGACCGGCTCGGCGGGCCGACTCATGGGGTCCCCGCGGGCGGGTGGGCCCCGTCGGAGCGGAACCAGAGCCAGAGGGGAAGACCGGACACGCCCAGCAGGGCGCCCCGGACGGCGTCGAACGCCGGGGGTCCGGCGAGGAAGAAGGCCCAACCGACCGCCGCCACTGCCCCGGCGAGGATCCGGGGTGGGAGCCTGAGGCTGCGCTGTAGAGAGCTCGCGGGGCGACGCACGATCCAGCTGATCGCCAGCAGCGCCGCCAGGGCGACCGTAAGTCCGTCGAAATACGGATAGGCGATCGCCAGGCCGCCCGCCACGAGGGCGAACAGCGCCGCCGGGGGGATCGGGTCGATCCCCGCCGTGCCCAGATCGGTCAGCGGCGTGCTCACTCCATCCCCTCCAACGGCCAACCGACCCGGGCCACGGCCAGCGCCAACGACCGCCCCTGCCGACGCTCGGGCTCCAGGCCCATGCTCCGAAGTCCGTCGGCGACCGCTCGCGCGCGGCTCTCGAGCTGCGTTCGTCCGCTGACGCTCGGGTCCGGCGACCAGAGGACCACGTCGACCGCCCGCCGGCGGCGACGGCGGCAGAGCAAACGCACCATCTCATCGTACCCGGCCCGTGCCGCGCTGTCGGGCGCGCGGTCTGGGCCGTAGGCGGTCGGTAACCGGAAGGGGCGGTCGGAGAGCGGCTCGGTCCCGACCCGCAGGAACCACCCCTCGTCGAGGCTCCGCAGCAGGACGCGGTACTCGTCGAAGAGCCGCCGTGCGGCGTCGGGGGGCAGGAAGGAGACCGGCACGCCGCCGACCCCCAGTACGACGACCCGCCGGTCGCCGGCGATCCGCGCGACGGTGCCGCCCGTGGGAGGGCGCGGACGCCGTCGCCGCGGGATGCCCGGACTCCGCCGACGCACGCTCCACCGCACGAAGTTGCCGACGTGCTCGTCCAGCGGCCGACCCTGCGGTGCGTAGGCGGTCAAGAGGAATCCGACGCCGAGGAACGGGACCCAGGCCAACGGCCCGATCACGAGCGCCACGAGCGCGCCCGCGGCGGCGTAGAGCACGAACTTCAGCGCCGCCCGCCCCGACGGGAACGGCCCGAGGCGCATGGGCCGCTCGACGGGGGCGGGGAGTTTGACGACGGGTGGGAGCGGCTCGTCGGTCACGGACCGGGTCCTCCGCTCCGCTTGACGGGCGGGAACTTATCCGGACGGTGTCCGAGCGCCGGGAGTTTCGCCCCGATGTGGCGGACCAAGTGGGTCGCGCCCCGACCCACGAGCTCGGCGCCGATGAGCGGTGCGGTCGCCGGGAACCCGGCGCGGCCGGCCATCTGGCCGATGCGCCCGGCGGCGCCCAGCACCGAGCCCCGACCCGAGGCCGCGCCGGCCTGGGCCATCGGGCGGAACATCTGGCCGACCGACGTGGAGGCCGTGGAGAGGCCCCGCTGGATCCCACCGGTCAGGGCGGAGCCGCCGGAAGGGAAACCCGCCGAGGTGAGCTGGGCCCCCGTGAGCGAGACCAGCCAGGGGGTGCTCAGGGCGACGGTCAGGTACCCGAGGAGGAGCAGCACGCTGGACGAGCCGACGGCGAGCTCCAGCGGGATGACGAGCACGCACGGCAAAAAGACGAGCTCGCCGAACAGCAGCCACGCGCGCCGGGCGAGGGGGGCGAACGTCGGGATCGGCCACCCCAGGGTGAGGACGGGCAGGAGCACGAGCAGGACCGCGAGCAGCGCATCCCGCAGCGCGACGGCGGCCGCGAGCAGCAGCACCACCGAGAACAGCACGAACGAGACGACGAACGCGAGCGCGCCGTTGTCCCAGCTGAACCCGAGCTCGCCGTAGCCGGCGAGATTGATCCAGTGCTGCCAGGCGCCCCCGTCGAACCCCGCCACGATCGGGAAGGCGGCCCCGCCCAGGCCGATCACCGCCCCGGCGACGGGGACCGAGAAGTTGGCGAGGATGACGGAGAGGAC
>JAKIWD010000123.1 GCA_022750205.1 Thermoplasmata archaeon
CCCGGGCCTGGGTGCTCTTCGGGCTCCTTCTCTTGATCCTACCGATCGGCACGGCGACCGCGAGCACCACCGTGACCAATCGAGCCGCCGGCCATCTCGGAACCCACGTCACGGGGAAACCCGGCGCGGCCGGGGCCGTGACCGTCGGCACGAGCACGCTGCTGCGATTCACGCCGGCGGTTCCCGGGCCCACGCTGCGGGCTGGAACGCAGACCGGCAGCGCGACGGGGCTCTCCGGCCGCACGATCACGCTCGCCGCGTGCGCGGTCTCCCCGTGCACGGTGCACTACCGCGGGGCGGGCGAGCCCCGCCTCCGGCCCGGCGACTTCGGCATTCTCGCACACCTGACAGTACTCCAACCCCCCGCGGCGACCGGGACCGCGACCGGGTTCGCGTTCGAACTGGCCGTCAAGACGACGGCCGGGTGGACCGTCGCGCGCGGCTACTTCTCGACCGGGACCAATCCGTCCGCCGCGACGCACACCATCAACCTCGACTTCTACATCGACCTCGGCGTGCGGATCGCACCCACGATCCTGGCGACGGATCTGGTGGTCGACCCGTGCGGAGCGGCGGTGGCCTGTCCATGAGAGGGACCCGGACCGCGACGCCTCCCCCCGGCGCGTTGCAGGACAACCCGCTGGACCTGGAGGAGCACGAGTACCGGAGTTCGGCGAGGGCTGGACAGGGTTCCGATCACTACCGACCGGTGCATCGGTCCCTCCGCCCGCGGCGGAGTTCGCCCCCGCTCACGGAAACGGAGCCGGTGATCGACGTGCTGCCCGCTTCGGAGCCGGAACGATCATTCCGCCAGCGTTGCGAAGACGCAGCGCCGATGGTGGCGATCTCGGCCACGTGCTTCCTACTCGCTGTCTACCTGCGCGCCAGCGACGGGCCGGGGTCGGTGCCCGCGCTGCCGATCTGGACGCTCTTCCTCGCCCTCGGGTGCATCGCCTCGCTGGGGGCGGGTGCGTCGTTCGTCCTGGGCAACAGCGAGCCGACCGCCCCCGCTCCCCCGGCCCGTCGGACGGGACGACACCCGACGACCAGCCCCGATCCGCGCTCCCCCGACGCCCCGCACTCAACGCCGTCTCTCTCCGACGAGGCCGATGACCAGCTGCCCGCGATCCCGTGGGGTCGCCCCTCCCATTCCATGACCGCTTCCTCCCGTCGCCGACCCGCGCCGCGCCTGGAACCGGAGCCCGAGCCTGAGGAGCCGGTTGCCGCCCCGCGAGGTCGGCCCAACGCCGGTGACGTCATCGACGAGATCGACCGGATGCTGGACGAGCTCCGTCCCGCCAACCTGCGGCGCCGTCCGTCGGCCTGACCCGGCAGCGGCCAAGCCTTTATGCCGACGGCAACGCATCGATAGCGACGGCGGACCCTCGGTCCCGGAGGTTGGGGATGCAATCCGGTCCCGACCAGTACGAGTCCGAGGCGATCGAGCAGGCGACCCGCCGATTCTGGAACGAGCGCGGTCTCCCCCCGAGCTCCGGATCGATCGGACCGCTCTCCGGACCGCGGATCCACCAGATCGTCGGCACCGTTTCTTCCGACAAGGACTGGCTCGCCCTGCTTCAGTCGGGGGTCGCGGCGGACGCGGACGCCCGATTCTTCGCGCAATCCGGTCGGCGGACCGTGGGGCGTATCCTGCTGGGAGGTGCGCCCCTGGTCGGGCCGGCCCCGCCACCGGGCGAGCTGCTCACCCGCGTCGGGGTCTGGATCGGCGCCGGCAAGATCGACACCCCGGATCCGATCGCCGACAGCGTGCGCCTCCAGCCGCTCTTGGATCGCCTGGCGGTCGCCGGGATCCTCATCCGACGTGAGACCCCGCTGCGCAGTTGTCCCCGATGCCGGGTCCCCCGGACCCCCGCCGGGATCGTCTACCACGAGGAGGAGGGGCCCGCCTATCTCGTGCGGTTCCCGCTCACGGGCGCCACGCCCCCCGCTTCGCTGATCGTCTGGACCGACGTGGTCTGGAAGCTCCTGGGGGCTCCCGCGATCCTGGCCCAGCCCGACGCACTGTACATTACGTTGATCTACCGACGACGCGGGACCGAGGAACGGATCATCGTCTCCAAGTCGAGCCTCGAACGTCTGAAGACCTGGTTGCCCGGCAGCGAGTTCGAGGTCGTCGAAGAGTTCGCGGGCACCTCGCTGGCCGGTCGGGCGTACGACCACCCTCTCGGAACTGAGTCGCCGATGCTCGGCCGCCCACCGGCGCCGTCCGGGCAAGTGCACGTTTCGGCGGAGGTGACCGAGAGCGGCACGGGGCTGGTGGCACTGGTTCCCGCCCATGGCGCGGCCGACGCCGCCGCGTCGCGTGCGCTCGACCTGCCGGGGTGGCCCGTCTTGGATGGCGACCTTTCCCTCACCTCCTCGTTCCGGCACAAGTACCAGGGGCTGCCCGTCGACGCCGGTGAGGCGTTCGTGCTCCGAGACCTCCGCGAGAACGGGTACCTGTTCGCGCAATTGACCGTCCGTCGGGGTGTTCCTCACTGCGCCATCTGCGGCAGTCCCCTCGTCTGGGAGACCGGGAGCGCCTGGTGCCTCGACCCGTCCCAGCTGCCGACCGACCGCCTGGACCTCCACCATCGGCTGTTGCCGACCGAGCCCGCCCCTCCCTCGACCGAAGTCGTCCCGTGGCCCGTCAGCGAACGCGAGCCCGTGGAAGCCCTGGACGCGCCACAGCTGCGCGAGTGCACGGAATGTCGACGGTTGGCTCCCGCCACCGGCGCGCCGAAGTGCACCTGCGGGGGCGCCACCCGGCCGCGGCGCCGGCATCTGCTTCCGGTGTTCCGCGATGCGCTGCTCGCCTGGGAGCGGGCGAGTCCCTTCCCCCCGGGAGAGGCGGTGCGGCTTTACCTGCCATCGCGGCGCCGCGCCCCGACGATCCTGCACCACTTGGTCGCGATGGAAGCCACGCAGGCGCGGCCCGGCGATCTGCGCGCGATATTCCTCCCGACCCTGCCCCCGCCCGATGATCCCGATGGGCCGGAGAAGGGAGCCCCGATCGACGCCTTCCGGGCCACGCTGATCGGGATGGCCGCGGCACCGCGGGGCGGACAGGCCGCTCTCCGCGACCGGCGCGCGCAGGAGGTGTTGCGGCTTCGCCGGGTGTGGGCGTTGGCCCGGTTGATCGCCGCCGGCCTCGAACCGGACACGTACGCCGAGCGCGCCCGGCCAATCGCGACGCGACTGGCGGAGCTGCTCGAAGAGGACCGGGCGCTCCTCTCCACGTTCGAACGCGCCCGGCGGGAAGCGATCCGCCAGTACGAATCGAGCGCCCACGCCGCCGCCCAGGCCACGCTCGAGCGGTTCTTCGATGGACCGCTACGGTCCGAGTACCTCCCGGCGGCGCTGCGACGCTTAGGCGCCTCCGGCACCTCCCCCTCGCGCTCGGGTGTCTTCACCGTCCTCGCCCATCTGCTCCCATGCTGGGCCGAGCTGTACGCGCCGATCGCGCCGTTCTCCATGGAGGCGGTCACTCGATTGTTCCGGTCGGACAACCAAAGCGTCTTCGAGCGCCCGCTGACCCCGATCCTCGAGCAGGCGCTCGACCCGAAGCTCGAGAAGCGATGGGAGAATTGGTGGTCGGTCGTCGAGGCCACCCGTCGCGCACGCCAGCACTTGCGGATCGGGGACGGCCTCGCGCTCTCACGGGTCGTATTGAACGTCACCGATCAGGCCCGGGCGGACGCGCTGCGGCAGGACAGCGCGGTCATCGCCCGGCTCGCTAACGTCCACCAGCTCGAGGTCGCCTCCCCGGCGGCGCCGTGGGGGGGAAGAAGGCTCGAGGTCACTCCCGTGCTGCCCGCTATCCAGAAGGTGTTCGGTTCGGGTGCCCCCCGCGTCGCGCGGATCCTGCAGGGCCTCCCTACGGAGCGGGTGCGGGACGGTGTGCGCTCCCGCACGCTGGAGGTGGCGGTCGAAGGTCGTCCGGTGCAGGTCACCGCGGCGATGGTCGACATCGTCGAGCGGCTCCCCGAGGGGTACCTCACGTTCCCCTGGCAACTCGGCGAACTCCTGGTCGAAGTGCCGGAGAGCGCGAGGGGAGGCGGACCGGGTCGGCTCCCGGCCCTCTCGGTCGACGCCTATCGGCTGGTCCACCGCCTCCGTCAGCGTGTCAAGAGCTCCGATCGCGTCGAGGGCGTGAAGGTCGTCGTCATCTGCGCAACGGGACCCCTCGGTGAGGAACTGCTCAGGCAGGCGCCCGTCCTCGCCATCTGGCTCGGGGTTCCCATCTTCCGGGTGGTTTCGTCCACGGAGGGGTTTCCCCTCTCCGAGACCACATCCGGCAAGACAGGGCGCGGGGAGCCCTGGTCGCTGTGGGTCCCCGGGACGCGTCGTGCTCCCGCCCGCGCCAAAAACCGGTCTCGCCAGGCGATGCTGGAGCGCGTTCGGAGGGCGGCGGACCGCGATACGCCGTTGGATCCGGCCACGGAGTTCCTATCGGAACCCGGGGTGCGGCGCGACACCGAGATCGACCGGTGGGTCGTCCGGCTGGACGAACTGGTCGGCCGGCCGCTCGTCGGTCCGGCGAAACTGCGGGCGGCCTGGGAGAGCGGTATCCAGCGGTTCGAAGACCTGACCAACGCCCCCTTCGACCAGCTCGCGGCGGTGCCGGGGTTCGGCGCGATCGTGGCCACCGAGCTGGTGCTCCGATTCGGCGGAGTGGCCCCGTCTCGCCCGAGTCGAGCGCCGGTGGCCCTGGACCCTCCACGGCCTCAGGTTGCCACGCCGTTGCCCTCGAACGGATCGGCGGAGCTCCCCGTCGCGGAGACGGTCGCCGCACCGATCCCCCCGAGCATCCCTCACGAGATCAAGATCGGTCTCACCGAGGACGCACTGGAACCGATCGCGATCCGTGACCTTGGTCAGCCTCTCGAGGTCGTGCAGCCGACCCCCGAGCCGTCTGGGGACACCACTTCCGCTCCGACACCGCCCCCGGTGCCCGAGAACGAGGTCGATCTGGCGACTAGCCTCACCGAACCCGAGCCGCCGAGTCCTGCGGCCACTCCCATTGAGCCCACGGCCGTCCCGGCGGCTGGCCTGACCGAGCCCGAGCCGCCGAATCCTGCGGCCACTCCCATCGAGCCCACGGCCGTCCCGGCGGCTGGCCTGAACGAGCCTGAGCCGCCGAGTCCTGGGGCGACTCCCATCGAGCCCACGGCCGTACCGGCGGCTGGCCGGACCGAGCCCGAGCCGCCGGGTACTGCGGCCACGCTCATTGAGCCCACGGCCCTCCCGGCGGCGGAGACCCCCCCTGAGCCCGTAGCTTCCGAGGCGGAATCGATCCCGCTTTCCGGCGAAGGCAGCCACCTTGATGCATCCGCCGCTTCCATGCCGGAGTCTCGCCCACCGCCGGAAGTTCCCCTCCCGAGGCCAGAATTCGTCGGTTCGCCGTCATCTCCCGTGTCCGATGGAGAGCACATGTCCACTGCGGAACTTCTGTCTCCCTCGGGTGGCGAGGGGGGGACGGCGGAGGACGAACGTTCGCCCGCAACTCTTCCCGCCGAAGAAGCGCCCCCCCCACTTCCACCGACCAGCGAGGCCGTCCCCGCGATGGAAGTCACGCCTGCCCCGCTGATCGATACGATCCCCGAAGCGGATGGACCCCGCGACCAATCCACCGTCGGAGTCCGGGCGGATGAACCGTCCCGTCAGAACGAATCTCTCACGGCCCCCCAAACCGTGACCACTGCCGAGTCGGAGTCGATTCCAGGGACGCCCTTCGAATCCTTACCCCGCGAGGCGGAGGGGGTTCCCGACAGCCCCCCGCGCGCGGATCAGGAACTCCCGCTGTCGGTCGGGGCCGAAACTCCCCCCACCAGGTTGGAGGAACTCAGCGATCCAATCTCCCCACTTTCGACGGGGGATGCGTCGCTGATTGCTGCGTCGGCGGATGTACCCCTTGCTCCAAACCAGAGTTCTTCGGTCTCCGAGCCCCCGCCTCTCGAGGTGAACGAGGAGCTCTCCGCACCGGTCGTGCGCGCGGACCCTCCGACGACCG
>JAKIWD010000180.1 GCA_022750205.1 Thermoplasmata archaeon
GAGGATCGCGGCCGCCAAGGCCGACCAGGAGGCGACCCAGCGCGAGCAGGAGGCGGCCGCGCTGCGCGCCCAGTACCTGCGGGACACCGAGATCAAACAGGCCGGCTTCGCGGCAGAGACCGAACAGGCGAAGGCCCGCGCTTCCCAGGCCGGCCCGCTCGCGCAGGCCCAGGCATCCAAAGAGGTCATCGAGCAACAGACGATGGTCGCCGAGCTCGAGGTCGAGCTCACCGCACGACGCCTCGAGTCCGAGGTCCGGCGGCCCGCCGACGCCGACGCGTACCAAATCCGGACCGCCGCGGAGGCGAACCGGGACAAGGTGAAGTCCGAGACCGAGGCCGAGGCGTTCCGTCAACGGGCGCTCGCGGACGCGAACAAGGACACCGTCGCGTTCCAGACCGAGGCCGAGTCGAGCCGTCGTCGCAAGCTCGCCGAGGCGGACGCGGAGGCGGTGCGGCTGGCCGCTGCCGGGGAGGCCGAGGCGAAGACGGTGCGGGCGGAGGCGGATGCGAAGGCGAAGATGCACGAGGCCGACGGAGACGCCTACTCCGAGCGCACGGTGGCCACCGCCCAGGCCGAAGCGATCCACGCGCGGGCGGAATCGCTCGAAGGTGGGAATCAGGCCCTCATCGCCGCGAACCAGCTGGTCGAGGTGCTTCCCCAACTCGTCGAGGCGGCCGCCCGGGGGCTCGTCGGGGCGAACGTCACGGTGCTGAACGGTTCGGAGGGGATCGGTGAGCTGATGACCGGGGTCGTAGGGCAGGGGATCTCGATCTATGAGTCCCTCAAGAAGTCCGTCGCCACGACGCGCACGAGCGACCAGCCGTCCGACGGCGTGCACGCAAACGGCGACTCCGCCGGGGCGGCTGTGAGGAACGGCGCGAACCCGTCGGCAACCTCGGAGCAGGTGCCCGCCGTCTGATCCCGACCGTCCCCGCCGGCGTCAGCTCCTCACCTCCGGCGTCAGGCCGAAGCCGCGCTCACTCCATGGACTCGAGGACGTCGTCGATCGCCGCGGCGGGAGCGTAGAAGCCTTCGAATCCTGCGAAGTAGTGGACGACGCCGTTCAGAAGATGGACCAGGTACTTCCGCTTGATCCCCCACGCCTTCGACAACAAGGCCGCCTCCCGGAGTCCCTCGCGGTTCTGGGAGACCGCGTTCATCCGCATCATGATCAGCGGAGCCATCTGCTTCGGGAGGGTCCGGATCGCGACCTCCCATTTCGCCCGGTTCACCTTCACGAACTCCGGGTGGTACTTGAGGCCGAAGAGGATCGAGTTCGGGACGTACCCGATGTTCCGCTCGTACCAGGACTCGAGGTTCTGCCGGTCGGCCGAGGTCATCTCGCGCGTCGAGAGATCGAGCCCGGACCGGAAGGCGTCGGGATCGGCCACCCAACCCTCCGGCCACTCCATCTCCACGGTCGGTGGCCCCCACGCGGGGAGGAAGTCCCCGACCGCCCGGTAGACGTGCCCGAGGCCGCGCATGCCCGCGTAGAGCTGGGAGAACATCACGATCTCCATCACCTGTTCCTTCGGCATCCCGAGCTTGCGGAGCGTGTTGAACTCGTTGTGGATGCCGCGTTCCCATCCGAGCATGACGTACGAGGGCAGGTTCTGGGCCGCCCAAAGCAGGAGGTCCGGCGGCGAGGGCTCGTCGTGGCTCCCGTTGTCGCAGTACATCGAGCCACGGACGGTGACGAAGGTCGGGTTGTAGTCGATCATGAGCGCGGCGGAGTACAGCTGGTAGAGGGGTCCCCGCCTCGCCCAGGGACGCATGAGGAGCTCGTTCTTCTCCTCTTCGGAAAGCTCGTCGACGACCCGGATTCCGCCCGCGATGACCTCGCTCATGTGACCCCCTTCGCCGTCGGCGATCCCGATGGCATCTGTCGGCTACCTGTTCTGAGTCTCGCCGTGGGGGCACGGTGGCGCCAACAGGTCCAGCGGATTAGTCCTGACCGGGATGGTCGGGAGCCACCGAGCCCATTGGCGTTGCGTCCGGAGATCACGCTCGCCATGCTGGCGAGCGTGGACGTCACGAGATTTCGCGCCGCGGCGAGCGTCGTCATCGATGCGCCGGCCGAGGTCCTCTTCGACTTCATCGCCGACATGCCACGCATGGCGGAGATCAGCCCGGTCAACACGGGCGGCGCCTGGGAGACCGACGCCCGTGGCGTCGGGGCGACCTTCATGGGTACCAACGTGATGCCGAACCGATCATGGAGCGCCCGAATGCGGATCGTCGTCTCCGGCCGCCCGCGGGCGATCGCATGGTGCAACCTCGGCGGTGCGGGTCTGCCGCTGTCCGATGACCTTCCGCACAACGTCAGGTGGCGCTACGACTTCACGCCGGTAGAGGGTGGGACCCGGGTCGACGAGACCTGGCAGTTCCTCGAGACTGCAGGTCAGCGGTACTTCGAAGTGATCGAGTCGTGTGACTATTCCGTCGACC
>JAKIWD010000171.1 GCA_022750205.1 Thermoplasmata archaeon
CCGGCGGTCGATTCGAGGGTCAGGTAGTACTGGGTGGAGAAGGCGATCGTCACCGGGGGGCTGCCGCCGCACAGCGGCGAACGATAGCTTCCCGGGACGTAGCGAACCCCCTGAGAGGTGTTCGAGTACGAGTATGGCACCACGACGGTGTACGACCCGAGCGAGCCCGAGGTAGGGCAGCTGTAGAGCCCGGTGACGTTGAGACTCGGCGTGTTGGTCGAGTGACCCGCCCCGTCGAGGAATACCGACCACCAGGTCCCCGATGGGAGACCGGTCTCGGAGAAGCTGAGCGAGAACCGGTTCGCTGTCGGGGCATAGAAACTCGCGGTCTCGACAATCGGACCCTCGACCGTGAAGTTCGCCACGGGGTTGGTGCCGCTAAACGACCCCGCGCCCTTTCCGGTCCACTCGCCGAACGTCGAGCCGGCGACGGGCGTGGCGGTGAACGACATCGCGGTTCCCGGCGCGACCCAGTAGGAAGTGCCGCTCGGGCTCACGTGGCCCCCGGCACCGGCCACTACGACGACCTGGAACGCGGAGGTGTATTGGACCTGGTAGGTAGAGGAAGTCGTCACCGACAAGTTGCTCGGAACGCCGGTCGGAGCATAGGCCGCCGAGCCGTTCGCCGCCACGACGGGGAAGGCGGCCACGGGGTACGTGCCGGGGCGCCCGGTGACATTGATCCATGGCGTCGACGACGCGTAGTCCGTGCCGTTGAATTCGAAGTGCCAGGTCGTGCCTGCGGTCAATCCGTTCGCGTGGAAGCTCACGGTCCCCACGGGCCGGGCAATATTCACGAACGAGAACGAGAGATTGACGACCGGGGTGTCGGGGATCGAGACCGGGTTCCCGCCGACCGGGGTGCCGAAGTATTCCCAGCCGACGACGGAAGAGTTCGCGGAGACGTTCGTCACCGCGTGGAGACCGGTCGGAACGCCGGCGACGCGGGCCTGGTTCGGAGCGGTGAACGTGTGGGCGGTCCCGTCCCACTTGAAGTGGACGAGGGCGCCCCCCGGGATACCCAGCGCGCCGACGCTGACGTTGTAGGTCGAGTAGGCCGTGTACCAGATCGTTTCATTGACCGGCCCGCCCATCGCCCACGCGCCAGCGACCCCGGGGCCGGTAAAGCTCCCGGTTCCGGTTCCGTTCCAGTAGCTCGCGCCGACGGGCAGGTTGTAGTAGTCTCGGGCCCCGCCGCTCACCATGTCGACGTGGAGGCCGGCCGGCACGAACCACGGGAAGGGGCAGCCGCCGGCGAACTGACCGAGCGTGAAGTAGTTGTTGATGCTGAACAGCCCGGCGGAGATCCCGAATCCCGTGTAGCCGGTCATCGCCGGGTTCGTCGAGATGTTGAGGTCATAGAACAACGAATAGTTGAAGAAAAACGTCGTCGGACCGACGAGGCGGATCGGCGTCAGGAACTGCATCGTCGGGAGGTACGCCGCGCCGTAGCCGGCCGACACCGGGATGGGGTTGGCCGTGGATACCCACACGTCGGGACCGGAGGGGACGTTCGTGACCGTCATGCTCGACGAGGACGACGAGAAGACGTTGCCGTCCACCCACGCGCTCCACGGCGTTCCGGCGGTCAAGTTCGTCTCCGTGAGCGTCAAACTCGTGGTCGTGCCCACCCACCCCGAGGCGAGCTGGACGACGCCCGGGAACGACGTGAAGCTGCCGATGACCGACTGGGCGATCGGGAGAGTGTACCCGATGAGCGGGGCGCCCGTCGAGACGTTGAAGGCGACGCTGGACCACCAGCCCATCGTCCACCAGCCGCCGTTCCCCTGGAGGTTCCACGCGGTGGTGACCGGACTGTTCCATGAGAGGCCGTTGGCGCTCGTGGCGACGAACTGGGTCATCTGGTAGTTCGCGCCGAAGACCCCCTGGTTGAGGCAATTGACCCCGGAGGAACCGTTGAGATACTGGAAGGTCAGATAGACGGTCCCCGTCGGGCTGACACCGAGGCCGGGGAGGGACACCCCGCCTTCGTACAGGTCGGCCCCCTGCTGGACTTCCGGGCCTAGCGTCGTGTTCGCCCAGGACGCGCCGCCGTTGCTGGAGACCCCGACGAACAGTTGGGTGATCGAGTATTCTTGGTAGGTATCGCAGCAGTACGGAGGGGCGGACTGATTGACTCCCCCCGCCCACGCGACGTAGATATGGCCGCCCGTTGGGGAGACCGCGAGGGAGATCATCGGTCCTTGTTCAAAGATCCAAGGGCCGGTGCTGCTCCCCGAACCGCTGATGGTCGGATAATAGTACAATCCGGCCGGTTGGGTGCCCAGGTACTCCCCGGTGCCGAAGTCCTTGGCAACGAGGTAGGTCGACCACGTGGTTCCGTTGTTCCCCGAGGCCGCGAGCTCGATGTCGTCGCCGTACACTTGGCTGGTGGTCGCGCAGTAGGCGATGCAGTGCCGGTTCGTCGAATACGCCACCAGGACCGTCCCATTGGGGGCTACGACGACCTGGGGGTCCATCGCATTGTACGACTCGGAGGCGTTGAAACCGCGCAGGGTGATCGGACCACGCCAGAACTTGCCGGAGTTGTTCGACCAGACCAGCTCCACGGAGACGGGGGTCGAGGTCGAGCCGCCTAGCGTCGCGCCGGCCGTTGTGTTGCTGATGTTCATGTAGGCGATGTAGACCGTTTTCCCGTACGCGGCGAGGGACGGAACGGCGATGTTTCCGTGGCCTGCGTTCTGGATGGTGGTCACGTTGTGGAAGCTGACCCCGGAATCGGTGGAGTACGTGAAGGCGAGCGCGTCGTCGTTGCG
>JAKIWD010000112.1 GCA_022750205.1 Thermoplasmata archaeon
CGCACCCACGACGAGCACCGCGAGCTGGGCCACCAGCTTGCCGACCTTCGGCGCCAGCGGGACGAGGCACGGCGACGCCTTGACGAGGCGGTCGCGGTGGCCCGGCAGGCGCGCACCGAGCTCCCGCGCGGGACGGGTGCGGTCCGGCCCGAGCAGTTGGAACGCGAGCTCGCCACGCTGGCCCGCCGCCAGGAAACCACCGCCCTCCCCCTCGCAGAGGAGAACGCGCTCATCGACCGGATGCGCGAGCTGCGCAAGCAGCTGCAGTCCGCCGAGAAGGACGTCGCGCTCATCAAGGGCCACCAGGAGGCCCAACGGGCCCGGGAAGAGGCGATGCGGGCCGCGCATGGGGAGGTCGAGCGCCTCAGCGCGGAACTCCAGCGCGTCAAGGTCGAGCGCGATCGACGGATGGATTCGATGCGCGCGCAGCTTCTCCAGGTCGGACAGCTTGTCGCTCAGGTGCGCGAGAAGGCGCGCGAGCGCGGGCAGGTCATGGAGCGGCTCGACGCCCTGATGATCGACGTTCGCAAGCTCGAACGGGAAGCGGACGACCTCGTGGCCGCCTCACGCCAGCGCCGTCATGAGGCCCGCCGGACGGTGGTCGACTATAACCGGGAGGTCCGCGATCGCGTGACGGGAAAGGGCGAGGCCTCCGACCGCGCGGCCGAGGCCCAGCTCGAAGAGCTGCTCAAGCGCGGTCGGGTCACGCTCGGCGGGTAGCGGCGCGCCGGGGTCGGCCCCTCAGCCGACGACCCCGGGCGGGAAGATCCCGGTGATGGTCACGATGAAAACGAGGGTCTGGCCGGTGACCTCGGTATTGTAATCCTCGGTGAACGTACCGTCCGCCAGATTGACCGCCGAGACGATGAATCGCCCGTTGCTCTGGGAGCCGCACAGCCCCGACGCCGCGGCGACGTGGCCCAGGACGTGACCAGCCTGCGCCGGGCTGAGCTGGTTCGTGAGCGTGATCATGCCGGTCCCGTTGGTCGTCGAGCTCAGGCCGGTGACCTCGATCGGCCATCCCGCCGGACTGGCGGTCATCCCCAGCGTCGGCAGGTTCTCGATCGTCGCGAAGGAGGCGTTGGCGCTCAGGACCAGCACCGGCCAACCGTACTGGGGGTCGGGGAACTCGATTCCCTGCGCCACCATCGTACCGGGGAAGTCGGCGCTGAACGCGGCGAGGCTGAGGGTTTCCACGACGGGAAGCGTAAAGCTCAGTCGCTGGGTCGAAATGCACGCGGGGTTGGAGGGTCCGTACGCCTCGCTCGGGGGCAGGACGAGCGTCCGCGTCGAGTTCCCGGTCATCCCCACGAGGCCTTGCCAGAAACCGGTGACGACCTGTATGAACGACAGGTTGCCCAGCGTGTAACCTGAGCTCGGCGTGTTCCCGGACACGTGCACCGGGAGCGGGGTGTAGTTCTTCGCGCTCGCGCGCAGGCCGAACTCCAAGGTCTTGGGGAACGAGGCGTTGTTGGTCGCGACGGAGTAGAACGAGGTGTCGAAGACCTTCCCCGCTTCCGCCCCCGACCCCAAAATTCCGATGTAGTTGACCGTGACATTGTCCCCGACGGCCACGGCGGGGACCCCAGAGTTCGTGGCGGGGCGGTGCGTGAGATAGAGGAAGCCGACGGCCCCGGAGGTGACGACGATCACCGCGACGATGATTGCGATCAGGGGCAGCAGGGACGGATTGTTCGCCATGTAGATGAGTGGGGGGTCAGTCGGTCGCTATTCTCGTCACAGATCGGAGAGACAGGTGTTCCTCATTCCCCCCGCCCGCCACCCGGGTAGGAATATAAATGCTCGGCCCGGAGCCGGTGGCTCGTCGATGGTCCCCTGGCGCCGAGCCCCCGCGGACCGAAGGGAGGGCGAGCGGGTTTCCATGTGGAAGGCGCCTCGAGAAATCGGTGCCGCTATCACCCGGACGCACCGGGGACCAGTTCAGGTCTTGGACCTAGAATCCGACGGCCCTAAGGTCGAAGCTCGATCTCGAGCCCCGCCCACTGCCCGAGCGCCGGACGCGCGGCCGGCTGCCCAGCACGGGAAGGTCAACCCGAGAGGGCCGACGAGCGTCACTAAACCTCCTAGAGAGTTAGGAACTCGGGACAACGAAAATGTGCCCGGGGAAGTACCGCGTCCGAGCGAGCTGCGCGGGGCGGGGCCGCTCAGAAGGGCCGCGATCGAAACAGCCAGGATGAAGACCAGCAAGCCAAGCGCAACCAACTGCAGCCCGCGTCGGGACGGAGCGGTGCGAAGCAGGCCGACGCGCGGCGTATGTCTCGAGGGCATGATGCGTGTTAATGCGCATTGTGGGGAGGGGCTATATCAACTTTCGTCGGGGTATCACGTACGCCGTAGTCGCCCCACCATTGGCTCCTCCACGACTCCGGATTCCTCGAGTCGGTTGAGGAGCTCTTCCGCGGTGGCCTCCCGGAGCCCCCGCTGCGCGGCGCGCTGGAACGCCTCACGAAGGTCCGCGCAGCCGTCCGACGACGAGTCGGCGAGTTGATCGATGATATCGAGGAACGCCGACTCCCGCGCGCGGTCCGCCGCGCTCGGGTCGGTTGGGCTCGGTTGCGTGGACAAACTGCCGCGCCTCGCGGGCGCGGTCACCTCGACCGACGTTGCGTTTCGGGGCAGCGGATGATCCAGAGACTCGGCGAATGCGATGACATTCCCAAGAGGTTTGAGGAACGATTCCGGGCTCACCGACGGATATCGTTCGAGGGCGGTCCGCGCCGCCGCCACCCACTTGGGGGAGGGCGTCGACTCCTCGGCATCGGTTCGGCCCGCCGAGGATTGCAACGATCGGATGAGTCGGATCCGGCGGGCGGTGTGCTCCACGGCGTCGGCGAAAGCGAGTCGCAGCTCCGTGGGACTGATTCCCCGCAACGCTTCGGCCTGAATCGACGGGTGTACCACCCCATCTCCGCTCCGGGGAACGTGGACCCTTCCCACGACAATCGCCGGCGCCGGGACCTTCCACGCCGCCAGCTGGTCCATCGCACGGGGTTGGAACGTCCCGGCGGTGATCTCGACGATCCCGGTCGGGTCCGTCAAACGGGCTCGGAGGAACGAGGGTGCTCCATCTCGGCCATTCGATTCAGCCGTTTCGAGCGTTCCGCACACGAGAACCCGGTTCATCCGTGCGCCGAGCGGGGAGAGCAGGTACGAAGTCGCCCGCTCGCCCTTTCCCTTCTCCCGCTCCGACGAGGCGAGGAGCTCCTGGGCGAGGATCCTCCAGGCCGGCTCCCGTCCGGTCATGCGGAATCCCGGCTCCAGACCCGGCGAACGGTGGCGAGGCGGCTGGCTCCATCCTCGTCCGAAACGGAGATCGACTCGGGCGTGATCGACACCCCGAAATCGTCGACCGAAGCGAGTCCGATCACTGTCCACCGTCGGCCGAACAACGCATCGGCCAACTCCCGTTCTGGCGGTGAGTCGTTCGGGTACACCCTGGCTCGGTCGATCGCGTAACGGAGGTCGTGACCCCACGCCCTTTCGGTCGCCGCACGATCGAGGTTCACCGTCGCCGCGCCGGTCCCGTCGTCGAGGATCGCCCGGGCCCGGAGGTCGGCGATCGCCGCCACCACGCCATGGACCCGGCAACGTTCTTCTCGGACCGACCGGCGGCACTCTGGACACCGCTGGACGACGCCGCTCGGCGGGCTCAAACCCACGACCACTCCCATCACCCGAACGAGCGCTCCCCCGCCGAGCCGTTCCACGTCGGCGATGGAGGCGCTAATCCCGCTCGTCGCGCTGGAGGCGGTCGGGAGACCCTCCGCCCCGACCGGCTCGACCTGGGATCGTTCGTCGAGCACCAGCTGCGGCCGAGAGCGAAACTCCCGAACGTGCGCGCCGGTGATGCGGATCGCGTCTCCGGGTACCCAACGAAACTCCGACCACGCGGTGAATCCGATCGTGCCGGTCGCATCGACCAGCACGCCCTCGTGCAGGCGCCGGTCTTCTCCCTTGATCGAAACGGTCTTCGCCCCCGCGCGCGCGACGCGAGCGTCCAGGCGGAACCCCTCGTCGCGCGCGCGGAGCGACCCGACGGTGCGCATCGGCAACTTGGTGAGATCGACCTTCGGAAGCTCCGCCTCGCTGGCCTCCTCGACGCGGGTCCGCCAGCTCAGCGACACCTCCGGCTCCCCCCGGAACTCCCGCACGGTCACGGGACCCGCGCGCAGGACCGTCCCCCGTTCGATCTCCCCGAGCGCGGGCGGGTCCCACCAGGTGAAGCGAACGGTGGCGGTCCCGTCGGTCAGGAACCCCGAAAGGACCGGGAGCCGACCCCCGTCCGAACGGCGGACCACGTCTCGCCGCTCCGCGCTGACCACGCGGGCCAGGATCACGACCCCCTGATCCCCTCCGCGCAGTTCGGCGAGGGGGCGCTCACGCATCGCGGCGGGCTCGGTCACCATCTGCGTGCTCGAAGGAACGCGGGAACGCCGCCCGGCCGATAAAAGCCGGAGGAACGCGCTGAACGCCGCCGCGGCCCTCACAATCCTTTAGGCGGGGAGGCGCTAGGTCCGGTCGATTTACCGTGAAGTTTCTCGCGCGTGTGGACCGGGTGCTCAAGGCCCGAAACTCGCTCGTCTGCGTCGGACTGGACCCGGACCCGGCCCTCCTACCGAAATCTCTCAAGCGCATGGCGCCGAAACGGGGGTTGGAACGGTTCCTCGACGGCGTCGTCCAGGCGACCCTCCCGCACACGGCGGCGTACAAGATGCAACTCGGTTGCTACCTTCCGTACGGCCCGGACGGGATCGCCGCCCTGGAGAAAGTGGTCCGTCGCATCGGGCCGACCCGCCTGCGGATACTCGACCTGAAGGCGAACGACATTCCCAACGTCATGCGGATGTTCCATGCGGCGGCGTTCAAGCGCTTCGGCTTCGACGCGGTCACCGTCTCGCCGTGGATGGGCTGGGAGACGTTGGAGCCGTTCGTGACCGACAGCGAGCACGGCTTCTTCGTGGTGGCGCACTCTTCCAATCCCGGCGCGCCGGACTTTCAGGAGATCCCCACCCCGCGGGGCCCACTTTGGGTCGCCGTCACGGCCGAGGTGCGGCGGCTCGCCAGCGCCCACGGCAACGCGGGCGTTGTCATCGGGGCGACGTTCTCCGACGCGGTGCGGCAGGCCCGTCAGACGCTCGGTAACGGCGTGCCGATCCTCGTTCCGGGGGTAGGCGCCCAGGGCGGACAGTTGGCGACCGCCGTCCGCGAGGGGGCGGACGCCCACGGTCGCGCATTGCTGATCAGTGCCTCCCGTTCGATCTTGTACGCCTCGAGCGGCGCCGATTGGAAGAAGGCGGCCGGCGCCGAAGCGGAGCGGCTGAAGATCCAGATCAACCAGCTGCGATCAGGGATCGGTACAGCGTGAGAAGCTGGTCGACGACGGTCTCGACGCCGTAACGCGCCTCCGCGCGGGCTCTCGCGGCGGTCGCCATGCGTTGGCGCAGCGGCGGGTCGTTGAGCAGGCCCGCGATCTTCTCGGCGAGGTCCTCGACGAGCATCGGCTCGACGAGGAGACCCTCACGTCCTGGCTCGATGACCTCGCGCACGCCGGGCATGTCGGCGATGATCACCGGCAACCCGACGGCCATCGCTTCGGCCACCGCGAGTCCGAACCCCTCGAGCCGGTTCTGCGACGGGAAGACGAACAGTTCGGCGAGCCGCAGGTACTCGGGCAGGTCATCGTCCCCGACATCCGCGCAGAATTTCACGCGGTCCTCGACGCGCAAGCGTCGGGCGGTGGATTGGAGCTGGGCCAGGCGGGGTCCGCGACCGATGACGAGGAGCGTGACGTCCGGCGGCAATTTCGGGAGAGCCCGCAGTAACGCGTCGATCCCCTTGTGCGGGACCAACCGCCCCGTGAACGCGATGACCCGCCGGCCCGTCAGGCCCAATCGAGCTCGGAGCTGCTCGTTGGAGGACCCGGGGCGGAATCGAGTCAGGTCGACGGAGGAGGGGATGATCTCGAGCGGGCGGCCGCGCAAGGCCGAGGAGGTCTGCCCGTAGCTGCGGGTGTGGACGATGAACCGGTCCACGTTGCGGAAAGTAGTGGGGAGGATCAGCCGTTCGTACAGGCCCGTCCCCAGCCGGCCCCACGGGCCCGCCAGGTACAGGTCGCAATGATACGTCAGGCAGACAGGGGTCCCGCGTCGGTCCAATCCCCGGGTGGCGAAGTAGGAGGTCAGGGGCGGCGGGTAGTGCAAGTGGACCACGTCGGCGGGGATCTGCTGGATCGCGCGCCGGATCCCGTAATCGATGGGTGAGTTGAACACGACGCCCAGTGCGGGCACCCGCACCACCCGTACGCCGTCGATCCGCTCGTCCGTCGGCAGGCCGGGGGTCAGGAGCGAGGTGAGGACGGTCACCTCGTGGCCCCGCCGGGCGAGCTCGTTCGAGACCGCCCGAACGTGGGATTCGACCCCGCCGGCGTGCGGCGTGTAGAACGGACTTACCTGGAGTACCCGCACCGACGCTCCCGGGCGCCGAGGGACACGGTCACGCTGCCGACTTCGACGGTCGATCGCGCGCAGGCTGCGACTCGCGGCTCTGGAGGAACTCCGCCGGGGCGAGCGTTGCCATCTCAACGCCCCGCATCGCCTCGCCCAAGCCGGTCGAAACGCGGACCAGGATCGCCGGGTCGTCAAAGTGCATCGACGCCTC
>JAKIWD010000082.1 GCA_022750205.1 Thermoplasmata archaeon
CTCGGCCGCTCCCACGAGCCGGCCGAGGTCGGCCGACTCCTCCTCCTCGACCGGGCCGGGGAGTTCGAGCGTCGACACGAGGTGGAGGCGCCCGGGTGAAGGCCGGCCTCGAGGTCCACCAGCAGCTCGCCACGGGTAAGCTGTTCTGCGACTGTCCGACCGAGCTTTCCGACGAGGTCCGGACCGTGGTCGTCCGGGAACTGCGCGCGACGGGCGGCGAGAATCACCATGTCGACGCCGCCGCCGCGTTCCAGGCCTCCCGCGGTCTGCGCTATCGCTACGAGGCCGTGGGCTCGAGCTGTCTGGTCGAGCTGGACGAGGAACCCCCGCACGCGCTGAATCCCGACGCCGTCGACGTGGCGCTCACGATGGCGCGCCTACTGCATGCGCGCACCCTGGACGAGATTGAGGTGATGCGCAAGATCGTCGTCGATGGCTCCAACACGTCCGGGTTTCAGCGCACGGCGCTCGTCGCCGTCGACGGGTATCTCGAGGTCCGAGGCCGTCGCTATTCGATCCTGTCCGTCTGCCTCGAGGAGGACGCCGCCCGCAAGGTCTCCGAGAAGCTCGGCGAGGTCACCTACCGCCTCGACCGCCTCGGGATCCCGCTGATCGAGGTCGCCACCGGACCCGAGATCACCGAAGGCGCCGAAGCCCGCGAGGTCGCCGGGGAGATCGGCGCGATGCTGCGGTCGACCGGCCGTGTCCGGCGAGGGATCGGGACCATCCGGGAGGACCTGAACGTCTCCGCCGTCGGGGGTGCACGCGTGGAGATCAAGGGCGTCCAGGAGCTGCGGCTGATCAGCCGGTACGTCGAGACCGAGGAAGAGCGGCAGCAGGTCCTGCTCGCGGTGCGAGATACCCTCCGGGCGCGGAAGGCGGCCGTCCCGGACGCTCCTCCCGTCGAGGTGACCGAGCTGATCCGCGATGTCCTGGACGGGCCGGCCGGTGCGACCGTCCGGGCGGGCGGCACCGCGCGGGCGATCCCGCTGCGGGGATTCGCCGGCACGCTCAAGCCCCCCGGCTCCGGAGCCGAGCGATTGGGCCGGGAGCTCGCCGATCAAGCGAGGTCGGTCGGGCTGCGCGGACTGCTCCACTCGGACGAGCTCCCCGGGTACGGGGTCGACGCGCCGCGGGTGGACGCCCTGCGGGACCGACTGGGACTTCACGCCGAGGACGCCTTCGTGCTGGTCGTGGCCCCCTCCACTGAAACGGCCGACCGGGCGCTGCGGCTCGTCGCCGCGCGAGCTCGCCAGGCGCTCGAGGGGATCCCCGGAGAGACCCGCGATCCGTTGCCCGATGGGCGCACGCGCTACTCCCGTCCGCTCCCCGGCAGGGACCGGATGTACCCGGAGACGGACGTTCCGCCCATCCCGGTGAGTCGTGAACGACTCGACCGGGTGGAACAAACCCTACCCGAGAACCCCGAAGCGCGACGTCAGCGTCTCGAGCGCGAGTACGGCCTCAGCCAGGATCTGCTGCGTCAGCTCGACCGGGGAGGGACGCTCCCCGAATTCGAGAGCCTGGTCGCGCGCGGTCACGCTCCGGGCGCGGTCGCGCGCCTGCTCAGCCAGGACCTGCACGAGGCGGAGAACTCCCTGGATCGCCCCGCGGACGCCGAGCCCACCGAGACCGTCCTCCACGAGGTGCTCGCGGCAGTGGAAGCAGGGACGTTCGCCAAGGAGGGGATCCCCCCCGTCCTGCGAGAGCTCCTCAAGGGGGCGCCGTCGGTCTCCTCGGCGATCGAGAAGGCCGGAGTCGGCGGTCTGAGCCCCGAGGCCTTGCGCGTGCTCGCCGAGCGGGTCGTCGACGCCAATCTCGAGCTCTGCCGGACGCGCGGGGCGGACGCGTTCTCCGGTCTCATGGGCGAGCTGATGCGCGAAGTGCGCGGCCGCCGGGATGGCAAGGAAGTGGCCCACGTGCTCCGGGCGGCGATCGCCGCGCGGGCGCCACCGGTGGGAGACGGCCGTTGAGTCGCCGACGCGCCGTGAAAGGAGCCCGCGCACGCGATCCCGCTTCTCCCGAGGTCCGGGCGTTGGTCACCGACGTCGACGGGACGCTCACCGACGAACATCGGCAGCTCGATGTCGGGGCCATCGAGGCCCTCCGCCAGTTGCGGGACCGCGGCTGGCCGGTGATCTTGGCGACGGGGAACGTGCTGCCGATCGCGCTGGCGATCCATCGTTCGATCGGACTGAAAGGGCCGATCGTCGCCGAGAACGGCGGATTGATCTACGAAACACACCACGGACTGGAGCACGTGACGAAGCTGTGCCGTCGCTCGGTGGCGCTCGCCGCCTACCGACGGGCCCGCCGTTCCGGGCTCGCCCTACGCCCGCTCTTCAGCGATCGATGGCGCGAGACGGAGGTCGCCGTCGAACCCTCCTTTCCCATCGCTCGCGTCCGGGCGGCCGTCGCCGATCCGCGCGTCACGGTGGAGGGGACCGGGTTCGCCATCCATTTCATGGAAGCCGGATGCGGCAAGGTACCCGCGCTGCAACGGGTGCTCGCCCCCCTGGGACTCTCCCTCGCCGATTGTCTGGTCGCCGGCGATGGGGACAACGACGCCGCGATGCTCCGCGCCGCGGGTTGGGCCGTGAGCTTTCGGTCCGGGAGCGCGCGGGCCCGAGGGGCGGCGGATTACGTCGCGCGTGCTTCGCACGCCCGCGGTTTCGTCGAAGCGCTTAAGGCGAAGGGAGTTTACGACTCCGATGCTGGCCTGAGGGCGGCGGCATGCTAGTCGGCACCTGTGCCCGTTGTGGATCGCCCGCGTCCCTCCGGTGCACCCTTTGCGGTCGTACGGTCTGTCGCGAATGCCTGGACGAGGACGAGCGATTCTGTCCGGAGTGCGTCCAGATCCGCAAGAAAGCCAAGGGACCGGCGGGCCCAGCCCTGCCGCCTTCGCGGCGTATCGGCCGGACCTGAGGGGAACCGGTCAGTACGGGTAACCCGGCAGGACGATCCGGCCCTCAGGGCTTCGGTAGGCGAGCCAGATCAGTCCGGCCCCGATGAGGCCGGTGAACAAGCCGATCCCGAGCGTCACCTCTCCATACAGGCCCCAATGCGGGAAGACACGGACCGGGCCGAGCGCCGTCCCCGTCGCCGGGGCCATGGCGTGCGCCACCACGTTGAGGATCGTGGCGAGCCCCCATCCGATGACGATCAAGAGGCCTCCGGCGAGGAACCAACCCAAGCGAGCATCTCCCCCGGGATCCATCTCGGGGACGGCCGGGACCTCGTGGATGTCGACCACGGGTGCGGGAGGGCAAGCGGGGGTTGAGGGTTGCGGTGTCGTCGGCCGCCCGCCGGGTCGAGGTGCGGAGGGTCCACGACCGCCGCCGGTGGGGCCCCCTCGGGGTGAGGATTGCCAATGCTTATATAGAAATATTAACATACTGTTTTTGTAAAGGGGTGCCCTCGATGGAAACCAGCAACGAGATCTTGAGCGACCGACCGACGGATGGATGGACCGAACTCGACCAGCTCTTCGACGACCTTCGCGGCCGATTCTACGGTCCGCTCGGGTTCGTCCCGGAGGCCGGTTCCGGCCACCGCTACTTCCAGAGCGCGCGGGCGGACGTACGGGACACCGGCGCCTCCTACACCGTCACCGCCGACGTCCCTGGGATCCCCAAGGACAGGCTCGCGATCCGCGTTCGCGGGGCGAGCGTCGAGATCCGCGGCGAGGTCGCCGCGCAGTCCGAGAAGACCGACGGAGAGTTCCTCCACCGCGAGCGGAGCTACCAGGGATACTACCGAGCCCTCGAGCTGCCCGAGCCCGTGATCGGTGGCGAGGCGAAGGCTCGGCTGGAGAACGGCGTGCTGGAGCTCGAGCTGCCCAAGCAGCACCCGACCCCCTCACCCGCCGAGGTCCAGGTCCCCGTCCAGTAAGCGGTCAACCGATTCGGACCGCCCGTGCGGGCGGTCCTCCCCCGGGGGAGATCTCTCCCGGGATCTACCCGAAGCCGGGAATGGCCTTGGTGTCCTTGCCCGTGCCCGGCCGCATGGGCGAGCGCCGCAACTCCTTGGGGCACTCGACGAGCCGCACGAGGGGGGCCGACTGGACGATGTAGGCGGGAAGACCGGTGTTGGGGTCGTTGCCCGCGCGTAGGATGTTCATGATCTCGAGCTTGACCTCGATGATCGACCCATCCTTGAGCTTGAGTCGGACCTTGGCGTCGCCTTCCAGGACCGAATAGTCGACGATCTCGGCGTTGGCCAGATCGGGAACCGGGCCGCCGGGACCACCCATCATCGCGGGCCCCGCGCGGCGAGGCGGGCCTTGAGCAGCGCCCGTGGGTCCTGGCCCTCGACCGAGATTCCCATCGAAACGCACGTGCCGATGACCTGGTTGATCCGCTCCTCCGCGGTGCGGCCGTGAAGGTCGGCCCCCTTCGCTTCGGCGATCTTGGTCACGGAGTCGAGGCTGACGTCACCGATGACCTCGCTTTTTGACTTGCCCGAGCCGGTCTCCTTGCCGATCTCCTTGAGCAGGAGGGCGGCCGTCGGCGGACGGCCGACGACGAGGGTGAATTGCCGCGTGGCCGGATCGACGCGGATGACGACGGGGACGCGCATGCCGGCGAACCCCTTGGTCTGCTCGTTGATCTGCTGGACGACGAGTCCGACGTTGACGCCGAGTGGGCCGAGCGCACTGCCGAGCTGGGCCCCCGCCGCGGCCTTGCCGCCCTCGACGAGGACGCTCACTTCATCCGCCACTCTTTCCGCCTCCCTTCTCCAGCATGCGCACGTGATCGCCGCGGATCGTCACGGGGATCGGCACGACCGCTTCGATCAGTTCGACGGTGATCTCTTCCTTGGCCTGGTCGATCTTGCGGACCCGGGCCTTCTCGCCCTTGAACGGACCGGCGATCAGCTCGACGATCGCGCCTTCGACGAAGCCCTCGACGGTGATCTTCGGAACGAGCAGCGGCTCGACCTCCTTGAGGGTGGTCTCCCCGGCCACGAGGCCCCGGGCCTTGCGGATGCCCTTGAGCATCTCGTGGACGCCCTCGAAGCTCATCCCCTCGGCGAAGACGTACCCCCGCAGCGCGGCCGGGACGAGCAGCGCGAACAGGACGTCGCGCTTCTCCTCGGCGCGGGTGAGGAGCGTGTCGGCGACCTCGCGTTCGTAATAGCGCGAGGTCTTGATCGCCAGCACCGCCTGCCGCGCGATGCACGCCATGCCGAGCTTGGTCGGGCGCGAGCCGTCGTCCCACTGCGCGGTGAGGTGGATCTCGACGCGGTCGCCGTAGCGCACCCCGACGGGGGCGGTGATCTGGAACGCGAGCGGCGCCGGCGTGTTCGGCGTGAGGCTGATCGACGCCTTGACCTTGCGTGAGACGAGCTCGGCGAATGACTTCTTCCCCGGCAGAAGCCAGGAGATCGGCCACTCGGCCCCTTCGCCCGGGTAGGTCGAGGCGTAGGAGATCTCCGCCGAGAGCTGGGCGGTGCCGGGGTCCGGGTGACGGCTCGTGATCACCGCGCTCAGCGTGGTCACGTTGCCGGCGGTGACGGCGCGTTCGGCCTCGTCGGCCGCCTTGAGATCGATCAGGCCCGGCGCCTCGACTCGGGCGACCGGCACCGGTGCCGGGGCGGGCGCGCTCCCGGCGACGACCGGCGCCTTCGGGACGGCCTTTCCCGGAGCGGCGGCTTCCTCGCCGGTGAGCAGGCCGATGCCCTCGTCGTTCGGATTTCCGTGCAACGTTGTCCCCTCGCGGTCGCGCGCTCAGAGCGCGAGATGGCTGAGGAAGTGACCCCAGAACCACGGGCCGACCTGCGTGAAGAAGATGTAGATCATGAACCCGACCGAGCCGATGAGCACGGCGCCGAGCCACGTCACTTCGAGGACCTTGACGTACTCCTCGATCGCCGGCTTGCGGGCCATGCGAAGGATGCGGCCGTACTTCCCGTGGCCGACGTTGCGGAGCCGTCCGTCGAACTGCTCCTGCGCGCGCCGCGCCCGGTCCAGAAACGCCACGATGGTGCCCTAGCGGACGATGTCGAGTTCCGGCCCCGACTTGCGGGGGGACCCGGCGGCGCCCGAGGCGCCCCCGAAAATCTGGGGGGATTTAACTCCGGTGACCACGAGCATCACGCGGATCGTGCTCTGCATCGTGGGATCGACCGCCGCGCCCCAAATGATCCGTGCCGTCGGGCTGATCGCCTTCTGCACGACCTCGGCGGCCTTCTGGGCCTCACTGACGGTCATGTCGGGCCCGCCCGTCACGTTGATCAGCGCTCCGGTCGCGCCGGCGATGTCGACCTTGAGCAGCGGGGAGTTGATCGCTTCGAGGACGGCGTCCTCGGCGCGATTCTCGCTCTCGGACTCGCCGATGCCGATGAGCGCGACGCCGCCACCCTTCATGATCGTCCGCAGGTCGTTGAAATCCAGATTGACCAGGCCGGGCTTGGTGATGATCTCCGTGATGCCGCGGATGGCGCGCGCAAGCACGCTATCGGCGACCTTGAACGCCGTCTGGATCGGGAGACGGGGAACGAGCTCCAGGAGCCGGTCGTTGGGGATGGTGATCACCGTGTCGATGCTCGAACGTAGGCGTTCGAGCCCCCACATCGCGTTCTCCCCGCGGACGAGTCCCTCACTGGTGAACGGCAGCGTGCAGACGGCGATCGTCAGGGGGTTGCCGCCGTTGGCGGCCTTGGCCATCTCGGCGACGACCGGGGCGGAACCGGTACCGGTGCCGCCACCGAGGCCCAGGGTGATGAAGACCATGTCCGAGTCCGAGAGCGCCTTCTTGAGCTCGTCCTCCGCCTCGCGCGCGGCCTGTTCTCCGACCTGCGGCAACGCGCCGGCGCCGAGCCCGCGGGTCAGGCGACGGCCCAGCAGGATCTTCTTCGGGGCGTGGATCGCCAGGAGGTGCTGCGCGTCGGTGTTGCACGCCACCATGTCGGCGCCGGAGAGGCCCTCCTCGGCGAGCCGGTTGATGGTGTTGCAGCCGCCCCCGCCACATCCGACGACCTTGATGTTCGTCTTGAGGGACGCGAGGACCGCCTCGAGCTCGCGGTCATCGTCGGTCGGGGCTGGGGGTGCTTCGGGAGCGCGTTTGGATTCGGAAGGAAGGTGGGAAAGGATCTCCTGAGCTAGCGGTCGCATATCGGGCGTTCCTCGAGGCGGGAGAGCCGGCTCCAGTTTATAAAGCGTACCTCAATTCGGCGACCGGCTGACGTGCGGTACGACGAGTGGGCGCCGCTGTACGAGCAGATCCGGCGCACGTTCGAATTTGACATGGAGGGCGAACGCCGTTCGGCCGCGCGCCTGACCGATTTGATTCCCGGAGCGTCCGCGGCCGATTCGCTGCGCGCGATGCGGGACCGGCTCCTGGGCCGGACGGTGGTCGTCGTCGGGCTCGCCCCATCGGCGGGGGTGCCCCCGCTCTGGCAGGTCCAGGCCCCGGGGGACCGCACCGCGCTCGTCGCCGCAGACGGGGCCACGGAGCGGTGCCTCGCCGCCGGCCTCGTCCCGGAGGTGATCGTCACCGACCTGGACGGCCCGGTGCCTTCGGAGGTCGCGGCCCAGGCCCGCGGGGCCCACGTCGCGGTGCATGCCCACGGTGACAACCTACCGGCACTGGAGCGATGGGTGCCGGAGTTCGGCGCGCCGGTGCACGGCTCCTGGGCCGGGCCGCCGACCGAGCAGCTGTTCGATGTCGGCGGGTTCACCGACGGCGATCGGGCGGCGTACCTCGCGGTGCACTGCGGGGCGCGCCGCGTCCTGCTCTGGGGATTTGATTTCGTCCACGTGGAAGAATCCGACGTCGCCGCGCAGCGGCGCAAGCGGGAGAAACTCCGTTGGGCGGCGAGGGCGTTGCAGTGGCTTGTGGACCGTTCGACCGTCCCGGTCCTCTCGTGGCGCCGCGACGGTTCGCTCGTTCCCTACGGGGCGGTCGGAGAGGGCGTGAGCACCCAGTAGACGACCTGGGGACCGTTCTCGTAGACCGGCACGAACGGCGGTCCGGACAACCACGTGAGGGCAGCGGAGCTCAGCGGAGGGGCGAGCGCGCTCGGGTCGAGTGCGACGCCCTGGTGCATCACCGCATCGACCGCCACCACGTTGACCGGTCGCACCGTGTGGGGGGCGTTGCTCCCGCCCAGCTCGCCGCTGGCAGCGGTCCAGTTCGATCCGGTGAACAGCGCGGCGGTGGAATCCCACGTCGCCGGATTTCCATCGAACCCGAAGATCATGGAGGAGAGTCGATGGTCGCTCGCCACGGTCGCCCAGGCGGGGATCCCGGTCCCCACCCAGAGCCACAGGGCCGCGTCCTGCTGCGTCAATCCCTCCTGGAAGCCGCCGAAGTCCGAGGGCGGCGGATAGGCGATCGCGGCGTTGGCGCCGAGGAGCAGCGCCACACCGAGACCCGCCGCGACGAGTCCCGGTCGGCCGAACGGAGTGACCCATCGGCCCACGACATGGCCCAGTCCGACCGCGATCAGCAATCCCATCGGGATGAGCAAGTACTCGGGCTGGCGAGCCGCCGGTAGTTCGGGATTGTTCGCCGCCAACGCCACCAGCGCCGAGATCCCCACCGCGGCCAGCCAGGTGACCCCGAACGGGCCGAGCCGGGAGGACGTGACGAGCCGGCGACTGCCGCACGCGAAGACGATCGCGGCGAAGATCGGGGAGAAGAACACCACCGCAGCCAGGATCGTCGTCTGGGTGGTCCCCGGCAGGGGGACCGCCGTGAGCACGAGCACGCCGACCAACTCGGCCACTAACACGAGGACCATGTCCCGGACGACCGAGCGCTCCGTGGGATACCGGAACTTCAGTCGCGTCGTCCCCGCATGCGCCCGACGCCAGCGCAACAGCCCCCCGAGGAGCGCAACGACGAGCAACGCCCCGACGATCGCCGCGGCGACGGCGCCTTGGTGGACGAACGGTAGCCCGGTGTCGAGCACGCCGAGGAACGAGGGGGCGTAGACGAACCAATACGCCAGCAAGGTCGCTGAGAATGCCGCGAAGAACAACAGTTCTCGGACCGGGAAGCGGACGGACCAGCTGCCCGGTCGCCAGAGCTCGAGGAGGACCAACCCCCCGACCGCGCTCACGAGGAAGAAGTAGCTCGAAAGGTGGTGCGTGACGATCAGCGCGGTGGCGGTCAGCGTGAGCGGGAGGTACCATCGGATGTCGCGACGGCCCTCCACGAGCATCCAGAGCGAAGCCATCACGAACAGGTCACCGAGCGCGAGGGGAGCGGGATGCGCGATCGAGAAGATGCGGGGCATGAAGACCCCGGCCAGGCCCGCCCCGACGAGCGCGATCGTGTTCTGCGGGATCAACCGCCGGAACAGGAGGAAGAGGGGGATCACCGACAACGCCGACAGCACCGGAATGATCACGATCAATAGCGTCGCCAAGGTCCAATAGCGAGCGGTACCGGGCAACCACAGCCAGCCGGCAACCAGAAGCAGAAAAGTCGCCGGCTCAACCAGACTGCGCCTCAGGTTGTCGAAAATTTTCCATCGAGAAATATTTGAGGTCGGATTTTGCACCAGTTGTCCTGCGTCATTGGGGACGCGCCCCAGCAGCCAGCGCAAGATCTGCCAATCGCCGCGTACCCAGCGGTGCTTCCGAC
>JAKIWD010000113.1 GCA_022750205.1 Thermoplasmata archaeon
GCCTTGTCGGCGTACACCGCCGACCTCGTGCAAGGGTCCGAGCGTACCGTCGGCTTCACCTGGCAGCGGATCGGCTACAACGCCGGGTTTGCCGCGGGGGTCGCGATCGGCGGGTCGTTGATCGCCCTGCTCGGGTTCGCGGGGGCTGCGGGCGTGAGCGCGCTCGTCCTCCTCGGCGGAGCGACCCTCCTTACCATCCGGCTGGACCCTTCACCCCGAGATCTGCGGCCCGTGGAAGGGCGAGTCGGGACGGCGGAGGTCGGCCCTCCCACGCTGCAGGGATGGCGGGGGAGCGTGCGCGCCCTCGCGACGGACCGCGCATTCCTCCTCGTCACGCTGGCGTTCACGCTCACCGAACTGGTCGTGATCCAATGGGCGGTCACGTTTCCCCTGTTCGTGCACGATCGCCTCGGGGTCGGGTACTCCAGCCTCGGGATCGCGCTCGCCCTGAACGGGATCATCGTCGTCGTGGGTCAGGCGCCGATGACCCAGCGGGTCCTGGGGTGGCGTCACTCGACCCTCGGCATCGTCGGTATCGGGCTGTACACGATCGCGTTCCTTGGGTTGGGCCTCGCGGGGCTCTGGGATCTCGCGCCGTTCGCGGCGGTGCTCGTCGCGGTCGTGGTGCTGACCCTTGGGGAGAATCTCGAGTCGATACCGAACTCGGTCCTCCCGTCGAATCTGGCGCCAGCTTCGGAGCGCGGTGCCTACAACGGGGCGTTCAACTCGATCAACGCGGTCGGGGTCGCGATCGCGCTGGTGTACGGCGGCTGGGCCCTCGGCGCATTTGCCAATCCGCTGCTGCTGTGGATCGTGCTCGTTGCACCTGGGATCCCCGCCGTGCTCCTGTTGCGGTTCGCGGCAGGGTCGATGCGGCCCGACGTGGATCGGGCCTGACGCGGGTGCGGTGCGACCGCGAGCCCCTTATCGGTCGGTCGACCTGGGGCTGGGAGAATGTCGTCCCTGGCGACGATCAATGTCCTCGACGGCCACGACAGCATCGGAGGGACCAAGATCCTCCTCACGCAGCACGATCACCGTGTCCTCCTCGACTTCGGCACGAATTACCGCCGGATGAACCAGTTCTATGCCGAGTTCCTGCGTCCCCGCTCCTCCCGGGGTGTGCTCGACTTCTTGGTACATGGCATGCTCCCGGAGCTGCGGGGGTTCTATCGTCGCGACCTGTTCCCGCCCGACGAGTACCCTCACGGCGACAACGAGTTCGACGGCGCGGGACCGACGGCGGCACTGATTACCCACGCCCATCTCGACCACTGTGGCGCCCTCGCGTTCCTCGATCCTCAGGTTCCGACGTATGCGACCCCGACAACGCTCGCGCTGCTCCGCTCCTGGCAGGAGACCGGGAAGTCCGATCTCACGCAGGAGGTGGTCTACTGGGGGGAGCGAACGACCGGCGAGGCCGGGGGGCTACGCACGGCCGAGCGCGGTGTCAAGCAGCATCGCAATTGGAGGCTGCTGGGAGATCTGTCCACCGGGCTCTCCGAGGCGCTGTCCGCCGCTCCTTCCTCGCGCACCGAATTGGTGGGCCGCCCGCCCGAGGACGGCCGCGGGGACTCGGTCTTGCGGGAGCTCAACGTGCGTTGCCTACCGGTCGATCACTCCCTCATGGGCTCGGCCGCCTTTCTGCTCGACGTCGACGGTGCCCGCATCGGGTACACGGGGGACGTCCGCTTTCACGGCGAGCGCGGGAGGGAGACCGAGGCCTTCCTGCGCGAGCTCGAACGCCGGTCGCCGGACGTCCTGCTGGTCGAAGGCACGCGACTCGAGCCGCCCGATCGGCCCTCAAGAGGCAACACCACCACCGAGGAAGAGGTCCGGCGCAACGCGCTGGCGGCGCTCCGCCCATTCGCGGGCCGGTTCGCCGTCGCCGACTTTGGTCCTCGCAACGTCGAGCGACTCCGACTGTTTCGGGACGTCGCCCAGGAGGCCGACCGTCGCCTCGTCGTCACGGCACGCGATGCCCACCTCCTCGGTCTCCTGGCCCTCGCCGAGCCGAACATTCCGACCGACTTCAGTGCGGGAGGGATGCGCATCTGGGCCGAACCCAACGCCGGGCGCGCCGCCCCGTGGCAGCAGGCGCTTGAAGCCCGCTTTCCCGATGCCGCGATCGACGCCCGCGAGATCACGACCGCCCCGGGGCGATGGCTGATCTGTTTCAGCTACCTCGACGTCAACGATCTGGTCGACCTGCGGCGTGCGACGGCCGGCGGACTGTGGCTCTACTCGTCGAGCGAGGCGCACGGGGAGGAGCAGGAGTTCGATTTCGCCCGACTCAAGCACTGGATCGATTGGGCACGGATGGGCACGATCGGGTTCACCATCGATCCTGCGACCGAGCGGCCGGAATTCGTACCGGGGTACCACGCCTCGGGCCACGCCTCCCAAGCGGAGCTGATCGAGCTCGTGCGACGGGCGAACCCGCGCGCGATCGTCCCGGTCCACTCGGAACGCCCACGCCGGTATGCGGAGCTGTTGGGACCCGAGGGAGTGCGGGTCGTGATCCCCGTGCAGGGTCGGCCGATGGACGTCGCGGCCCTCGCCGCCGGTTCCTTCCCGTCGCGCTAGTCCGGGTCTCAAGGGCGGCCGCGGGGTCGGCGTCGGGGAACCCCTCGACGGGCCGACGCACGGGGAGCACGGGCCGTCACCTCTTAATGTCCGGTCGCGTCGCACGAGGGATCTCTGCATGGCGACGACGGGCGGGACCGAGGTGCGCGTCTTCCTGGATGAGGCCGAACGTCGCCTGCTCGCGCTGGCCAACGAATCTTCGCAGGCGAGCTGGGTCTACGAGACCTACATCACGCCCGACAGCGAGGCGGTGTCGGCCAAGGCGTACGCACGGGTGATTGAGGCGACCGTGGCGGCGGCCAAACAATCGGTCCGCCTGACCCGTCCGGCCCCGGGCTCGATCGAAGCACGCAAGGTCCATCTCCTCCGCAATTCGCTGCCGCTCATCGCCCCCGCCGATCCGGCCAAGGCCGACGAGTTGACCCGGATCGTCGCCGGGATGACGGGCACGTACGGGAAGGGTCGATTCGCGCCCACCGGCAGCGCGACCGCGCTCGATCTGCAGGCACTGAGCCGGATCCTCGCGGAGACCCGCGAGCCCACCCGCCTCCTCGAGGTGTGGAACGGTTGGCACGAGGTGGGACGCCACGTGCGTTCGGATTTCACCCGGTACGTGGCGCTCGCCAACGAAGGGGCGCGCGAGCTCGACTTTGACGATACGGGCGCGATGTGGCGCTCCAAGTACGACATGACGCCCTCGGCGTTCTCCGCCGAGGTCGAGCGGCTCTGGCAGCAGGTCCGCCCCCTGTACCTGTCGCTTCATGCCTACGTCCGGGGAAAGCTGGTCGAGCGGTACGGGTCGGACGTGGTCCCGCCGAAGGGGCCGATCCCCGCGCACCTGCTCGGCAACATGTGGGCCCAGAGCTGGGAGCACGTCTACGACCTGGTCGCACCTGCCGGACGCAAAGCCCCGTTCGACCTCACCGCGACCCTCGTCGGCCAGAAGGTCGACTCCCGGGGGATGGTCCGCTACGCCGAGCGGTTCTTCACGTCGCTCGGTCTCCCGGCGCTCCCGTCCTCGTTCTGGGAGCGGTCGATGTTCGACAAACCGGTCGATCGGGAGGTCGTCTGCCACGCCAGCGCGTGGGACGTCGACAACGTCGACGACCTGCGCATCAAGATGTGCATCGAGATCACCGCCGAGGACTTCCGGACCATCCACCACGAGCTCGGCCACAACTACTACCAGCGCGCGTACGCCGGTCAGCCGTACCTCTTCCGCGATGGGGCGAACGACGGCTTCCACGAGGCGATCGGCGACACCATCGCCCTTTCCGTTACCCCGGAGTATCTCCGGCAAGTGGGCCTGCTCGATGTCGTTCCCGGCCCCGACGCCGACCTGGGTCTCCTGCTGGCCGCGGCCCTCGAGAAAATCGCGTTCCTGCCGTTCGGCCTGCTCATCGACCAGTGGCGATGGAAGGTCTTCTCCGGCGAGGTGGGCCCGGATCGGTACAATGCGGCCTGGTGGGTGCTGCGCCAGCGCTACCAGGGGGTCGCCCCGTCGTCGCCGCGCGACGAGACCTACTTCGACCCGGGGGCGAAGTTCCACGTTCCGGCCAACACGCCGTACATGCGCTACTTCCTGGCCCACGTCCTCCAGTTCCAGTTCCACCGCGCGCTCGCCCGGACGATCGGCCGGAGCGGTCCGCTCCACCGTGCCTCGATCTTCGGCTCGCACGCGGCGGGCAAAGCGTTCGGCGAGATGCTCGCCATGGGCGCGAGCCGGCCGTGGCCCGAAGCGCTCGAGGCGGCGACCGGCGAGCAACACATGGACGCCACGGCACTGTTGGAGTACTTCGCGCCGTTGGCCCGGTGGCTGGACGAGCAAAATCGGGACACGCCCATCGGCTGGTGACCGTCCCCCTGATCCGGGGGTGGTCTAGGAGACCGGCGCGAGCCGGTACGGCGCGAAGCGGGGCCCGGAGGCGTCCGGGGGCAGCAGCACGTAGTTCGCCGTCCAGGGGCGGATCCCGCGGACGAAGTAGCGCCCCTGACGCTGCACCAGCCGGAGGTGGAGCGCGGCGAGGCCGGGGAACGAGTTGGCCAACGGGTCGTCCTCCCTGGCCACGACGACCACGTGCACCTTCGGGACGAGCAGGTCGTGCATGATGACCGACGCGAGCGACTGGGGCGTGTAACCGGTCCCGATCTCCCGCGCGGCGGCGACGAGTCCGTCGAGGAAGACGATCTCCGCGCTGAACCGGTCGCCCTGCGGTTCGTTCAGGAACTGGACCAGCGCCGGGAAGCGCGGCGAGGGAGAGTCCAGGGCCGAGCCCGTGCCGCCGTTGCCCTCGGGCGAGGCCGAAATGAACGGGGAGTCCGGCTCGAACTCACGCAGCGGAACGAGCGCGTGACCGAAATCCGGGTCCGGGTCGAGGTCTGAGGTCGGCGCGAGAAGCCGGACCTTGTCCCGGAACTGCTGGATGACCTTCGGCAGTCGGTCGGGCGGGGTGCTCGTCCGCAGGAAGTTCCAGATCGTGGCCGGGAAGATCGTGGGGGGTGGGATCAGCACCACGCGGCCTTCGCGGTTGACGATGTGCGTGAAGATCGGGATCGGCAGCGCCAGCTGGACGGGGACAGGAATGTTCGCGTCGACCTCGATGAACGTGATGCCCCCGGCCGGCAGGCGCCCGAACGCCGCGGCGAAGTCGGAGGCCCCCGGCCACAGCGTCGGCGCGGTGGGCTCCGGGTCGCTTTCGGCGTACGTGTACCCGAAATCGCCCAACCGGGTTGCGGTGAATGGGGAGAACGCGCGGAACCGGCCCTCGCTCAACGTGAACGGGTAGTTGGTCCGCCCGAGCTCGACGTCTCGCAGCTTGAGGAAGCGCATCCACCTCTCGGCGCGCTCATCCGTGTGGGTCTGGATCATCTCGACGATCCCGTCGACCCGATACTCGATCGCCGTGGTCCGGCCCTGACCGGCGATCGCGACGACCCGGGCGGCTCCGCGGCTGACCCAATCGAACAGCCCCCGCTCCGTCTCGGCCGGCTCGCCGCCCCGGCGTCCGTGGCCCAGCATGTGGTCCGCGAACGCGTCCCAGCTGTCGATGATCAGGACCGCGCACGCGGCGCGACCGACCGCCCCCGGGACCGACTGCGCCGCCGGCTCGTCGAGCGGGTGCACCCGGTCCCGGCCCGCGACCATCTCGAAGATTCGCTGAATCCGCACCGGTCCTGTGCGCGTAGCGAGCGACTCCGTGGCCATCGAGGGCGTGCCTTCATCGGTCAGGAGCAGTCCCGGGCCGGTCACCTGGGCCGCGATGGCGCGGCCGAGGAGCGTGCGGCCGGTCCCGGGGCCGCCGCGGACCAAGAGTCCGACGGGGCGCGGCAACGCGAGGAAACGCTCGAGTTCGTTGGGGAGGGGGGACGGTGAGTTCAAGGTCGATTTTCCTCACCTGCTGAAGTCCGTGTGCGGCTCGTCCGTTCCGCAGAACTCTCATTGCACGAAGTCGTAGTTAACTTTCCCCGACATCGGCACTGGGCCTGACCCTATCTGAGTCGGGAGCCGCACGGCCGCCCGGGAGTCGCGCGGGTTCGCGAAGCCCTTTTCCCCATCCGCCGTTGTTCACGCAATGGAGGAACCACGGCGCGTCGGAAAAGCGTACCCGGCCCGTATGCTGCCGCCGTCACCGTCGCAGTCCTTCTCGCGATCATTTTCGCCCCCACCCCCGCCGTGTCGGAATCTGGACACGGATCTAGCGCGCTCCCCACGCGTGAGTTTACCGTACGGCAGCCCCTGAGCGCGGTCGTCACACCCGCGGCGAACCTCCCGTCGACCTCGGCGCTACTACAACCCAACTGGGCCAACGTCAGTCCCGTGGCGGGAGCCTCTCCACCGGCCACTGCGGCGGTCATGACGTTCGATGGCCACGACGGATACGTCCTGTGGTACGGCTTGGTCGGCGGCGCTTCGAGCGTCGGGTCCGGAGAGACGTGGACCTACTCGAGCGGCGTGTGGATCAACCGCACCCTGACCGCGGGGATCGGCCCGTCGGGGGGTTAGTCCCGAGCAATTCGGTCCACCCC
>JAKIWD010000011.1 GCA_022750205.1 Thermoplasmata archaeon
ACGGCGATGGTGCTGACGCGATGTGCACCGGACCCGGGGGCGTACAACGTCTACCGTCTGAGCGTGTCGGTCTGGGACTCGGAGAAACCGACCGCCCACGCGTTCTCGAACTGGACGTTCACTGCCGAGCCGCCCGAGGCGCTGAACGTCTATTCACAGTTCGCTGGGACGTTCTACACGCAGGTTTCGTTCACCGACACCTTCTCCGTTTACGCGCAGATCGACAATCAAGCGGTCACGACGATCACCGCCAAGCTGGGGAACGCGACGAGCTTCACGTTCACCCACCAGAACAACTCGAACTACTGGTGGAACACGTCGTACAACATGGAGAACGCGCCGCCGGGCGCCAAGTTCCAGGTTGTCGTTTCGATCTCGAGCTGGAGCGAGAACGCGTCGCTCTCGCTCACCGTCGTCCAGACCCCGAGCTACCTACTGGCGTTCATCCAGTTCCCGGGCGTCGTCCAGGTCTCCTCGACGAGCGGCACGGGGCCGTTCAACGAAGCCTACTCAATCACGCAGTCGATCCAAGTGAGCTTGACCAAACTGTTCAACTTCACGTTGCCGAGCTCGGTGCCGCTGATCAACGGGATCTACAACCTGCTCCCGTCGGTCAAGGTCAGCGTCTCGGAGTCGAGCTCCGCCAAGGTGACCCTCTCCGGGACGCTCACGCTGACCCCGCCGGCGATCAGCTTCGGTGCGTTCAGCTTGACGATCTCGGCGTCGCTCCAGCTCACCGGCGTGATGTCGGTCCAGGCCCACAACGGCGTGCAGACGATCGACTGGGTCAGCGCGAGCATGACCATCACGATCAAGGGCGACTTCAAGGGGAACTTCCCGATCTGGGGCTACACCTTCGATCTCCTCGGGAGCCCGATCACCATCGGCTTCAGCCTGACCGTGGACCTCGCGCCCTCGGTCGCGTTGCAGATGGTGATGGTGCCGGCCAATACGGCGGCCGACTCGGTCGCCAACGGGATGAACTTCATGATCACGCAGCTGATCGGGTCGCTCTCGCTGCCGTTGACGGTCTCGATCAACTTCGGGATCGGGGTCGCATCGATCTCCGCCGGGGGCACGATCGCCGTCGCGGTGAACTTCGAGATCAACCCCCCTCCGTTCGCCTGGTCGAACATCTGGGTCAACGGCACGGTCACGCTCTCGCTGACGCTGCTCTTCTGGAGCACCTCGTGGAACCTCATCGGGCCGGCGAACATCTACCACGGGATGCCGCCGCTCCCGCTTGAGCCGGCCGCGGGTCCGGCCTCGTCGTACGACAACGGGAGCGGGGCCGTCTGGCAGGTCGACGCCCGGGCGTACAACTCGACGGGCTACGACCAGCTCCTGTGGAACTCGGCGCAGGCCTCGGGGACCGCGGTATCGGACATCTATCCCCACGCCAGCCCCACGGCCGCGAGCAACTTCGGCGGGGCGTACCTGTTCTACACGGACGACCGCGTCGATATGCCCGTGCAGGACGGGCTGACGATCTCCGGGCTGGCGATCAACTCCAGCTCGAACGCGGCCCAGTCGATCCCCGCCCCGACGGACCCGGGCTATCTGGTCAGCTCCCCCAAGGCCGGGACCCTGCCGGGCGGGAGCGTGGACGTGGTCTGGGATGCGCTGCCCGTCGCGCAGGCGGTCGGGACGAGCCCGGCGGCGGTGACGACGCTCGCGCTCCACAGCGCGACGTACTACCCGAACAACCGGACCTGGAGCGCGGTGCGCGACCTCTCGTCCTCGGGCGTGGCGCAATCCTACGCCCTGGACACTTCGGGGACGACACCGATCGTCGTCGCCCTCGTCACCCCCGGGATCAGTGCCGGGGGAGCCACGCCGGAGTCGCTCGTCAGCTACGACCTCACCTCCGGCGCTCAGCTCTCCACGCAGACGGTCACCGGTGAAAGCCAGGTCGTCTCGGTCCTCAGCGCTACGTCGGGGTCCTCCCCGGGGGACGCGATCCTGGCGAACGACGCCAGCAACCTCTCCGAGGTCGCGCTGGGAGGGGCC
Organism: Thermoplasmata archaeon; assembly: GCA_022750205.1. Taxonomy (GTDB): domain Archaea; phylum Thermoplasmatota; class Thermoplasmata; order Lutacidiplasmatales; family UBA184; genus Lutacidiplasma. The sequence goes on from JAKIWD010000011.1 coordinate 2,011, forward strand.
TCGAGCGTGTCGATCGGCTTCGCGGCCCCGTCGAACGCCAGCCTGGTCGAAGCGCGTTTCGTGTACGGCCCCACCCCGGTGCTGTTGCTCCGCTACCGATTGCCCACATCGGGGCTCGTCGTGCTCTACAACCCGCAGGCCGGAACGACGCTCGCGTCGATCGGCGTCGGCGGGGACGTGGCCGACGCCGAGGCGCTCGCCTCCGGCGGCACGTACGATGTCTACGTTTCCAACGGGACGGGCTGGGCGGGCTACCAAGTGCCGGCCTCGGGACTGGTCAGCGACCTGCCGTCCGTCCCGGTGACGGGCGTAAACCAGTTCGGGCTGATCCAGGTGGGTGGATCCCTGCTGCTCTACGCGATGGTGCCGGCGACGAGCGGGGCGGCCGGTGATCGATCGCTGTTCACCGCGGAGGTCGGACTCGGACTCGCCCCGCTCGCCGCCGGGGCCCCCAGCGCGAGCGGGGGCGGCGCTCCAGCGACATCTCCCCCCGCCCCCTTCAACCTCCTACTCTACCTCGGCCTTCCGCTGATCGCGGTGGCCGCGGTGCTGGTGCTACTGGTGATCGTCACGCGACGCCGACCCGGAGCGCCGGGCGTGCCCACCGGAGCCGCCGCGACGCCCGCTCCCCCCTCGCCTCCGCCTCCGGCCGGGTGAACCCATGAGAACACGCTCGAGACCTCAGAGCTGGCTGATCGTCGCGCTGACCGTCGCCGTCGCCCTCTCCGCATGGACGGGGCTCGCGTTCGGGTCCCCGGCGGCGCACCCGGCGCTGGCGCGCGCAGCCCCGGCTCTCGGTGTCATCCCGGTGGCTCCAGCGGCACCCCCGCTGCCGGCGGTCGGTGGGCCGCAATGGATCAACCTCACCCCGCTGGAGAACGGAACGGCACCGGCCGGCAGCGCGGACGCCGCGATGGCGTACGATCCGCTCGAGTCCGAATGGGTCTACTTCGGCGGTTGCACGGTCCTGGTCTGCCCGATCAACGACACGTGGGTGTATGCCAACGGGGGTTGGCGGAACGTGACCGACCCCGCGCGCGCGCCCCCCGCCCGGTACGGGGCGACCATGGACTACGACGCGAACGCCGGCGGCATCCTGCTATTCGGTGGGATCGGCACCTCGGCGACGTTCCTGAACGACACCTGGCTGTTCCAGGGGTGCCAATGGACCAACGTGGATTATCTGGGTCCGGCCCCCCCCGCGCGCCTGTTCGCGAACATGGTCTTCGATCCGGAATCCGCAACGAACGGGTCGGTGCTCTTCGGTGGGTGCATCGGGATCGGGTTCAGCATCGGCTGTTTCAACGACACTTGGGTCTGGCAGCCGGGCGCCGGCTGGACCGAGCTCAAGAACGTCACCGCCCCGCCGGTCCGGGGCGCGGCGATGATGGCGTACGACCCGGTCGACCGGTACGCCGTCCTGTACGGCGGGTTTGGCAATTGCCCGTCGGGCTTCTGCTACTACCATGACACCTGGGAGTTCTACTCCGGGACCTGGTGGCCGCTCAATGCGACGAGCGTCGCCGGCCCGCCGGCCCGCGACTCGGCCGTCATGACGTTCGATCAGGCGTTGGGTGGAACGCTGATGTTCGGGGGGTACAACGAAACGATGGGGACGCCGCTAGGGGATACGTGGTTGTTCCACGGTGGGGCGTGGACCCAGATCAGCCCCAGCTCCGGCCCGTCCATCCGCTATCACGCTACGATGTCCGTCGACTCGTCCGGGGTGCCTCCGCTACTGTTCGGGGGCTACGCGGGGGCCGGCGGCGTGACTGTCGGGGACACGTGGGTGTATGAGACACCCCCCTCGGTGGCGATTTCCGGCCTGTCGGGGTCGGTGGAGGTCGGCGGGACGGCGCCTACCACGGTGACCGCGGGCGGCGGATCGGGGCCCTACTCGGTGATCGTGAACTTTGGAGATGGGAGCGCAGGGGGCGCGTCGGGGGCAGGGCCCACGTTCGCGTTCCCCCACGCATGGACCCGCACGGCGAACGTCACGGTCACCGCCAACCTCTCCGATTTCGTCGGGGAGCCCGCCACCGCGGCCCAGGCGCTGAAGGTCGTCGCGGGACCGACCATCGTGGCGACGGCGGGGATGGGCGCGAGCGATACTGGAATCAGTGTGTCATTCACGGCCCAACCGGGCTCCGGCTCCTCCAGCCTGACCGGTTACGTCTGGACGTTCGGCGACGGGACGAACGCCTCGGGGGCGAACGTGACGCACGCGTTCGCTCACGCGGGGGAGTTCGAGGTCGCGGTCACAGCATCCGACAGCACGGGGGCCCCGGCCGACGCCCAGTTGATGTTCCCGGTCGCCGCCGTGCCTTCGGCGACCATCGTCGCCAACCCGACGCAACCGACCGCGGGCTCGGCGGCCGGATTCCTCGCGACGGTCGGGGGCGGGAGCGCGCCGCTCCACTACGCGTGGTTGTTCGGGGACGGGAGCACGACCGGCCTCCCATCGCCGTCGCACGTCTACGCCGCGGCGGGCACCTTCTTGGTGCAGCTGTGGGTGAACGACTCTGCCGGAGCGACGAGCCACGCGAGTGCCACGATCGTGGTGGTCGCTCCGACGGGAGGGTCCCCGGGTCCGGCGTCCACCACGTCCTCAGCGATTCCGAGTTGGTACTGGATCGCCATCGCCGGTATCGTGATCGCCACGGTCGTCGTTGCGGGGCTGTTGATCGCGACCCGGAGAAAGCCCGGTACCTAGGGTCCGGCGAACCGGTCGCGGGACACCGCCATCCCATCTCGCGGGGATCGGGCGGCGGATCCTGGCGGTCACGTAGGCGTTCAGGAGGCCGACGGTACATCCCGATTCGCCGGGGCGGGAGTACGTGGAGCACCGGTACGCCCGACCAGGGCATCGGCGCCCCGCGGGCGGAGCTCCCTCGCGAGGAGTTCTCCTCTCGAAGTCAGCCGGTAGACCTTGACCCGCCGCGGCACGCCTCGGGCGTGCTCCCGGCGCTCGGAGAGGAGTCCGGCATCGACCAGGCTCCGGAGTGCGCCGGTCAAGGTCCCCTGATTGACGGATAGCGCGTCGACCATTCCAGCCTGACACAGTTCTCGAGGCGCGACCTCGTCGATGCCCAACCGGCCCTGCCGGGCGACGTGAACGAGAATGCGCTGAGCGAGTCTCAGGGCCTCCTCCGGCCGGGTCGGACCGGACGGGGGCCTTGTCATGGATTTCGACGCGGAAGCGGGCGGAGCCATCGAACGCACAGAGCTGGAGCTCTGGCTCGCCGGAGGCGGTCCCGCCGCCCCGATCACCCGGGCGGGGACAGGATCCGGTGACGACGCGGCGATCCGGCTCGCTTCGGGTGGGTGTAGTACCGGAACGGTCTCGAGGAGCCACGTGGATCTGTGGGTACGCAACCCCCACCAGAGCGTGAGGAGGGCCGCGGCCGCAACCGCCACCCCGGCGGCGAACCCTTCCCAGAAGACGGCCGGAGTCATTGCGCCGGGACCCCGAGGGACGGCGCCGTCTCGGGAAAACCCTTCGGACTCACCGTTCCAGGGAATCGGTGTCGGGGCCCTGCCCGTTGGTGGGGCCGCGGGGCAGCTCCTTCAATCGGGCCACGAGCTCGTCGCGGGCGTGAGCTCGTCGACGATCCCGATACACGAGTACCCCGCCTACACCGACGGTGAGCACCGCTCCGACGAGGAGTCCGCCAGCGAACGTCGAGTCGTACCACGGGAGAGCGCCGCCACCGCCCGATCCACCCGAACCGCCGGTCGGTAGCCTCGTCACGGGCACCACGTCCAACACGGCGCTGGTCTTGGCGTGCCCGAGCGTGGTGGCGTTGACGAACACCCAGACCGGGAACGATCCCGTGACCGTCGGAGTGCAGGTGACGATCGCCGCGTTGACGCCGGCGCAGCCGGCGGGCAGCCCGGTGTAGGCGAACGTCGTCCCGGCCGCACCGAACACGCCGAGGGTCGACAGCGTGACCGGGGTGCCGAGGGGGAGGGGGGTTTCGGACCACTGGAGTGCGGGGGCCGCTTGAAGGATCGCCGGAGTGATGGTCCCGCTCCCCAGATGGATGACCCAGACGTCGGAGTAGGTGATGCCCGCGGCCCACCCTCCGAAGAGGAGGGTCCCGTTCTCATCGGGGTCGTAGACGGCGAGCGTGAGCGAGCGGTTCCCCAGCGCGGTCTCGGAGGCGACCTCCGACCAGGCACCGGCGGCGTAGGTCCATACGTCACCGAACGGGAGCCAGAACGGATAGCCCGGAGGCGCCTTGGCGCAACAGCCGCCGAACAGCACGACCTTGTCCACGACCGGGTCGAACGCCGACACCGCCCCCGAGCGGGGCGATGGCGCTCCGGTGACCGATCCGGTCACGTTCGTCCAGTTGCCGGCGTGATACTCCCACGTTTCCTGAGAGTTCCCGGCGCCCGCCGCCGAGTAGGCCCCTCCGAAGTAGAGCACATAGCCGTCCGCGCCGTCGTAGACCATCGTCCCTTCCCCCGGTGGTGCGACGCCGGTGGTCTGGTTCGTCCAAGCCCCCCCGACGTAGCTCCATGAGTCGGTCAGGTTCTCGAAAATGCCGCTCGCACTCCCGAACCCACCGTGGAGGAACGCGGAACGATCCGCGGCGTCCCAGGTCAAGAACGCCTGCTCCCGGGGGGAAGGCGCCGCGGTCCCGGTCGAGGTGCGGTTGGTCCACGTTCCGTGCGAGAAGGTCCACGTGTCGTTCAGGTAGCCCGGGTTGCCGTGGGTGTGGTAGACCGAGCCCCCGAACAGGACGACATAGCCGTCCGAGGGATCGTAGACCATGGCCGGAGCCTGGCGGTTGGGCGGCGCGCCGGTCAGATTGAGTTCCGTCCAATTGCCGTGGAGATAGGTCCACGTGTTGATCGTCGCTCCCCAGACGCTGCCGTTGGGGCCGGTCCAGTTGGGCGATACGAACACCACGTACCCATCGACCGCATCGTACGCGATCGCCGACGCTACCGAACCCGGGCCCGTCGGCCCCACCACTGAGTGCGTCAGGACCGCGGGGGGGGACGGTGTCAGGGCGCCGAGCGCAGAGAGGGTCAGATCCCGAGAAGCGGTCGGCGAGGGACCGGCTCCCGAGACGGGGCTGGTCGAAGCATGAGACGTCGCGAAAGTTGGAATAGTGATCATCGCCAGAGGTAGGAGGAGCAGCCCGACCAGGATCATCGCGGGCCACCGTGAACGGGCGACGAGCTGGGGACGAGGAGGGAGTTCGGGCCGTGACGTTCGGTCGTCGGTTCGGTGCGGCGTCATCAGACCTGTGGGGTGCTCGCGTGGTTCATAAACCGCGGGCGATTTCACGGGTCGTTTACGGGGCGCGCGCTCGATACTGCCCGTAGAATTCCCAGACGGCGGGCCTCGGCTCGATGAAAACTCCCTTCCCGCGGTCCCCGAACCGCCCGCCCTCCGGACGCTCCGCCGTCGACGCCCACCGAGGGAGTTAGTAGGAGAAACTACGTGGCTCGGACGCAGATGAATTGCGCCAATTGCGGGAGGAAGTATTCGGCCTATTCGCCGCGGAACGCTCGCTGGTGCAAGAAGGAGCAGGTGTTCGTCTGCCAGAAGTGCCTGGCCAAGACCGGCACATGCCCGTCGTGTGGAGGCTCGATCAGCCAGCTCGCGGGGTCGCTGATCGTCCAGGGGGCGGTCTTCCTCGCGGTCATCCTGTTCATCGCCGTGATCATCCTGCCGGGGAACGTTGCCGGTGAGCAGCGCAACGCACTGGCCGTCACGCCCGTCTCGGGGCTCAGCCTCGGGGCGAACGAGAAGGTCTTCGGTATCGTCAGCCCCGGCCAGGGCGCGGTCATCGTCGTCTTTTCGTACACGGACAGCTCGGGCAATTCGGCCACCGGACGCCACGTCGAGAACTTCTGGCTGAACGATCCGACGGGCCGTGTCCTGGTCGAGATGGGATCGAACGATTCCTCGACCCCGACGATCGCCCGGGGGGGCGAAGGATTCCCGCCCGGTGTCGCCGTCGTGACCGGCTTCCAGTACGAGTCCAATGATTCCATCTCCATCATCGGCCAGGTGACCCAGGTCGGGAACGTCACGGCAATCGGGGCCAGCGCCGTCGCCCCGAACCCCACGGCATTCTCCCATGCCTCGGCGACCACTGACGCCGAGTTCTTTGGAATACCGAGCGCGATCTGCGTTTCGGTGATCCTGGCTGGGGTGTTCCTCACCCGATCCCGGCTGCGCTGGCACGAGCTGAACTTGCCCAAATGGACCCTGAAGCGTCCCAAGGAACTCTCGGCGCCCCCTCCGGCGGACTCGATCGAATGGATGGACAACGCGTACCTGGGACAGATCCGGCGCATCGGACGTGTCGGCATCGCGGCCTCCTTCGCCCTGATCGCGCTCTTCCTGGTCGTGGTCGTCTCCCCGACCAACTTCCCGGACCAGGTCTACTTCGGGGTGCTGGTCGGCACCCCGATCGGCCTGATCTTTGCCGCCGTCAGCGGCTACAACTACTGGAACCTCGCGCGCCGCGGGATCCGGCGACTCGGCGCATCGTCGCAAGGGGTGTACCTGGATTACGCCCGGGTCCCGCCCGGCGCGCGCACGTTCATCGCGTGGACTGACATCCGCGAGCTCGAAGCTCCGAGAGCGATCTACGCCCACGGCGCCCAGATCGACACCCCCCTCGGCTCGGAGTACCTCCAACTGCTCAGCACGGATACCATCACGTTCCTGCGGACCCATTTCGAGGCGGCCCGGGTCCCCTACCGTTCCCAATCCGCCCCGCTCCGGCCGTCGGTCGAATCGCTGCTGGGCACGGGTCCCCCGGCCTCGGTCTCCGGGACGGTCTGGACCCGCAATCCGTTGGCTCGCCGCTGGGTGCTGAAGGGGGCCCTTCTGCTCGTCCTTCAGATCCCCCTGGCAGTGCTCGGGGTGATCTTCTTCGAACGGTATGGTTTGAATCAGGGGGAGGCGCTCTTCTTCCTCCCGACGATGTTCGGAGCCCAGCTCGCCTACCAAGGCTCCCGGGCGATCCGGGCGGTCGGGATCTCCGCGGTCGGGTTCTCGTTGCGTGAATCAGCGGGCGAGCGAACCATCCCGTGGTCCGAAGTGGCCGAACTGACCCCGTTCGCGCGCGGAGTTCGGTATAAGTCGGTGACCGGATTCGCCGAATCGTTCGCTCGGCTCGACCGCACCGTGATCGCCGCGATCGTAGACGGACTCAACCAAGCCCGCGGGGTCCGCAGCTTGGTCGCAGCCCCGAACGTCCCGCCGGCGGTGGCCGCCTGGGTGACCAACCCGCTGCACGGCTCCGCGCGGGATCTGCTCGTCCTGATGGTGGCGCTGCCGCTCGGCGTCTCGCTGGCGTCGACGGCATGGCTCGTGCTCACCGGGAACCCGAACGCGATCTTCGGGATCTTTTTTCCGGTGATCCTGATCGTTTTCGGGATCAACCCGTTGGTCTCCTGGCGCGCGAGTCCGGTGCGCATCGCCCTGACCTCCGACGCGATCTTCGTCGACTATGGCCGACCGGTCTCCGACGTCAGCGCGTTCAACGTCCTCCCCTTCTCACAGATCGCAACGGCGTCCGCCTCCGGGCCCTCCTCCGCCCCCCGGGGGCTGGGGCTTCGCCCCATCGCGATCAGCTTCCGGACGGTGGCGGGGATCAATCTCGCCGTCGGCCCGGTGTCGCCGACGGTGGCGAGAGCCGTCCAAGTTCGATTCCGGCCCGACCAGTTGCAAGAGTGGAAGCTCCCCGGCTGAGCCGTCGATTGGCGCGAGTTCGGGGACGGGTACATCGGCGCTCCCCGCGACTCGAAGCTCGAGACCTGTTCGTGCGGGCGGATCGCCTCTGCCGGATCCCGCTGCTTCGGGCCCCGAGAGCGGGGTTCGGTTCCGGGTCCGTTCGTTTCCCGCGGGCACTCCGTCACTCGGTGGCGAGGGGAGTCGGGGCACGTTCCGGTGACGGCAAGCGGTCCGTTTCCCCGAACAGAAACCGCTTTGGGGAGTCGGACGATGCCTACTCCGAGGGAGCGCCTATCCCGAACGGCGCACCATCAGCCCGGAGGAGGACCCTACGATGCGCGAGGCCGGTAAAGCGGGGCAGCTCTCCCCGCCTCTATCGATGAAACTCTCCATCTTGATCGTAGTCGCCGCGCTCGCGGCACCCGCCGTCGTGGTGGGACTATCGAACGCCACCCCTCTCATCGGGACCCCCACCGCGCCGCCGTCGCTCACGGATTGTCAGCAATCGGCGATCCCACCCAGCTTCAACTCCTCGCTCGACCTCCGGGCCACTGCCTCCCCGCCGTGGGCGGACCCGCAAGCGGCCCCTCTCGGGGCTGTCCCGGCCTACTTCCTGCTCGCCCGCGAGACGAACTGGACCGTCGCGGGACAGTCCTGCTACCGGTTCACCGTCACGGTGGCCGCCCCGAACCTCACGGTGGGCGACACGGGCTTCGAGCTGAAGACCGAACTCTGTGGGCCGATCTCCCAGACGTTCGGGATCCAGTACCTCGACCCGGCGCTCCAGCCGCTCGCTTCGGAGGATGTCCAAACTCACTCCTGGGGGGCTTTGGCGGGAGTCGGGGTCTCGGTGGGAGACTTCGTCCTGATCGACTCGATCGGGAGCCTGCCGGGGACCCAACTCGTCTCGGAGGTCAGCTACGAGGGCGGCAACGACCAGAGCGCGATGCCGGTCAGCCCGTACTCGGGCGAATCCGAGGGTTGCGGGTTCTAACGCGTTCCTTGCGCCCAACACCGAGCGCCGTCTTGGAGCGCTCCCGATTCAGCCCCGCGGGAACTCGCAGGGGGGCTCAACGTTCCTCTCCGGCGACTCGGGGAGCCTTGTCCGGTCGTGGACGACTACCCAGTCGCTATACCCCGGCCGCCATTCTCGGACCGTGCACGTGCTCGGTGGGCCGGATCCGGACGTTCCCGCCCCGGGCCGATACGTCCTCCCGCTCGTGGCGAGCCGGCGCGAGTCTCCCAGCGCGATGACCTTCCAATTCTCCACGGCCGGCACAGGATTCCAGTACCGTTCGAACCAGGCGATCCGGCTCGCCTTGCCCGGGGTCGACGATCCGTGGGGGGCGGTGCGCACGTTCTCGCTCTCGTCCAGCCCGTCCGAACCCGGGATGATCGCCGTGACGTGCAAGATCTCGGATACCCCGTTCAAGCAGGCGCTCTCGCGCCTTCATCCGGGTGAGACCGCCGTGGTCGTCGGACCGCTGGGGCATTTCCTGCTGGACGTGGGGCGGCCCACGGTCTTCCTCGCCGGAGGGATCGGGATCACTCCGTTCCGCGGAATGCTCCGGTTCGCGACGGACACCGGGAACACCGTTCCCCGCCGCCTCCTCTACTCGGCGCGTGTCCCCGCCGAGCTGGTCTTCCGAGCCGAACTCGACGCGATGGTCCGCGCCTCCCCGGCCGTCCAAGTCGAATACACGATCACCCGTCCCGGCGAATCCGGCGAGGCGTGGACGGGCCGTGTCGGCCGCATCGACCTAGACTGGATTCGGGCCACCGCCGCGCCGCTCGACCGCCCCATGTTCTACCTCGCGGGCCTGCCCGACATGGTGGAGGAGATGGTGGGACTCCTCACCGGTCCGCTCGGCGTGCCCGAGGACGACATCGACTACGAGATCTTCCGCGGCTTCTGACCCGGGCGTCCGTCCGTGCGATGGAACTGGAACCCGTTGTCCAGGGGACGGCCGACGGCTAGGGGCCCACGAGCACCCCGGCAAGCGGGGTGTGGCGGACCAGCTCCGCCACCTCGTCCGGTGTGGCGGGTACCCGGAAGATCAATGGCGGCCTCGCCTTCGGGCTGTGCTCCGGCACGCCCGCCTGGCGGTCGGCCCCGAACTCGACCTGCCAACCATGGCGGGCGTTGCTCACGATGAGCCCGGTCAAGGTCTTGTCGGCCCAGATGCCGCCTCCCCGCTGCACGCGGACCGCCGCCACCTCTGCGTTCGGGAAGGCGGCCAGAGGAACGTCGACGATACATCCCGCGGACGGTTCGACCGTCTGGCAGACCGGGCCCGGAGCGACCGCAGCCCGCCAGCTCCGGTAGGCGCCGTACCCCGCCGCCGGACCGGGCCGGACGGTCCGCACCACGACGAACCGGTGATCGGTGAACGCGAGGCGCACCGGGCCCCGCACCCATCCGAACGCGTAGGCGCTCGCAATCTCGCCGACCAGGCACTCGTCGGCGGCGCCGAGGTCGTGGGTCATCCCGCCCGCCACGTCGGGGGGAGTCTGTAGCTCCGGACTGGTGCCTTTCGTAGGACGGAACCTCACTGAGTTGGGGGCCGGACCGCCGATGGATGGTCCGGATCCGTGAACGGTGGAGGTGCCAAGGCTCCATATACGAAGCGGTAGGATTTCGGGTGGCATCCGCCCATGCCGAAACTCGACTCCCGGGCCCAGCGGGTCGCCCGAGGGAAATCGCTTCGAGCGCGGGTCCGCCGTTCCCGGCATAGAGATTGGACACCGGGAGACGATCGGCCCGATCCGGTCGATCTGCTGCAGGCGGGCGATCGCGTCCGCATCCCCGAGCTGATCCCACTTCGGTACGGTCGCATGGCGGCCTCGCCGTTCGCCTTCTTCCGCGGGTCGGCCGCCGTCATGGCGCGCGACCTCTCCACCACGCCGACCACGGGCCTGACGGTGCAGTTGGGGGGCGACGCACATCTGTCCAACTTCGGCATGTTCGCGACCCCCGAGCGCGCGCAGGTCTTCGACGTCAACGACTTCGATGAGACCCTGCGGGGCCCGTGGGAGTGGGATGTCAAGCGCCTGGCGACGAGCCTGGTCCTAGCGGGTCGCCAGGACGGCTTCTCCCGCACCCAGAATCGCAAGGCGGCGCGCGTTGCGGTCCGAGCCTATCGACGCGCGATGGCCGAGTTCGCGGCGATGCGTTACCTCGATGTCTGGTACTCCCACATCGATCTCGAGGACGCGCAAACACCCGTGCCCCACCAAGGTCAGCTCCTGATCGAGCGGGCCGCGTCGCAGGCACGGCGCCGCACCGGGCTCCACGCGTTCCCCAAGCTCGTCCAGGCGGTACGGGGAAGCTGGCGGATCCGGGACGCTCCCCCGTTGATCGTCCACTACCAGGACCCGGAACGCAATGCGGAATCGCAGTCGTTCTTCGATCGGTATCTCGCGACGCTCCCCGACGAACGCCGCATGCTCCTCGATCGGTACCACGTCGTGGACGTGGCGCAGAAGGTGGTCGGCGTGGGGAGCGTCGGGACGGCGTGCTCGATCCTGCTGCTCATGGCCGATACCGACGTGGCAGACCCGCTCTTCCTCCAGCTCAAGCAGGCCACCTCCTCCGCCCTCGAGCCGTACCTGGAACCCAGCCCGTACCCCAATCACGCGCAGCGGGTGGTCGTCGGCCAGCACTTGATCCAGGAGGCGAGCGACGTCTTCCTCGGGTGGGGCCGCCTGCGGTCCCGCGATTTCTACGTCCGTCAGCTGCTCGACATGAAGTTCTCGTACGACATCACCATCATGGGGCCCCGCTCGCTGCTCGCCCAGGCCGAGCTGTGTGGCGTCGCCCTAGCGCGGGCCCACGCGCGCACCGGCGACCCGGCCCAGATCACGGGTTACCTCGGGGATCGCCCGGTGTTCGACGAGGCCGTTTCGCGATTCGCCGAGGAGTACGCCGACCAGAGCGTCCGAGACCACCAGGTGCTGCTGAACGCGATCAAGCACGGGCGCGTTCCGGCGAGGCTGGGGCTCTAGGGGACGGACGAACCCCGGCACCCGCGCGCTCGGCGTGCGCGCCGTACGAGCAGAAACCTTCCGGCGCCGGTCCGGACTAACGCAGGAGGAGGAACCACACCCAGGCGACGACCGGCACGGCGATCCAGATGGCCAGGAACGTCAGGGGTAGGATCTCGGTCAGCGTATCCGGGTTCGTACGGTCCATCCAGGACACGGCATGGGAACCAGAGAATCTCTCTTCGTGGGCCAGGAACGGTCGCAGGAGGTTGACGGGAAGGCTGGCGTCGGACCGCAGGGAGATCGGCGCCGTCCAGGTCCCCTCCAACGGTGGTTGGTCCCGCTCGAGCTGGCAGCCGGCCTCTCGCCAGAGGTTCTTGGCGTCGTTCGTACGCCGAAGCAGGACGATCCACACGAAAGAGATCATGATGCCGAGGATCGCGAGGAAGGTCAGAATCAGTACCAGGACCCGGGCCTGGTTCTGGAAATCCTCGATGGCGATGAAGAGTGCGGTGAGCAGCACCGTGCCGATGGCCGCGTAGTAGCTCGTCCGTACGGAGGCGAGCGTCGCCTCTTCCGCCTGAAGGCGCTCGAGCTTGTCGTGAAGCCAACGGCGGTTATCCGGCGACAACGGCAAGGACGGCTCGGGCACACCTCCCGCACGCGGAGGGAGGGATTAGGGTTCACCTGGACTCAGCGGGCGGGTCGCCGTGGATGGGCATGGTCGGCCATCGGTGGCCGGAGGCTCTCCCGCGTCCCGATCCCTACCGGGCTCTCATCCGATTGTTCTTGGGCGCGTGCTCCACTTCGGCCAGGCCCAGGGCCTCCATGACCGGCGGCACGTAGTTGGCGAATCGGCCCCGCAGGCCCTTTTTCATCCCGTACCAGCCTCCGATGGGATTGTCGGCGGAACGGGCCCAAGCCTCGACGGTCCCGGGAGACGCCGGTTTCTGCTCGTCGGCGCTGCCGAGCGCCATCCAGTCCCCGTGCCTCTGGAGCATCGCCCGTAGATCCTCCAGACAGCGAAGCTGGTACTGCAGGGTGGTGCTGCCGACCTGCACAACCAGCGCCGGCGGCGCCGCGGATTCGTCCTTGTACGCTTGGAACGCGGAAAGCCCGCTGGGGGTCTTGAGCTCCCAGGGTTTGGCCTTGGTTCCGGACCCTTTCATCGGCAAATCAGCTCCCGTATTCGGCGAACGAACCATCCAGTACTTCAAGCCACATGTTACAGCGCTAACATTCGGGTCGATCGAGGTGCGTCCCAGCGGCTCGCGGGCGCCGAATTCCGTGGCGGTGAAGCACATTCCCGGCCCCGCCTCAGGGCTCTCGTACGAATCGATCGCCCGTCCGCGCCGCGGGTCGACCGACGCGCGACACTCAGCAATCTCCGCAATCCCGCGGAGCGAGGGGCGAGCGTCGATCTTTGCGACCGCGTCGGATTACGCGCCGACGCGAAGGGTCGATCGCGCAGGGTCAGCGCTCCCGGTGGGGTTGAGCTCGGCGATCCCGGCCCACCGGGGAAATCGCCGTTCGATGTAGTAGTCGAGACTGTAGCGACTCGGGCCGTAGGTCGCGTTGACCAGGATCAGACCGAGGAAAGCCACCGCGTAGATCACTCCCGTCCCGACGTCGGTGCCACCGGCGCCGACTTGGTAGGGTCCCCCGAAACCTTCCGGCACGGCCCAGATCAGCAGACTGAGTATGACGCCCCCGGCGTAGGCGATCTTCCGCATGAAACCGAAGATGAGCGCGAGCCCGAGCGCTAGCTCCAGCGTGCCCACCGTGTAGACGATGAGCGGCCCGTTGGCGCCGGCCTGGGCCGCCCAGAACGAGTACCACCCCGATAGCCAACTCGGCGCATTCCCTTGCGCCGTCAGAACATTGTCCTGAAAGCTACCCACGAACCCCGAGGTGAACTTCAGGACGCCGTCGATGAGCCAGACCACGCCGAGGAGGATTCGGAACACCGTCTTCAACGAGTGAGCGTGGCGGACCCACCAGGTCTGTTTCGCCTCCGGGATCGAATCGTGCGCTGTCATCTTCTTCGGTGTCATGCAGCGAAACAGAGTATATGGGCCAAAGGTCAGTACGGATCCACTCACCGTCGGACGGTCCGCCGCGCCGACCCGTCGTCGAGGTCCTCCCGGGCTCATCCTCCTCGACGGAGAGGCCGGTGGAGCGCAAGGTCAGCCGTCTGCCCCGCACGATTCTGGTTGCGGCGGCCGCCGTGAGGGGGAGTCTCCCATCACCGATCCGGTGGAACGACGGTGAGCTCGTCCGGCGACGGCGACTTCGGCCAATCGGATCGGCTTTTCAGAGTTGTTCGTGGACTGCGTGCCGGTTACCTTCGGGGCGCTGACCCAGGTGCTGCGCCCTCGCCGCTCGCTGGCGAGCCGGGCGTCACGTTCGTAACTCGCTCCGTCTCCGGTCACGTCGGGAAGGCGTGGGTTCGGCTCCCGGGCACTTTCAGGGCAAAAATCCGGTTCCCGCTCCCCTTCCCCGAGTCGAGGTCGTCAATCGCGCTCAGGATCTTGATCGCCCCCCGCCCCCGGGCCGTGAGCCGATATCGTTCCCGGGCCAGGTGCGTGACGAGACCGCTCTCGGTCAGCTTACGGAGGTGAAACGCGATCTTGGAGGTGTCGTCCAGGTGAGCCGCTTCCATGGCTTGCGTAAAGCTGCAGGGACCGTCGGCCAGGCGTCGCAGGACCAGTCGCCGGATCGGGTTCCCGAGTGACTCTAAGGTCGTGTGTGCGTCCGCCGAGACGATGGACGATTGCACCGCCAACGCCCCCGTCGTGGTGATCTTGGTGGGATCGTACCCGACGGCCAGCGGCCCTTTCCCCTCGAGGAACGCCCGGATCTCTTCGAGGAGCGCGGCGATATCCTCCTCTCGGTGGCGTGCCAGGAGTTCTTCGATCGCGGCGAGCACTACGGCGGCCCTCTCTTTCAGCGAGACGAACTCGGCCACGGCATCCCGGATCCGGAACGGGTTCTCTGTGTCCAAGGGGAGGTAACTTACCTTCTCCGCAGCCGGAGGTACCGGGGGCGGGGAGATCAGGAGCACTTCATACCCCCCCTCCGCAGCCAACGAGCGGGCATACCGAGTCGGATCCAGAGCGGTGGCACCGACCCGGAGCAACGCGAGCTGTTGGCTGACCAGCTCGAGCACGCGCTGGACCTGATCCGGCCGGATCGGTTTGCGAAGATAGTCGAACGCACCGAGACGCAGCGCCCGAACGGCCGTTTCCACGGTCGCATGGCCCGTGAGCATCACGACCAGGAGGCGCGGCCAGCGCTCCCGTGCTTGGGTCAGGAGCTCGATCCCGCTCCGTCGCCCCATCCTGAGGTCGGTGAACATGACATCGAACTCGGCGCTCTCCAGCGCCTGCACCGCTCGCGGGGCGGTGGAGACGGCCGTCGCCATGTGGCCGTGCTGCGTCAGCAGGTCGGAGAGTTCGACGCGAAACTCCGCGTCGTCGTCCACTACCAGTATTCGCACGTTCGGGTCCCCCCCAACGAATCTCCGCGTAACGGTGACGAGGTGCAGCGAACCGGGAGGGCGACGAATTCTTAGGGGTATCGGGGGAACCCCCCTCCCGGTTCTCCTCCGGGGGGTGCATCCGAAGGCTAACGGTTCGGAACCTGGCCCCGGTTTGTCGCGGGTCGGAGCCGAGGTTCGATGCCCGTGGCGGCTCGCCCAGATCAGCTCCCACGGCGGCCGGCACGTCCGAGGGGGCAGGTGCCGGCTTGAATCGAATCAAGCTACGGGTTATGCTCGGCCCCCGCCGTGGGCCACTTCATGATGGCCAAGCGCAAGATCAAAGCCTCTCTGCTTGAGGCAAAGAAGGCGGAGAATCGGATGCGAGTGAAACTCGGCGGGTCCGCATCCCGAACTCGCAAACGAGCCTCGCTTCCGCCCGCGGAGAGTTCGCTCCGCCGGAGGCGGATCAGCATCCTGGCCAGGCGGCTCGCACTGGCGCGTCGTCGCTGAGCCCACCCCAGCCTTCCCCGCTCCTCGGAGCCTGATCCGCGCACTCCCCTGCTCGAGCACGCGGGCCCTTCCGACTTGCGGGTCTACGTCGGCGGTTTCTTCCGCCGTCGCGACCAGACGACGGCGATCAGCACCGCGATGACGATGAGGATGACGATCAGCGCGAGCCAATCGGTGGTTGAGAAAGATCCTGACTGACCCGACGTCGCCGGCGCCGACGCGCTCACGGTGACCCGAAGCGACGCGGTGGCCGACCGTTGAGCGGAGTCCGTGACGGTGAGATTGACGACGAACACGCCGGCGGTGCCGTAGGCGTGGGTCGCGTTGCGAGTGGTAGCTGAGTGGCCGTCGCCGAAGGACCAGAGGTAGGTGTAGGGCGCCGAGCCGCCGGCGGGGACGGAGTCGAACGTCACACTCTCCCCAACGGAGGGGGTCTGGGTCGACGCTGCGATGACCACCGATAGGGGGGCCATGACGGTGATCGTCCACGCCTTCAAGGCCACCGAGCCGGCGGAATCCGAGACGTTCAGGTGCACCAGGTAGGTTCCGGGAACGCTGAAGGTGTGCGTCGCGTTCTCGTTCGTTACGGCGCCGCTGCCGTCTCCCCAGGTCCACTGATAGGCGTAGGGCGGTTCCCCGCCGGAGGGGGTCGACGAAGCCGTGACGGTTAACGGGGCAAGTCCCGAGAGGGGCGTGACGCTCGCCTGGAGCGTGAGTTCAGGAAGGGTGGTGACGACCTGCTCGGTGAAGTTGATGTAGACCGACCCGCCGATCGAGGCAGAGATCTCGTAGGACACGTCAAAGGTCGCCGCGCTGGCGTAGGCGTGCGTCGTATTCTGGGTGGTGGCGTGGCCGCCATCTCCGAAGCCCCAGCTGAAGGTGATCGGGGGCCAACCACCGGTGAAGGTCGAATCGAACGAGACGGACTGGCCGACGGTCACGACGCTCGGCACCGCCGAAGCGTCGGCATGAAGGGTAGGAGCTTCGGCCCGGACGGTCCAGTTTACGGAGTAGAGCCCACTCGCGGCATCGTGGACCGTCAACGTCAGGTTGTAGGTCCCCGGAGTCGAGTACGTCGCCGACGTGTTCGCGACGTAGAGTGAACTCCCGTTGCCCAGCGTCCAGGTGACGTTGTACGGCGCCGTCCCACCGGAGACCGTCGCGGACAGGGAGACCGTCAGGGGGACGACGCCGCTCAGCGGGGAAGCGGAGGGGAGGACCGTGAGTCCGGTACGCCCGCCCGACGTCTCGTTGAAGACGAACGTCGCACCGGTGCTCGGCACCTCGTAGACGATCCAGGAATCCGCGGCGTCGTACGTGAACTGGTCCCACACCGTCCCGCTCGGCGGAGTGCCCGGCAGGTTGTTGTAGAGCGTCCAAGTCAGGTTGGAGAACACCCAGGTCCCGTAGGGGTAGTAGGCGGACGGGAAGCCCCCGTACATCACCTCCTCGTTCAGGGCCGTGTCGAACGCCCCGCCGGGCCCGACTCGGCCATCCGGGTACGTCAACGACGAGGCGGTCGAAGAGGTAGTGACGTTGGCCCAGTCGGTTCCGGACCAGGTCCAGGTCGTGTTGTAATACTCAGTGCCGAGGCCACCGAACAGGACGACGTCGGTGCTCTGCGGATCGTCCATCAAGCCCGCCCCGTGTCGGGACTGGGGATGCGTGATCGGCGCGGCCTGGCTCCAGGCTCCCGACGAGAACGTCCACGTATCGTTCAGGTCCGAGCTGCTCCTGCTCAACCCTCCGAACAGCACGACGTTGTTGGTCGCCGAGTCGAACGCCATCGACGGCCAGAAGCGCGGGATGGGGGCGTGACCGATCGACAGATTGGACCAGCTGCCGCCGGAGAACTCCCATGTGTCGTTGAGAACGGCGCCCGAGCCAGCATCGCCGCCAAAGAGGAGCACCTCGCCCTCCAGCGGGTCGAACGCGATGCCGAACCCGAACCGGGGGGACGGTGAGTGCGTAGGCGTGATGTTGGTCCACCGACCGCCGGAGAACTCCCACGTGTCGTTGTAGTAGGTGTAGTGGAAAGTCGTCAGGTTAAGGTACTCGCCACCAAAGAGGATCGTGTACCCGTCCTCGCCATCGTAGACCAGGCCGCCGCTGATGCGAGGGGGAGGGGCACCGGCGGTGGCGGTCAGGTTGGTCCACGTGGGGGTCCCGCTCACGTCCGGTACCGGTGTGTAAGGCGCGCTGTGTGGCGAATTCGCGTGGCGGTCGTCGGCCGCTCCGACGGTTGGGATTGCGACCTTCCCGGGGGACGGCACCGCGTGGGCCGCGTTCGTGGGAGCGAGCGAGAAATGCGGCGCCGCCGTCGCGACGATGACGAGCATCAGGGTGATTGCGACCGTTGATGGCCCCGCGGCGTGAGAGTTCACTCGGGCCGATTTCCGAGCCCCTACTAGTAAGTGCTGCCGCGGGCTTGCAATCCCCTGTCGCGGCACGAAGCGGCCACGCCACGGAGGTCGTACGAGAACCGATGGCCTTCCCCAAGTAGCGCGACCTCTCGACGGGGCGCGATGATCCTCCCCGGCTTGATCTCCGCGGCGTTCTATCCGCGACCGCCCACCCCGCTGCCGATCGCCGGCGGCCTCGACTTCCCCGTCCTTCTCTCCGGTCTTCTCGGATACATTCAGGACGTCGGCACGTCCCGGGTGTGGCTGAACGTCACGATCGCGATCGTCGGGGGAGTGATCCCCTACGTCGCGATCCTCGTGTACCTCGTCTCTGTCTATTTCCCCCGCCTCAAGAAGGCCGGGGGGACGGCCGGGACGTCAGCCGGTTCGCCTACCCCGTGAACCGCTGATCGCGCCGCCGTCCCGGTGTACGGCCGGGTCTTCGGGCCCGATGGACGAGGCGGTCGTCACTCAATCGAAGGTCGCTGCCGAGATCGCACGGACTTTCGATTCGTTGAACCCCTACTCGGTCGCGGTGCCGTTCTTCAAGGACGAGACGGAGGAGAAGGCACCAAGGGCGGATTATCCGAAGGGCTCGCCCGACGCTCATTCTCGGTTCTTCGGTCTTTCATCGAAGCGGTACTGCCTGTTCGTCAGAGATCGGCACGGCCGCCCCGTCGTGTTCAAGAGAGGAGCGTCCGACCACGGACTCGGCAGGTATCAGGTCCCCGAGGAGCGAGTGAAGTTTACGAAGCGGGTTTGGGAACGCTAGATTGAGGCGACGGACGACCCAGTCCAAGACCCCTCCGAGGGCCTCGAGCACTTGCCCGCGACCGCCCAGTTCGCACTGACGACCCCAGCCCTGTTCCCGCGAGTGTCCAAAGTCGAGGGGATACGGCCGTTCGGCTTTCTGACGATACGATACCTCGACCCTGCTGCGCTTCCTGACGGTGCGCAGACGTCCGAGCTACTGCCCTTCCATTCTCCGAAGGAGGCCGCATGGCTCGGCCTTGCGGAAAAAGAAGGTGCGAAGACGTGGGCGCACATCGTCGAGGGGTTCGCAAAGCATCGAGATCGGAAGTATCTCCTTGGGCCCGACGGGCGAATCGTACGACGACTTGTCCTCGTCAAGAAGTCCTCCCTCGTCGGCCTCGGCAAGGAAGGAACGAAGCTCGCGGCCCGAATCAAGATCGGCCGAGCAGCGGGTAGCGAACCTGCCCTCTTCGTCGACTGGAAGCGCCGACTCCTCGCGATGGGGCGAGCGCAGGCCCGTCGACTGGGGCTACCGTGGAATCGGGTCGGGGGCTGGAAACGGAGCTTACGCCGAACAGGGACGCTGCGCGAGAAGGCGCTTCGAAGGCTGAAGCGGGCTCTCGCCGGGGCGGGCTGAGCGCAGCGGGACGGGGGAGAGGCTCCCTCCACCATCCCTCACGAAGTCGGCACTCTTGACAGCCGCCAAGCCAAGTAGGCGACACCGAGTGTCGACGCGCCTACTGCCATCAGCGTCAGCGAAACGAAGAGGAACAGGGCCGAAGCCAAGCGGCCATCATCGAAGAGATGGAGGACGAGGAGCCCAAAGAAAGCCAGGCTCGACGACCCTAGAAATGGGACTGCTCCGACGATTGTCGCACGTCTTGAGAGAGTGGCGAATCGAGACTTCGCCTCTGCCGAGAGGGTCAGGACGCTTGAGGGGACTGAAGGGATAGCCCCCGCCATTCCGCGCGTGAGGGGGCTCGAACAGAAAAAGGTGCGGGGCGGGCTGGCGTGGGCCGACCACCCTCGGCGGGGGTGGACCTACTTACGGGCCTCCGTGGTATAGCGCCCCGGGGGGATGGGCCGGGACGGATTTGAACCGTCGATCTCCGCGTTGTAAGCGCGACGTCCTAACCGCTAGACGACCGGCCCATCGTGACAACTCCGCGCTTCGTCATGTCCGTGTCGGTCAATGGGTCGTGCCCGGCCTGACCCGATGGCGGACGGTGACCGCTCGGCCGTGGGGAAGTTCGACCATTAACGGGCCCGGCAGCTCAGCCTCCCCGACGGCGAGGAGGGTTCCCCCCCGCGTGAGGAGGACGGCGTCGCCGGAACGGATCTGGCGATCGGCTCGCACGACTCCGGGCGTGAACAGGTCGCCCGAGAGAGTGAGGCCTTCCCCCACCTCGACCTCGAGAGGATGTGCCGGAAGCATTCGCTGACCTCCCGCTGCGGTGAGCTGGAACAGCCCGCGCTCCTCTCGCCAGGTGGCAAGGTCGGTGTGGCGTCCGTCGGTGAGGCGTTGGAACCACGGACGTCCCATCAGGCGGGCGGGCTCGGCAAACAGCAGATCGGCCGCCGCCCGTCCGAACTGGAATGCCGCCACCTCCCGCAGTTCCTCGCGGACCGTGAACAATGGTCCGGACCCGCGCGACGGCAAGGAGCAGAGCGCCCCTTCCACGGCACGGCGCATCGCGTCCAGGGCGGGCGGACTCAGCGTCCGGTCATCCCCAGAAGTCCAGACACTGGGGAGCGAGTCCGGGAGCGCAGAGCGCAGGAAACCATATTCGACCGGGTCCAGATGGCAGATCACGGAGCGGTACCCACCGTTCCGGATCAGGTGGGAGAGGCACCGGACGACGGCGGCCCGCTCCGCTTCGTCCCACTCCCCCGTGACGGGGATGTCGTAGTGCCGAGCCGGGTACACGTCCTCGAGCTCACGCGGGACGACGCCGAGAGGGGCGGTCACCGAGGCGACGTGCACCCGGTCAAGGCGCCCCAGATTCTCCAGCGCGCGCCAGTACCGGCGATGGCTCGGGGACGCGCGATACGGTTTGGTCTTGGAGCAGGGCAGGACGAGCAGAAGCTCCTTCGACGCCGGCGGCCGATACCGCTCCTCGAGTCGCTGGAGAAACCGGGTCACCTCCGGTCGCCGCTGGGATTCGCGTAGCACGTAGCCGAGCTTTCCCAGCCCGACGACGGGCGTCCGCTGGTCGAGCAGCTGCGCCCAGGCCCGGTCGGCGTAACGCAACAGCTCGGCGAGGGCGGGTTCGGCGGTGAGCCGGGCCTCGACGAGCTCGCGCAGTCTCCCGGCCCGGATCGCGGCCGCGACGAGGGCCCCTTCCCGACGGAAAACGTGGCGCACGTGGAACCCCACGTCGGGCTCGACGCCTAGGCAATGGCGGCACGCGCAGCGCCCGAGGCTAGCAGTGCGATCGAGTTCGCCCAGCGTTTCGTCGAGGTAGATGCCGTTGTGGGCCCGCCAGAGCGCCTCCGTGGTGTCCAACAGGTCGATCCCGGCGTAGGTCAGGAAGGCCAGGCGATGGGGCAGGGCGATCCGCGGAGCCCAAACGGCCGGCGCGCCCCCGAGTCGTTCCCGGATGTCGCGGATCGCGAGGGCGAACGCCTCGCCCTCCGCGAAGAGGGTGCGCGCGTTGCCTAGGACCACCAGCGTGGGCTTGGAGGCATGGATCGTTTCCCACTGATCGGGCGTCAGCGGCCAGTGGATCACCCAGCTACCGGGGGCCGCGAGGTCCGCGGCGCCGGCGATCCCGGAGACCTCGGGGGCGGGGACGGCGAACTCCAGATCCCAGCGGGAGCCTGCCGTTTCGAGGGCAACTCGCCGACGTCCCAGGGCCGCGTCTGCCGGTGAGGTGAGGAGGACCGAGCCGTCCGGCCGGTTCGCTGGGCCCCCCTCCGATCCGCGGCTCCCCGCGACGGCGGGGACGGGAAACGAGAGCGGGCCGATGGTCACCGTGCCCGCGAGAGAGAGCCCCGCGACTCGCAGTACGGTACGCATCGGTCGGGCCCGCGAGAGCGAGCCCGGGGCGGGGAAACCCCTTTCGCCAGTTCGCGGCGGTCGGGCGCCCGTCGTGGTTACCCTACGATCCCCGGGGCGTACAGGGCCAGCAGCACTCCGGCGAGAAAGAGCGCGGCGAGGGCGAAATGGATGGTGAACGGGACTTTGGGCTCCGCCGGTCGCGCGGCGACCCGCCAATCCGCCCACCCCGCCACGACGGCCATCGTGACGAGGGCGCCGTCGAACACGACGCCGAGGTGCGTGAGGAGCCCGAACACCCCGAATAGACCCAAGGCGGCCGCATGGAGCGCGGGGACCAGCCGGACCGACGCCGGGGTCCCGAGCTTCGTGGGGATCGACTTGAGTCCCAAGGATCGATCCGCGCCGACATCGCCGAGGCTATGGATCGTCTCGAACGCCGTACCCCACAGCAGCATCCCTCCCACCGCGGCCCACGCCGGGAGGGGGAGCGTGGCGGTCACCGCGATGTAGGCAGCGGCCGGTGTGATCGCCTCGACGAGGCCCAGGAACACTGTCGTTCCGGCCGAGTAGCGCTTGGTGTAGCTGTATCCCAACAGGAGGGCCAGCGCCACTGGCGCGAGCGCGAAGGCGACGAAGTTGAGGAAGTACGCGGCGACGAGGAGCACCGCCGCGTTGGCCGCCGTCAGCCCGAGCGCGAAGGAGGGGGAATAGCGGCCGGTGACGAGCGCGCGCTGTTGGGTCCGGGGGTTCGCGGCGTCGTACCGACGGTCCGCCCACCGATTGAAGGTGTGCCCCGCGTTGCGGGCCGCGACGAACGCGATCACGATCAGGGCGACGGTGACGAGGCTGGGCCGGCCGTCCGCGGCGACCAGGAGGAACGCGAGGGCGAACGGAAGGTTCAGGCCGAGGTTCTGGATCTCGAGGAACTTTCCGAGCTCCTGTGCCGGTCCGCGCGGGGATGGCGCGGTTCCGATCACGGCGGGGCGCCGCTCGCCCGGCCCTTCAGCGCCGCGTCCTGGGCGAACAGCGCGTCGACGGTGCGAATGACCTCGGCGTCCATGCGGATCTCGTCGGGCCACGCACGCGGGAATCCGTCCGCCGGTCCCTTGCGGGTCGCGTCGATGCCGACCTTCGCGCCGAAGTTGGGGACCGGGTTCGAGATCGACAACTGATCGACAGGCCCGTGCACCCGCTCGAAGTCGGCCTCCGGGTCGGCCTGCAGCGCCACACGGTAGAGGACCTCGTGCAGGTCGTGCACGTCCACGTCCGCGTCGACGATGACGAGGTAGCGGGTGAACATCATCTGGCCGAGTCCCCACAGGGCGTGCATCACCTTGCGCGCGTGACCCGGGTAGGACTTGCGGATGGAGACGATCCCGAGATTGATGAACAGCCCCTCGGTGGGCAGGTTCATGTCGACAATCTCGGGCAGTACGAGGCGGACGACGGGCAGGAAGATCCGCTCGACCGCCTTGCCCAGCACCGCATCCTCGGTCGGGGGCTTCCCGGTGACCGTGCTCAGGTAGACCGGCTTCGCCCGATGCGTGATGCACGTCACGTGGAACACCGGGAACGGCTCGGCGGCGGAGTAGTATCCGGTGTGGTCCCCGAAGGGACCTTCCAACCGGCTCTCGGCCGGGTCGACGTAGCCCTCCAGTACGATCTCGGACTGCGCGGGAACCTCCAGGTCGATCGTCTTGCACCCGACGAGTTCGAGCGGCTCTCCCCGCAGGAAGCTCGCGAACACGAAGTTGGAGATCCCCTCGGGGACCGGTGCCAGCCCGCTCAGCAAGGTGACCGGGTCCATCCCGATCGCCGCGGCGACCGGCATGCGCACGCCCTTCGCGGCCCACTTGCGGAGGTTGTTGCGCCCGACGCGGTGGATCTGCGCGTGAAAGCCGAGGGTGTCCGGGCCGTACTGCTGGAGCCGGTAGATCCCCGTGTGGGATTCGCCCGTCTCCGGATCCTGGGTGACGACCACGGGGAACGTGATGGTCCGGCCCCCGTCGCCGGGCCAGCAGCGAAGGATGGGTAGCTGGTCCAGATCGACCGTCGGCCGCTGGACCTCCTGGCAGGGCGCGCGGCTGACCCGCTTGGGGCCGAGCGAGCGAACGAGCTCCAACGTCTGGAGCGTGCCCGGGATGTCGCGCAACGCGCCGACGATCCCCGCGGGGGGTTTGAGGCGCGTGAGCTGGGCGATCCGCTGGGCCATGGCATCGAGATTGTCAACCCCGAGGGCCTGCGTGATCCTCCGGGTCGACCCCAACACGTTCATCGCGACGGGCATCGAGGCACCCGTCACGTTCTCGAACAGGAGGGCCGGGCCATCGCGGCCGATCGTCCGGCGGGTGATCTCCGTGATCTCCAGATCGCGACTGACCGGTGAGCGGACCCGGACCAGGTCCCCCCGGCTTTCCAGCGCGTCCAGGAACTCCCCGAGCGAGCGGACCGCCATCGGCGTGACGAGCCGGGTGGCCTATTTAACGGCCGGAGCGCGCGTCGTCGCCGGCGCTGATTTACGGGCTCCGGACCCTCGGTGACTGGTGCAGACGGTCAGCTTGGAGTTCCGCACCGCGGACCTCGAACTGCTGGGGCTGGTCCCCCCGCACCTGTTCGATCACTACGAGGAGATCGAGCTGCTCGAGACCCTGCGCCTGGAGAAGGGCTGGCGGCTCCAACTGCTCCGGGTGCGCCGACTGGGCCCGTTACGCACCGCGGCGGAGCTCGAGCACGAATCGCGTCGCATTCGCCGCCTGTATGGGCTCGAAGGGTTCGAGCTGGTCGAGCGCAGACCGAAGACCCGCGATTACATTGTGTTCGCCCGCCAGCGCAACCCAGACTGGCTCCAACGCCTCCTCGCTGCCTCGTCGGGTCGGGTGACGCCCACGACGCCGTTCCAGCTGAACCGGGAGACCGTCGTCGCCACGTTCCATGGGGAAGAAGCGGCCCTGCGCCGCGTGATCGCCCGACTACGTCGCGAAGAGCTCCCGTTCCGGGTCCGTCGGTCCACGGGGAGGCTGATGTCGAGGGAGGACACCACGGAAGCGCTTACCGCGCGACAGCGCGCGGTGCTCGCAAAGGCCTGGGCGTTGGGCTACTACGCCGTCCCGCGTCGGGTCACGCTCACCCGCCTAGCCCGGGCGACCGGACAGTCTCCCCCCGCGCTCGGCAAGATGCTCCGGCGCGCGGAGGGCCACCTGGTGGCCAAGTTGCTCGCGACCGACTCCGGTGCCGTCAACCCTTCGGGGGAAGCCTAAAGGCGGAGAAGCCGGTGGAACACTATGTCCCAGGCGATCGGCCGCATCATCGTTGAACGTGTACTCGGCGCACCGGCGGTGGCCTTGCCCGAAAAAGCGACGACCGGATCCGCGTGTTTCGACCTCCGCGCGGCCGAGGCGGTCAAGCTCGAGTCTGGACGGATCGTACTCGTGCGCACCGGCCTCCGGTTGAAGGCGCCCGAGGGGACCTTCCTCGAGGTGCGTCCCCGGAGCGGTCTGGGGGCCAAGGGCGTGCTCATGGTCAACGCTCCGGGCACGATCGACAGCGACTACACGGGCGAGGTCAAGGTCCCGCTGACGTTCCTGCTCGCGGGCACCCATCCGATCGAGGTCGGCGATCGGATCGCCCAGGTGCGCTTGGTGGAGGAGCATCCATCCGAGTTCGCCGAAGGCCCCATCGCGACCTCCACGTCGCGCACCGGTGGCTTCGGGAGCACCGGCCGCTAATCGGACGGCTCGAACTCCTGTAGGGTGGTCTGCTTCTTGACGGGAGTCGGGCGCGGGAGCGCCCCCCGGCGCGCCTCTTCCTCCACCTCTTCGAGCATCGCATGCATCCGGCGCTCCCGCGCTCCCGCCGACCGGGCGAGCCCCACATCCCGGGTCCCTTCCGCGACCAGCACCATCGCCCGACCCGTCCGCGCCCGTCCCGTTCGGCCCCGACGCTGGATGGTCCGGATCACGTCCGGCACCGGTTCGTAGAAGATCACGAGGTCGGTGGAGGGGATGTCAAGCCCCTCCTCGGCGACCGAGGTGGCGACCAGGCAGTTCACCTCCCCCAGGCGGAAACGTGCCAACACCGCCCCCTGCTCCTTTTGCGTGAGACCGATGTCCCCGCCCCGGGAGCTCTGGCCGACGAACCGGGCCGGTCGAATGGCCGGGTCATGGGCTGCTTCCAGCGCCCGCACGACGGCTTCGGCGGTGTCCCGGTATTGCGTGAACAGGATCACCCGGGCGGCCGGGTTCCGACGGAGTTCCTCGCGCGAGAGTTCGACGGCCTTCTCGACCTTCGGGAGATCCACGGTCAGGGTGGCGAGGACGGAGCGCACACGGTGCACATCCGGGTCTGACAAGAAGCGCCGCTGCGAAGGGGTCACGCGGCCCTTCCGTGGCTTCTCCTGTTCCTCCAGGAACGCGCGGAGCTGGTCGGCGCCTTGACTTTCGACTAGCTCGAGCGCGTGGAGGGCCTTCATGGCGGTGCTCTGGGTGGTGACGGCGGCCCAGATCACCGCGGGAACGTCCCCGCCGCGTCGTCGCGCCAGGTCCAGTTGACGGCGCAAGTTCTCCCCGAGCGCGAGGAAGTCCCGACGCGAACCGGAGAATCCCTCGGGGAGGAAGCGCTGGAGCTCGGGTGCGGTCGCCTGGCGCTGGACCGCGGACCGTAGCCAGACGGCGAGTTCCTTGACCTCGGGCGGGACCTTCACCTCGACGGTCGTGACGCCGATGGCGTGCACGTACGGTTGGACGTCCGGGTCGCTCGTGGTGCGGTACTCGAACCGTTCGATGTCGAGGTTCGCCCAGACCTCGCGGATCCGTTCCCGACGCGAACCGGGGGAGGCCGTCATCGCGAGCACGCGGGCGCGAGGGCCGGCTTGGTTGGCCTGCCCGATCACCGCGTAGGGGTAGTCGCCCACCGCCCGGTGGGCTTCGTCGAAGATGATCAAGGAGAAATCGCGTAACGAAAGCACCCCGGGGGCGAGATCGTTCGCGATCACCTGGGGGGTTGCCACGATGACCTGAGGTGCCAGCAGCCGCGTGGCACGCTGCTCGGGAGAGAGCGTCCCGGTCAGGACAGTGATCGGCGGCGCGAAGAGGGCGTCGCGTATGCTTTGGGCGTGTTGGTTGACTAGGGGTCGGGTGGGGGCCAGGAACAGGATCGACTTCGTGGGACTACGGAGCAAATGCTCCGCAGCGACCCGCAGCGCGATCGCGGTCTTGCCCAGCCCTGTCGGCAGTACTACGAGGGTGTTGTGACCCACGGCCGTCTCGGCAATGTGGGCCTGGTACAGGCGATCGTCGAGCGTCCCGGGGCGGATGCGGGGGTGCTCGACGGTCGGCATGTCGAGGTATGGCCGTGGGACGAGACTCGACTTAATACGAGGAGCCTTCGCCGCCCACATGCTGCCAGAGTGGATCGTCGCAGTCGCCCTGGCGGGGGCGCTGGTCGTGGTGCTCTTCCAAGGGATCCCGCTCTATCTCGCCGCCCAGATGCCGCGTCTAGAACCGGCCGGAGTCCCCGAACTGGCCCGGACGCCCCGGGTCACCGTGATCATCGCGGCGCGGGACGAGGAGTTGGACATCGGCAGTTGTCTGGACGATCTACTCGCGCAGACCTACCCGGAGTTCGAGATCATCGTCGTCGATGGCGCCTCCAGCGACCGGACGGTGGAGGTGGCCCGACAACGCGGGTCGCGGGTCCGGGTGATCGAGGAACCCCCGCTGCCGAGCGGATGGGTGGGCAAGAACTGGGGCTGCGCCGTCGGGGCGCGCGCCGCCACCGGGGAGTTTCTATTGTTCACCGACGCCGACGTGCGCTACCACCCGGAGGCGATCCGGGCAACCGTGGCGTGGGCACTTCGCGAAAAGGCCGATCTGGCGACGCTAGCGCCGCGCGTGGTGATGATCGGGTTCTGGGAGAAGCTCATCCTCCCGTTCTACACGCAAGTTGTGCTCACCTACTTCCGGGCCCCCCGGGTGAACCACGACGGGTCGCGGACCGCGATGGCCAACGGCCAGTACCTGCTTGTTTCGAGGAGTGCCTACGACGCCGTGGGCGGGCACGAGAAGATCCGGGGCGCGATCCTGGAGGACGTGAGATTGGCCCAGGAGTTCCGAGCGCGGCGTTTGAGGCTCCGCGTGGCCTGGGCCCCTGAACTCCTCTCAACACGGATGTACCGGGACCGTCACGAGATGTTCGAGGGCCTGCTCAAGAACGTCCACGGGACGAGATTCTCGGCGGCCCGTCAGCTGGCTTTCCTCGCTGGGTTGATCGGCCTATTCTGGCTCCCGTTGGTGATCCTGCCCTTGGGAATCGCGTCCTCGACACCTCTCTTGATCGGAGTGGGCGCCGTACTCTATCTCGTGCTCTTCGCCAAGCACGTCGCGTTCGCCGCGGCTATTCGAGGCTCGGCGGTCTACGGCCTGCTCTTTCCCCTGGCCGTCGGATTCTATGTTGTCCTGGTAGGCGCCTCGCTGGTGCGAGGGGTCGCGCATCGCCCGTTGCTGTGGAAGGGTCGAGCATACCCACGGGATGGGTAGACGTCGGTCCTTACCGAAAGACGTAGGTCCGGCGGCGAGCGCCCTGCCAGATTACCGGTTGTAAGTAAAATTGGGTTGATGCAAATGTCCCGGTTACTCCTGACAGGTGGCAAATATCCTGATATGCGCAATTAACTTCCTTAAAGTTATGACCCGGTAAATCATTGAACGTTCATGCGGCGTTGGTTAGCGACGATAGGTCTGGTGAGTCTCGCCTGTCTGATGGTGGTGTTCACGAGCGGGGGGTTGGGCCCTGTTCCTGGAGGGCCGAGCTCATCCCACTTCACCGTGGACGCTGCCTCGCCTCCTGTTGCGGCGATCTATGCGGTGGGCTACACCGGACTGTGTCCGGTGGCCGCGCATCTCTGGTGCAATGCGACGGCTTCGCCGCCGGTCGTCGGCACGGCGACCTGGACGGACGAGGCGAGTATCGTCAACCCCGCTCAGGCCGCAGCGTGGCCTGGAACCTACATCGGATCGATTGATGCGGTGGGTGGGTACCAGACGGCGGCCGTTCACCTCGCACCCGGCTCGCACCTCGCGACCGCCCAGTGGGGCCAGTCCATCGCCTGGTCCGGGCTCGTGAGCGTGTACGCATCAAGCCCTTGCCCCGCTCTCAAGTTCTCCGAGATCTGGCTCAACACTACGGCGGAGCTTCAGGTCCACTCCCCGGCGGGAACGGTCGTATCGACCACCATAACTCCGACCTCGCTCGCCTTCGTGAACGTGCACACCAGCGCGACGAGCTGCGTCCCGTCGACCTACTTCGCTGCGCTGTACGGGAAGACCGTAAACCTGCTCGCCGGCTTTACGACCGTTGCCCCAGGGAACTACTACGATACCACCACGATCACCGTCACCGCGACCGTCGCCTACACCCAGGACAGCTGCGCGATCTTCGGCGTCAACTGGGGCACCCCCGGCGCTTGGCCCTGGGGATATCCGGCCTACTGCCCGCCTATTGGGACGCTCTCCGCACCGGCCCTACCACCACCGTTCCCAACTTCAGGAGATACCCTCTTGAGTTCGACGATCACGTGAGGTCGGCCTCAGCCAAACCCAGCGGGATCTGCCGCTCGCGGAGGCGGGTCCCGCGTCCCTTCCAGCGGGGCGAATCAGTTGGAAGTCGTTCGCTCCGAAACCACCCAGTCACCGTCGCGGAAAGGAGATTCAGCTAGACCGATACAGCACATCTCCCAACGCGAAGGTTGATTCGAGCCCCACCTCGACTGGCCTTAGGACATTCCCGCGCACGCTTGGTCGGCTCCGGGCTTGCGCCGAGAGCTCCCGGCCTTCCCACCCGACTCCGGTTCTGCCACCGGGAACATCGTTAAGCGAGTCGCCGGCCTCGCCGGCCCGGTCCATGTCCACTGTGGTTGAACCGGCGTACGAGCTCTTCATCGGAGGAAAGCGCACGCCCGGCCAGGGGGAGAAGTTCACGCTCCTCAACCCGGCCACTAACCGACCATTGACCACCGCCTCCTCCGGGAACGGGGACGACGCCCGGCACGCAATGGAAAACGCAGAGTCGGCGTTCCGGAACTCAGGCTGGGCCGGCGACGACGGTAGCAAACGTGCCCGCGCCTTGAGCCGACTGGCCCAGCTGGTGGAGGGCCAGCTCGACGCTCTCGCGGAGCTGGAGTCCCTGAACATGGGCAAGACCCTGCGCGAAGCGAAGGGAGACCTC